>CALHWE010000020.1 GCA_938036785.1 uncultured Candidatus Saccharibacteria bacterium | reverse complement strand
CTTTTATATATTTATATATAATAGGAGAGAAATCGATATGGATATATGGATGTATAGAGATATAGGGAGAGATAGAGAATAGTATGGATATAGAGAAATATAAAGATAAATAAATAGAGATAGAGAAAGATAAGGATAAAAAGAGAAATAGAGAAATAGAGAAATAGAGAAATAGATATATGGATATAGATGTAAAGATAGAGAAATAGATAAGGATATAGAGATATAGAGAAAGAGATAAATAAATAGTAGAGAAAGAGAGTTATAGAGATATATAGAGATAGGTATAAAGATATACATAGAGAATAGATATAGTATCGAGATATATTGGTATGCATAGAAATATGCTTATTACAGTGTATCTACGGTGAACAGTATAAGAAAACAGTAAAGCGCTCAGATTCAAATAGATGCACTTTGACTTACCCGATCAAATATGGCACACTTGAGGATGGTGGGGCGACCAGCGCTCCCAGACTGCATGGAAAGGAGATGACCATGCAAAGAAGGAAAAGCGCATGGGACAACCGTTCCATGCGCGAGGAAGCCAGAAAGGCGCGCAACATTGCGCCATTCTGGATGATTGGAATGGCTTCCTGGGCGGGTGTACCGCTTGGGAGTTACCTCATGCTGTTCCACTTCGGTGGGACAGCATTTGGTAGTCACGAGCTGCCCTGGCTCGTGATGTATGGTATGTGGCTCCTCTTTGGAGGAGCCATCGTGGCAGGCCAGCGCCTGTCAAAGACCCTGGGGCTGCTGCTCATTGCTGTAGCCGCCGTCGGAGGGGTCTTCGTATCCCTCCTCGCCTGGGGGCTTTCTGTTTAGTACCTTGGGTCGTCTCCTACCACCAAAGGGCGGGTTGAGCAGCGCCATATGGCTTGCTGCTCCCCGCCCTTTTCTCTTGCTTGGAGTAAAATCACTTTGCCTTCTACCTCGCTTTTTCTCTGCTACTCTGCTATAGTAAGGCTATGGATTTAGAACTTGTGACACTGACTGGTAGCAAGCTGCACGAGACTGTGTATGAGGTGATGCTGCCGACGCCGGATGGGCAGATTGCGGTCTTCCCGGGGCACGAACCACTCGTAACTCTGGCAGTGCCGGGTGTTGTAGCGGTACGTCGCGCCAAAGACGACAGTGACGACCAGCTGGAGTACTTTGCTATCTCTGGTGGGGTGGTCGAGATTAGCCAGACAAAGATACGTATCTTGGTCGACGAAGCCGAGCATGGTGACGATATCATTGAGGCTGAGAGTAAAGCCGCCCTCGAGCGTGCTCTCAAGCAGCGCGACAATGCTAGTACTCAGGTAGAGCTCGAAAAAGCGCACCAGCTGGTCGA
Source organism: uncultured Candidatus Saccharibacteria bacterium (assembly GCA_938036785.1). Classification (GTDB taxonomy): domain Bacteria; phylum Patescibacteriota; class Saccharimonadia; order Saccharimonadales; family Saccharimonadaceae; genus Saccharimonas. Next base: position 53,478 of record CALHWE010000020.1, on the reverse strand, counting down.
CCGCCATGCCGTGCGTCTCAAGGTGGCTGGCCTGCGCCGACGCCACAACAAGCACCGCGTATAAAATATTAGGATAACAGAGATAACCGCAGAGAGGCAGCAGCATAATGACGGAATTTTATCCTTCCCATCTATCATTACCAGAGGAGACATATGGTTGTCGAGATAATAAGAAGACGACAAGTGATTGCTATGAGCAGCCTGTTGTATCCTACCAGCTAGGCGATGAGTATGGCCTTGGCAAGCTTGATACGCCACAGTGCCCCCGTGCGGCAGAATTTATTCAGGAACTTAGTGAACACTACGTGCCAGCAGCGCAGAATATCATTGGCGCGTGCATGGATGGCCGGCCCGGCAGCACAGCAGAAGCAGTGCCAAATGGTGCAGGCGGTGGCTTGCTCTACCTAGTGACGGATCGACTGGTACGTGGTAATAGCGATGCTATTAATGAAGCGAATGCGCGCGTCCTGGGGCGAATTGGCCAGATACCCGCGACGGTGCACGTCCATCGGGATGACTATGCTCATGGCGAAGATGCTGGCTGCGCTGCGGCCGACAAGGTGGGCGCGATCTTTACTATCATTGCTCAGCGTGGTGAGCAATTGCGCAGCCTAGCCACCGAGCTTGGTCTTGGTAGCGATAGTAGCGACGAAGCACACCAGCAGATCATTCGTCATGCAGCAGATGAGTCCAAGCTCGTTATGGCTAGTGGCAACAAGCTCGTGACAATGGTCGACGCGCAGCTAGCAAAGAGTGCTGAGCCTACTGGTGCTCATACCGATATATTGTGCGGCAACCACCACGAGGCAGCAGTGGTAATGAATCAGCGCGCAGGGACAACGCTCGACCGCCATGCCTTAGCGCGGGAATTCGACCGCGCACACGAGCATCACCAGGCTTTCAATATCGACACATGGGCCTTTGCACCCTCGGCCGAGGCTCTCTATCCGGGCGATCCAACTGCCCAGCAGCATGCCGCTACTGCCATGCTCTACTACAATCTCGCTGCTATTATGGCACTGTGTGGCCCACGCATGACGGTGACCGTGCTTGCATAGCCTCTAAAGGAGCGCAACAAAAGTAAATAACAAGTAAATTAAACCAACCCCTTGGGCCAGTTAAGAGGTCTCTTCCTAGTACCTCTTTTTCTTGCGTGGCAACAGTAATTATAATAAGCGTTTCTTTCTTCGCAGATAAAGACATCGCAAGCATCACTACCCTACTCATACCGATGGAGAACCATCGCTCTAGGTGACCCTCATGCAATACAATAGAGGATCAAACATAGCAAGAACACCAGAGTATCAGCTACTCAGACGCAGACATCGCTTCATGCCACTGATGGATAATCTGCCGCGCTTCATCCGTACTGGTGGTGTGCATCAGCTGGTCACGCAGCTCCTTGGCACCGTCGAAGTCACGAATGTAGATCTTGTAGAAGCGTTTGAGTGTCTCGTATGGCCGGCCTAGCTGTGGCTGCCAGTGGTCGAAGAGATCGAGGTGGTAGCAAAGGAGGGTGAAGTTGCGCTGCGCCATAGAGCTACTACCCTGCGCGACACTATCACTATGCGGCGCAAAGCAAAATGGATCAGCAAACACCCCACGGCCAATCATTACACCATTGACGCCCGGGTGGGCAGCTACCAGTGTCATGCCATGCGCCCGATCGCGAATATCACCATTAATAGTGAGCAGCGTCTGCGGCGCAATTGTATCGCGCAGCGCCACGATATCATCGATGAGCTCATAGTGCGCTGCTACCTTGCTCATCTCCTTCTTGGTGCGCAGGTGGATAGTCAGGTTGACGATATCTTGCTGGAGTAGTATTGTGAGCCACGCCCGCCATTCATCCACAGTACTGTAGCCAAGGCGGGTCTTCACGCTGACCGGCAGGCCAGCCGTCTTGGCCGCGGCAATAGCGGCTACTGCAACGTCTGGATTGCGAATCAGCGCCGCTCCCCCACTCTTGATGGCACTCTTGGCGGGGCAGCCCATATTGATATCGATCCCTGCAAAGCCTAGGCGCGCGCAGTGCTGAGCAAATTGCTCCATATCGCCTGGCTTGCCGCCCCAAATCTGCGCTACCAGGGGGTATTCGTCGTCCGTCTTAATGAGCCGCCCAGCAATTGCCCTGTCGCCAGCGTGCACCCAGCCCGTCGCATTAGCAAACTCAGTAAAAAACACATCGGGCGCACCAGCCCGCTCCACCACATGGCGAAACACCACATCCGTGACCGCTTCCATCGGTGCCAAAACAAAAAATGGCTGCGGCAAATCATTCCAAAAAGACGTCATATCAAGCTATTATAACACAATTGATCAGGGGAGAGGCCCCGCACCCACGCTTTATGCGTAGATGGGTGTCGCAGTGGATGCGGGGCGATGTGAGCATATAGTCGTATAGACCACCCCCTTCCGGGGTTGGCTCCTCCAAGGCATTTCCTTGGAGGGTACTCACACAGCTGGGATGGCAGGAGTCGAACCTGCTACGAGAGAGGGTGTCCTCCCATGCTTGTCTTCATCGACAAGCAAACCTCTCGTACCCCTCAACCACGAGGGCCATCCCAGGTCGGTCGCCATTGACCGACCACTCCTTACAAAAACTCAAGCCGGAGCAGATCCGGCGAATTATTTGCAAGGGTAGAAATAATTGTAATCTACCTAGCGAGGATTGTCAAGTAGTGAGCACCTGAATTTTATAGCTATACCACGGTTATGTACTAAAAAAGGAAGAAGCTCCTGCCTCAACGCATGATGCGGATGCAGGAGCTCGGGAGAGACTACAAGCGGTTCTGCTCGTCCTGGCCGGTAGCCAGGGGGGCGAGTGAATCTCGCGAGTCTCACGTGTTTTAAAGAAGTCTCCGTGGCAGGTGCACAGTGCGCGGTAACAAGGACGCGCAGCATGAGACTTCTCGATCATCGCCTCCCAAGTGGCGACGATACCGCCTACCCCTCTTGATGTCCGACAAGGGGTAGCCTGCGGCGGTTGCTATGGCAGTGCTCTACGCGAAAAAAGCGGAGCATTTGCCATATGGCGGAGATAGCAGGAATCGAACCTGCACCTCTATGTGAGTTAACACACAAAGGGAAATGGAGCCATTCATCTCCAGTGACGGATAGGTGCACGACCTTGTTCTGTCGTGTCTTAATTACCTACTCTCTCGGATATTAACACCCGACCGTCTTTGTAGGTGTGTTAGGCATTATTAGGCCTTCCACACCTGCAAACAAGACCAGTACCGTCGCAAACGCCGCAGCGGTACCCTAGTCCTTTTGTGCCCGATCCTTTACAGCTCGGGCACGTCTTTGTCCAGTTGTACCCCATACGGGTACATGCCAGACACGACACGACTCTCACCTCCTCTCGTGAGAGCATGGTGAAATCCTGTCAAAAACACTCAGACTGAGTGTCTTAGACCTAATGTATCGGACATCAAGCAGATTCCACTCAGCTGAGCTGTTACTATATATACCAATATACAGCGGTCCTGTCAATCAATATGCGCATGTCTTGCAGAGATTCTCGTTTTGTTCTTACGTTCTGTTTCATTCTATGTACTATTCGCAACAAATGATAGACGACGCGGATTTATTGCACTCAGACAGTCTCACTCTCTCTCTGTAAGGATCAGATAAAGATAAGCAGAGATAATCCTCCTAGGAAAACTCACTCACAGTGCAAGAGAGAATGCTGTATATACTACACCAAAATGTTTCGGCCAGGGTAGCAAAAAAGCTTGCTCATGTGCTTAGCTATTAGCCACTCCATTCTCTCCTGTAGAGTGTTGCAGCAAGAGTATATAGCGAATACATTGTCTATTGTGTCACAGATGCTCGCGCTTAGCCGCTATTCTTGCTCTTCTATACGCCGCAGCAGGTCCTCCTCGAAGGCGAGAATGCCTTTGTATGTGGCTGGGTAGTGGCTGGTGTCGGGCAGCTGGAGCTGGGTAATACAGCGCCACACGGCGGCGATGAGCTGGGCAAACTCATCCAGCTCGGCCTGAGAAAAGCTGGTGCTGAGCTGGTGAATAGCACCCGTATCCTTATCTGGCTCGACGAACTGCAGCGTAGCCCCGGCAAAGTCGTAGCGAGCATAGTCGCGCGAGTAGCGCACGAGGAGCTCGTAGAACATCAGCTGCTGGCGGTATTTGTGCAGCTTAATCTTCTCGGCATCGGTGCGGCCCTGCCAACTGCGGGCGGGCTTGCCCGTCTTGTAGTCTGTAACGGCGATGGTATTGGCAGCGTGGTCAATATCGACAAGGTCGAGCGTGCCAGTAAGGCGAGCATCACCGAGCACGACTCCTTGGCCGGCAAAGCTCAGCTCGGTCTTTTGCTCGGGGCGGAAGGTATGCGCCTTGGCCTGCAAGAAGGCGCTCAGTGAATCCAATCCCTTGCGGCTAAAGTACGCGAAGTCCTCTGACCTTAGCGGCTGGCGATTAAGCTCTTGCTCGAAGTCGCCGAGGATATCCTCAGCCGGCCGCACTTTGCCCGTGGCAGTAAGATGGGTGTGTGCACGCTGCAGCACGTGGTGGATGGCATTGCCGTAGATGGCATGTGGGCTGGGTGCCTGCGGAAAGCGCAGCAAGTAGTTGGTCAAGAAGGCCGCGGGCCCACCCCGCGACACGTCTAAGAAGGTAGTAAGGTGTGTGCTAGAGAGCTTATACTGCTCGAGCATGGGCTGGAGGAGCTGCTGCAAATCGGGCTCGGGCGTGCCAACTGGCGCAAGGCGGCGCTGCCAATCGGTGGTGAGCTGCGCGGTGAGGCTTGGCACGTCGTTGGGCATATCGACAGTAGTTGCAGTGAGATCGACGCCGTCGAGGAAGCTGGCCGGTAGCGTTGCTTTGCCAGTATCATCTTGAGTGCTGTAGCTGATAGTTAGGTGGTCGCATGCCCGCGTCATGGCGACGAAAAAGAGGCGGAGGCGCTCATCGTACGTGTTACCAGCCGGAGCAATAGCAAGGTTATCTGGATACGTGATAAGCGACACCGGCGAGCGCACACGCCGCCCCCAGGTGCTATCGACAGCGCCCATGATGTAGACATGGCCAAACTCCAGCCCCTTGGCCTTGTGCGCCGTCATAAGATTGATGCGGCCGGTATGCGCCTCGGTACGCTGACGAATAGTGGTGATGGGCGTCTTGAACTGCCGGTGCATACTGAGGAGATCGAGCATATCGGCAAGCCGGAGCGTCTCATCATCACCGCGATACTCCTGGGCGCGGCTGCGCAGAGTCCGCAAGGCCTCAAGACAGGCAAGGTATGCATCGGGCTGCTCGGCAAGCTTCTCGCGCGAGAAATAATAATCGTACAGTGGTGAGCGGTAATGTACCGTGGGCATGGCAGGGGCCGCTTCGGTAGAGAGACTAATTGGCTGGTCGAATTGGGCCATCTGCTGCGTCATATAGTCGGTGATCGCGCTGGCTATGGCGGCCTGAGCCTTTTGGCTATCGGCTGGCTGCGGGACACCAAGCAAATCATCGAGTACCATCTCAAGCGGTTGATACTGCGCCTGCCACGCCATATGGATCAGCCACATCGTCAAGGGTTGGAAGGTGGGGCTCGCCATCATCGCCTCGCCCCACGTTTGGCGATTGCGCCACGCCTGGAGGCTAAGCTGCCAAATATCCTGGCTGGCAAAACCAAAGGCCGGGTGCGCCACCAGCTCTGAGAGCAAGCTATCGGCCATAGGAAACTCCCCTGCTGCTATGGCTTCGATTACCCGCGCAAGCAACTCGAGCACCTGGATGACAGGATTATCAAGAATATTGTCGCGCCGCTCGTAATTGATGGCAATACCTGCTGCCTGAAGGTACGGTACCAGTGCCACCAGTTCGCGGTGACGCCGAGCTAGGACGGCAATCTCTTCAGGCGGTGTGCCGCTATCGATCTGTTGGCGAATCTGCTGCGCCAGCCATTGGCGCTCGGCTAGGCTGGTGGGCAGCTCAGCCAGGCTGACGGCAGTCTGGATTGGCTGGTGATGGGCCGTAAGCGTCTTATCGAGCTCGGGAAGCACCGCCTCTAACCGGTCGCCCCCCTGAGTGATAACAGCCCGGGCTGGCGTGAGGATAGCGCGACTCGAGCGATAATTATCCGTCAAGGCGATTAGCTGCACAGCGCGGTAATGGCTCCGGAAGCGGTGGATGTTACTGACATCTGCTCCCTGGAAGCTGTAGATTGCTTGGTCATCATCACCGACTGCCATAATGTTGGGGCGACCCTCGTGGACCGGGCTACTCGTCAGCGAAAAGAGGATGCGCAGCTGCGCGAGGTTGGTATCTTGGAATTCATCTACCATGATGTATTGGTACTGCTCCTCAAGATTAGCGCGCAGCTCAGGCTGGGCATCGAGCGCCTGAGCGAGCTGGAGAATCATATCATCGTAGTCATACAGACCAGCCGCACTCAGCTCAGTGAGATACGCATCATAGACCTCAGCGAGGGCGCGCAGCTTACCAAGGCGCTTGCGATCTTTTAAGACATAACTCCCAGTAGCATCTTTCTCGCACCAGTGGTTGCGCCAGGCGGTGAGTGGTGTGGTCTTACCGCTATCAAGCGTCTCGTCGATCGCTCGAGCCAGGCTGAGTGAAAAGCTATCGGCTAGTGGTGGAATGGTGGGTGGCAACGGCGGCAGTGGCAGCTGAGCTGCTTCGCCCGCCAGCGGAGCGAGCTTGCCCGCCATTGGTTTGCTTATTCGCCCAGCGGCAAAGACCTCACTGAGGCGTGGCTCGACGGCCGCCACGAGTGCCTCATCCGCATCGATAACCTGCCGAAGCTCTGCGCTGCTCAAACCAGCCTGCTTGAGCTGGCTAATACTACGGCTAATGTCCTGCAGATAGGTAAACTCACCATTTTGCTTGCTGCTCAACGGGTTATGATGATCGAGCTTGCTGAGGATGCCGCGCAGAATCTCATAGCTGCCAAGCTCATCGGTAGGTTTACGTGACGCACCATGATAGAAATACTCCCGGTGGTGATTTATCACCTCACTGCCAAAGCTATGGAAGGTATGGATAGCGACGCGGTAGGCATCTGCCCCAATGATACTGCGCAGACGCTGCCGCATCGCGGCTGCCCCACTGTCGGTAAAGGTAAGACAGAGAATATTCTCGGGTAGCACATCTGTCTGGCGCAGGATGTTAGCGGCGCGCATGCTGAGTAGCTCTGTCTTGCCAGTGCCGGGACCAGCCACAACGAGCAGGGGCCCGTCAATCGTATCGACAGCAGCGCGCTGCTGGTTATTGAGGTGCGTGTATCGAGTCGAGAATTCGTGTTCAGACATGTCTCCATTATCGCACACTCACCGCCTCGACTCTAGCGGCCAGGCCAAGATTCCGGTATAATATCCATCATGGACTTTGGTAACCACATGGATGTCGCATATGTACAAAAGGCTCTCGCCGCACGCTTTGGCGTGCAGCTAGTGATCAATCGCGTGGTGGCGCGCAATATTGCCGCGGGGCTTGCTGCTAAGGCATCGGTGTTTTTTGCGACAGACGGCCAGCTCTATTGCTTGGTCTATGGGCCATCGCGCCTTCTGCTTGGCGATGTGAAGAAGATCGCGGTGCGAATTGGTCTGCGCGCTGAGACATTCTTTCCACCCCGCGGTCAGCCAGAGTATTTTGACGAATTTGGCCGGCAGAAGTTTCGTGAGATCTTCCCCGGCTTTGGGCGCATCACCGATCGCGACATCATGTACTATCGTACCCTTGCGCCATATAATCCAGCCCTCATCCTCGTTGATGAAGTGAAGGACGGCCACATTTACCAAGCAGACAGCGACGCGCGCAGTGGCTGGCGGGTTGCCGCGAAGTGTCAGTATCATCGAGGAGGAATGAACTAACCCATGAAGGACTATCTGGTCATCATCCGGCGCAACTTTGCCTCGCCTATCGTGCTGGCGATTTTGCTTCTTGCTATGGCGCTAGTCTATGTGCAGGAGTATCGCGATGCCTGGTTTATATCATTTGTCATTATGGTCAATTCGCTGATTGGTGCCGTGCAAGAGATTCGGGCTAAGCGCGCCCTGCGCAAGCTTGAGCTAATGAGCGCGCCGCGTGCCCGCGTTGTCCAGGCCGATGGGACAATCACCGAGGTGCTCTACGATGCGTTGCAGGTTGGCGATACCCTTGCCCTGCACACTGGCGATGAGCTACCCGCCGATGGTGTCGTGCTCGACGCAAAAGGCCTGGAGGTAAACGAGAGCATGCTCACGGGCGAATCTGCCGCGGTAGACAAAGCACCCGGTGATACTATCTACGCCGCCACAACAGTGGTAGCGGGTACAGCCCACGCTCGCGTCACGGCAGTTGGTAGCGCCACCAAGGCTGGTGCAATCAGCACTGTGCTCAAGCAATACGCGCCGCAACCTACCCCACTCCAGCGCGCCATCCAGCGCGCCATTACCGTCCTGACCTATGGGGCAGTGGTGCTGGCACTGCTTATCTTTGCGCGCTATCACTTTGCGGGGTTGCAAGCCGTTAGCATCCTCAAGACGATTATCGCCGCGGCGATCACAGTCGTGCCAGAGGGGCTGCTCCTGGCGAGCTCGCTCCTACTTGCCTTTGGCTCACTGCGCCTAGCTCAGGCTAAGGTCCTGCCCCAGAAGCTCTCAGCGATTGAGGCAATGGCACTGCTTGGCGTGCTCTGCGTGGATAAGACGGGCACCTTGACAAGTGATGATGTTATGTTCGAGCACGCTGCGTCATTCGATACATCGACTAGTGATGAACAACTCGCCCACTACGCTGCCCTGGTTGCGCACGAAACCAGTGGTGGCAATGCGACTGGCCAGGCAATTCTTGCCGCGCACCAGGCACCCGCCGCCCACGTCCAAGAGGTGATGGCGTTCTCATCGAGCCGGAAAATGGCGGGGGTGCGGGCCGAGATTGCTGGCTCAGTGCAAACGCTGATGCTAGGTGCACCAGAGTTTGTGGCACGGCTTGCCCCGCTCTCGCCAGCCCAGCAAGCCCAAATCGACGCCTGGGCAAATGACGGCCTGCGTGTCCTCCTGCTCGCCCGCTTTGCCGACAGCACTGTGCCACTTAAGCAGCTGACCGCTGGCTCAGGTCAGCCACTGGGGGCAATCGTCCTGCGCAACAGTCTGCGTCATGGCGTGGTCGACACCGTGCGATTTTTGCAGGGCCAAGGAGTGACGATTCGCGTCATTAGCGGAGATAACCCACGGACGGTTAGCTATATCGCGAAGGCAGCGGGGATCCATCAGCCTGAGGCAGCTATCACCGGGGCGGAGCTTGCCCAGCTTGATGATGCAGCCTTTGCCCAGGCGGCCGATACGCACACAATCTTTGCCCGCGTCTTGCCTGAGCAAAAGGAGCGGCTCATCGCTCACTTCTCAGAGCAAGGGCGGTTCACTGGCATGGTGGGCGATGGCGTCAATGATGCCTTAGCGCTCAAGCGAGCTGACCTTGGCGTCGCGATGTATGCTGGTGCACCAGCCAGCCGGCGCGTTGCCGATATTATCCTGCTCAACAACTCCTTCACCTCATTACCCCTCGGAATGGAGCTAGGTAATCGTATCATGCAGGCTATTGAGCTCATTGGCGTGCTCTTCTTCCATAAGATTATCTATGGTGTGGTACTGCTGGCCATTACCCTTACCCTCGGCATTATGTACCCATATGCGCCGCGCCATCTTACCTTTATGAATATCTTCCTCGTGACGATGCCGACGATTATGTGGACGCTCTTTCCGCCCTCACCGCGGCACCGGATTGACCCCCGGCGCTTCTGGCACGACACCCTGCTGGCGGTGGCACCAATTGCAGTGCTCACAGGGGTAGCGGTGGCTAGTGTGTATTGGCTTGGCCGCACACTCTACCCAGATCGCCTTGGCGAGGTAGCAACGATGACGGTGCTGGTAGCGACCTTCTACGGCGTGTATCTGGTATTTTTGGCTGGCCGCATGCTTGGCATCCAGCTCGACAAGCGGGCCCACCTTGCTCGCACGCTCTACATGCTCGCGGTATTGCTCGTGACAGTAGTGAGCTTTGGCATCATCCCACTCCGCCAATTCTTCGATTTCACCCCACCAAACCTACTCCTCCTCTGGCCCAGCATTGCCATTATTATTCCAGTAACCATACTGCAATGGTGGTGGGCGTGGCGTGTGAGCCGGCGCTTTGCGGTGGTGTCCGGTGCTGAGTAGTGCAAGTAATTAGTTTGACACGCTTGCACTAACGGGGGTCTTATAGTATTTTTAGAATTAACACAATAAACTAACCCTCGGGAAGGAGTGGCTATTATGTCGAATAATACGGATAGATCAGCCTACGATAAGGTCATACGCAAAATGCTAGACGAACCTATGACGATTGTGCTAACAACCGAAGAAGTGAGTAAACTAATGGGACTCATTACCGAGCTCACGCTCGGCCCCTATGCACCTAACGAGGAAGAATGGAGACAGTTGGAAAACGTGCACGGCCTTTCCTCTGCTGATTATTACTTAAATATTTCCAAGAAGCTGGGAAGGTATCTGGACAATACTACTTCTCCTAGCGACAAATAAAGAATACCCTAAAGAATAGCATAGAATCATCATCCCAGCCATAAGGGGCGTATAGATAGACTACACCTGTATAATGAGTGTATCTATTCTTATATATCCTTGCTGGAGATACGGAATGGGTTGGGGTAAAACGACGCCTTAAATCAACCAGTTTCTAGCAATGATACTTGATTTAAAATACAACTCGAGATATGTTTGGTATAGCATTAATACCATAAAGGAGTTTATATGTCATCTACTGACCCAGCGTCGAGTTCAGGCAAAAAATACGACTACGACAAACCAGTCACCATCACCTTTACCGCGAAAGAATGGTTTGATCTTACACGGGTGATCGGCGAGCTTACGATGGGCGATTATGCACCTGACATAAAAGGATGGCAATGGCTACAAGAGGTGATGGGCGTCGCTGATCGACAGACAATCATCAACTTGAGCAATCACATCATTAAAGCCTGCAACCAAAAGTTAATGAATGGCCAGAGCGAAGTTTAATGCGGTGATTCGTTTTGAACGATAATTCTTCTAATAATCGATCTACTCCTTCTCCTGAAGACGTGGGAGAAGAGACGCCAGATCGCTACATTCCGGACAACCTCGATGAAATTATGCAGAGAGTGTACGAGCATGGTGTCGTTCAGAGAAAACATCACATCCAACAGGGCATGAGTGAGCAAGAATATCTTCAAACGACGAGAGACACCATTACCTCACCCTCTATCATTGCTGAGCTTCAGCAGCATGGCGGCCCTACATGGCTATATGGTCGTAAGTTTGGAGATACTGAACAAGTTGTCGTAGTCCTCTAAATATGGAGAGTGAGGCTAGAATTGATGAAGATCAAAATGCCGCACCCCTACGATGCACCATCATACCCATATGCAAACGCCCCTGTCGAAGACGACAAGCAGAATATCTCACCATGCGACTCTGGGCGGTAGCGAGCAACACACTGACCTCCCTCTCCTGTTGCGGTGCGAAGAATGTTGCGCGAGTCGGGGGATGAATTTTGCTCGATACTAAGCAGTGGTGATATTTTGCCGTACTCACTATACGGCTGCCATGACGAGCAGCCACCGGAGCAATCGGCAAAAGGCTGAGCTTTGAGCAGCTTCTGGCGTGTCTTCGTGTCTGTGACGTAGCCAAGTACTGTGCCACTTGGGCTTTCGCGGCTGAGCCGAGGCGACCCTTTGCTATATTTGACATCAAGCGATTGTGCATATTCGCGAGAAAAGCGCTCCTTGAGCGTCTCAGTTGCATTAACCCGTGCGAACGGTGCATCCAAAAGCAGATAGGGAAGACCGTACATAATAGCACTGTATGTCATAAGGAGAACCCCAACGATAATAATCTTTCTTCGAGTAGAGTGTCGCATAAAACTTATTATAACCTTATTACCTGGCTATGCCAATTAAGATAAACGTTCTCTCATTTCCTCGTGATCCTTGACGATTGAGACCTATAGCAATGTAAGCAAAAGAGCGGCCGATACAGCATAGAGGAGAGTGTATGTGATATGGAGTGGCATATTCCATGCAAGATATGTTTTTACTGTCTTCTCATCATCCAATCGCTGCGCACCATTGACAAAAAATTCCGCCTTGGCAAAGCCAGTTACCACATGAGTGGTAAGCATAAGAAATGGAACAGCCGCTGCAACCACGAGTGGAGTTAGCCCTCTCGTATGGTTGGTAGCGAGAGAAATTATCGACAACATTGCGTGGCCAACCAATACAGCTGTGTGGTGGATCTGCACTCGAGTATTATTATGAAACAGTGCCCAATTTTGAGATGCGCTAGGTATCTTGTGTTTTAAAATATAATCAAAATAGCGTCCTAAAGTAATAGTATACATAAGCATCATCCCAGCCATAAGAGCTGTATAGATAACTTGCACTTGTATCATGAGTGCGCCCATTTTTGCATTTCCTTTCTCAATGTCTGAATCATGAAGAATCGCTTTTTTATAAGCGCGATATAAAGCCACTACGCAAGCCGATCAAGCACCACCAAATGCTCACTATGCGGCGTGCGAGGGAAAAAGTTGTAGCCTCGGTGATAGGCAATGCGGTAGTGCGTAGCAAGAAGCGCCACGTCGCGCGCTTGGGTGACAGGGTTGCAACTGAGGTAGAGGATGCGCTGCGGCTGGGCGGCGAGGAGTTTGGTAATAACATCGGTGTGGAGACCGGCGCGTGGTGGATCGAGAATGATGAGCGCATCACGAGTAATATACTCCAGCGCTTGCTCACTGGGTGCGAGAACGGCCTTGGCCTGGCCCCTGCGGCCTAGCTGGTGGATATTACGCTGCATCTCGCGCACTGCATCGGCGTTGATCTCCACCAGGGTGACGTTATCACTGCCGATCGTGAGGCCAATCGTCCCTACCCCGGCATAGAGGTCGAGCGTGGGCCGGGACGTGCTATCCTGCACCGGGACGAACCGCTGCATATCGCGCAGTGCTTGCTCATAGACCGGCAGATTAACTTGGAAGAACCCTTCGGTGGCGTAGCGAAACGGCACGCCAAGAATGGTATCTTGCAAGACAGGATCACCAAAGTATGCCAGGCGCTCGGTGATGCGACTGGCTGGCGAGCGGGGGTCGGAGTAGATAATCTCGCCGCCCTGGGCTGACAAAGTGGCGGCTTCGTCTGGGCTGATAACATCCCGCAGGCGGTCTTTGGTATAAAGCTGCCACACGCAGTTGCCCGCTTGGTTGCAGCGGATGAGCAGTGTCTTGAGCTGGCGCGCCGTCACCTGCTTGGTGCGCAGCAGGTCGCGCACCTGCCGGGCGAGTTGGTTGATCTCTGGCCGAGCTAAGCTCGTCCCGTCAACGACAATTTTACCCTTGCTTCCCCGCCGAAAAAACGCGAGGTCGAGCGTCTCGGTGCCATCCTCTGCCCTGTCGCTATACCAACTGAGCTCAACTTTATTGCGGTAGCCATAGGGTATATCATCGCAAAAAATGTCAATTGGCTCTGGCAGGACGATATTGTGCAGCTCAAAGGCTTCCTCGATTAGCGCTGCCTTATAATGCTGCTCGCTCGCCAGCGGCATAATTTGCCATGGGCTGGTACTGAGGTAGCTCTCGGGGTCGCGCGGCGTGATACGCTCGGGTGAAGCAGTCAGCACCTCAGTCACTACTCCTTCGACGAAGTGCGACTTCTTCTTGGTGATGCGAATAGTGACGGTCTCGCCCGGTAACCCACCCCAGACGAAGGCTTTGCGGCCATCATCAAGCGTGCCGAGAGCTTGCCCACCACCAACGATCTTTTCGAGCTGGATTGTTGCGAATGTTGGTTTTCTCATTATAGTCTAGTATACCATGTGTCGCGAGGTGATGGCGGTATCGATGAGTGGTGCACGGGGCTTCTCTACTGCCCTTGCTGCCACTGCCAGGTGGTGACCATTGGGTGGTCGGTGTGGTGCTCGCGTGCGTGGGCGAGGCACTGCTCAATCGCTGCGTGGCAATGCCCCGCGAGACGCTGGGCATCGTCTGGAGAGATAACGCCTGTTGCGCTAAGGCACGTTGCGGCGGCAATAGCAAGATCATAGCGGCTAGCCTGCTGGCTAATGAGGCTCGTCATGAGCGTGTCGCCGCAAGGTGCCAGGCCGAAGTTATGGATAGCAAACTGCCGACTATCGACCCCATAAGCAAAGAGCGTTGCCGCAAGCGAGCGCTCTTCGCCCGGGTAGGCGATAATCACCGGTTTGGTTGTCGTCACGGTGCGCGCGAGCGTTCGCCGCGAGACAGGCTGAGCGAGTGTGCCAAAGCCACGCGGCGTGAGGCTCGAGATATTGACGCAGCGTACCCGGGCAGCTGGGCAAGAATGCGCGATGAGCTCAATAGCGGCCAGTACCTCTGTGGTAGCGACGTCACCACACGCGGCAAGCACAATATCTGGACTGGCGTGACTGGCGAAGTTCCACGTAGCAAGGCCCGCGTGCATCTGAGCTCGAGCCGCCTTAGTGGTGAGCCAGGTAAGCTGCGTGGTATCGCTGGCATGCAATATATTGATCACCTGCGTGCTCGACAGCATCATATCGAGCGTCACCACCGCGCAGTTGCTATCGGCTGGGAAGTAGACCGTTGCTGGGGCGTCTCGCTGATTAAGCGCATTGGTTACCTGCTCGGCGCTCTGATGTGAGAGGATGGTGTTGAGGCTCGGTAGCGATGCGCCGCGTGGCTGGCTCGACAGAGCTGCGGTATACGAGCGACTTGCCGCGCTCATGTCCTCATGCAGAGACGCTCCAACGAAGACGCTTTGCCTCCCCTGCTCCAGATAACCAAGCTGCATACCACGTAGCGCACCTGCTGCTGGGTAGCTCATCGTGTGGCCATCTGGTGCGTGTGGCGCTATGCTGGGCTGACTGCCCCACTGCCAAGCTCGCGGGCTCAACGCAAGCCGCTGAGCGAGCGTACCGCTCTGCAGCGACGGACTTATAAAAAGCCGGAAGCTATCTGGTGCTGCACCCTTGGAAAGATCAGACAAGTACGAACCAACACTAGAGAGTGTATCGCTGCGCTGCGTGCCAGGTGGCGTCGCAACGACCGCATAGGGCTCAATGGCTGGCCGGCGTAGTCGCGTGGCCGACAGGGCGGGCTGCGTAGTGGTGAGCTGAGCGGTGCGTGAGGAGGAGTCATTATCAGCATGAGCTGCAGCCGTGTGCGGCAGAGCCTTCGTCTCGGCAAACGTGAGATTGTCTGCTGTATCAAACAGATTCTCCGGCTCACACCACGCAAGCACCTGAGCAAGCCATGCCTGCGTGCCTGCCTGGCTCGAGTCAGCGCCATCTGCTTTGCGGTGAGCAAGCGCTGCCTGTGCCCGGGCAATGCTTGATGGCTGAACATCGCCATTATCATGCTCGGCCGGCGCGGGCGCGTTCTCTTGTGCTTCGTGCTCAGCGAGTAACGCTTCAAGCTGTTCTGGAGTACGCACAAGCAACAGTGGTCGACGGGCTTTGTGTGGGCGTGGTTGGGCTGGCTGGCGCAAAGCAGCATTGCACTCGGTTGCCCAGGTGAGCGCAGCAGCGTAGTCGGCGTCTGGTTGGTATGGGTCGGCTATGGTGCAGTCAACGATTCGCGGCTCATACCCATAGCCAACAAAAAGCGCAAGCAGCTCGTAGGTGGAAAGCGTGGCGAGCAGCGTCCTGGGCCGTAGCTGGATGATCGGGATAATCGTGCCGTCAGTCGCTGGGCCAAGGAGCTTCGCCAGGTGCCACGGGGTATCGTCTTGGGCGACCGCGCTATCAACCATGCAGTAGATCATTTGCTCTGGTTGGCCAAGTGCCCTGCCGCTTGCCTGAGCGAGTGCACCACCAAGACGAGCGTCACAGAGATGTATTGCGTCAGACAATGAAGTTTGCGGGTCGTGTGTTAACGTGCAGAGCGCATCAATCCCCGCTTGTGAGCGAGCAATGTCGCAGCCAGGTTGTAACATATCATAGACGAGCGCATGAGCGCGTGCTGCCGCCCATCGCTCGCGATCGGTAATAATAAGTGGCGCTGCGCCACCCGACTGAGCATACTCCGCAATCTGAGCCAAGCTAAAGCTCAGCGCGAAGTCTGCCGCAAGCGCTGCCCGAAGCTCATCCGAGTCAAGCTGCTTTATATCGCTTGGCTGTAATAGCTGGCCAGCTGGCAGTGTGCGCCAGAGTGCACGCTGTGCTAGCACAGTATAATAGGCCGCTTGCCGGTAGCGCATCGTCATCCCACCATTCGTATCCATTGCTTCTAGTATACACGCTTGTGCTTGCTGACGGAATAGGCCGAGGCGAGATTATGCGCATTTACGACGCATAGGCTTGTTTGCTACACTAACAGTATGAAACGGCGCGTTGCCAGCCATGGCCAACATTTTTTGCGTAGCCCCCGCGTGG
Organism: uncultured Candidatus Saccharibacteria bacterium; assembly: GCA_938036785.1. GTDB lineage: Bacteria > Patescibacteriota > Saccharimonadia > Saccharimonadales > Saccharimonadaceae > Saccharimonas. The sequence continues at coordinate 37,073 of CALHWE010000020.1, read as the reverse complement.
CGGCTATCTTACTGGGCCACAGTACTATCCGCCGGCGCGATACAGTTTATGACCTCGGGGCAGGTAGCGGCGTTATTACAAGCGCCTTGGCACGGCGCTGCCAGCAGGTGGTAGCGGTCGAGAATGAGCCACGTGCGCTCGATGCTTTGCGCAGGCATACTGCAGCCGTGCCACATGTCCGCACTATCGCGGCCGATATCCGCCAGCTTACCCTTCCTACTGAGCCATATAAAGTATTTGCCAATATCCCCTTTGCGCTCAGTGCCGATATCGTGCGGATGCTCACCACTGCTTCTACTCCACCACAAGCGATCTATCTCATCGTCCAGCGCCAATTTGCGTCCAAGCTTGTGCCGAGCGACCGCCACTTTACGGCGGCACTGGGCGCTCAGCTGGCACCGTGGTGGCAGGCGCGGATCCGCTACCGCTTGCGCCGGACAGATTTCACGCCACCACCCGCCGTCGATACAGTATTGCTTGAGCTCTTGCCGCGCACCGAGCCCTGGCTGCCCCGCAATCAGCAGGCAGCGTACAGCCAATTTGTCGCGCAGCATTATGCTGAGCCGCGGCGCTTCGCCGACCTGCCGCGGGCCCAGCTTGGCATCAACCCTGAGCGTAAGCCATCAGAGCTCCAGCCTAGGCAGTGGGTGCAGCTGTATCAAGCAATGCAGATGAAATAATAATAAACCTTCTAAACCAGGGTGAGTAGTCTACCGGCAAACACCCTACGACACCTATAGTGGCTCGTACTGATAAAACCGGTTGCTGTCGTGTGCACGTGCATTGGTGATAATATGCGCTGGGCGCGTTAGGTCGCGATGCTGCTGGTGGTAAGCGCGCGTTGCAGTAAAGACAGTTTGCTGCTCGGGCACAGTGGTAACAACGCGCAATCGATCGTTATACCGGGCAATCATCTCGTACATTGGTCGCTCCGCCTCAGTCACGGCAAGGGTCATCGGGCGGTCAACCCGCACATTATCACCCTGGAGTTGGTTGTTGAGAAGCTTGACGTCGCTGGAGTAGTGGGCAAGAACCTCTGGGTTGTAGCGATAGGTCTCGGCATAGCGCCCGATGCCAGTAAGGGTGAGTCCACCAATCAAGAGCGTTATAGGCAGTAGCCCAGCCACCCGAGCATACGGGTTACGCGGAAACATCTGGTACCAGTGGTTAATCAGCCACGCCACGCCAAATGTGATAATGATCGCCACCACCGGAAAGAGCGAGGTCACCAGCTGTGGATTACTAATCACCACGCCCAGTAACGGCAGCCCCACCAGGAGCGCTGCATAGCTGCGTGCTGTATAGTAGTGGCTCAGGAGCGAGGCAAGACCAATCAGCATAATTAAAATCATACCGACCGAGTACAATGGCTGCACGAGGTACGATTTGTTTGACGTAAAGAGCCCAAAGAGTGTGACGCCAAGGTGGCGAAGGTTTGCCCCCACATTGATTGATTCGAGCGGCAAGCCAAAGAGCTGCTTGAGTACATCATGGTTAGTGATGCTTGCGTAGATAAGTGGTAGCATCGCCACGAGACCAATGACGGCTGCCAGAGCAAGGCGGCTGCGCTGCACGCGCAGAATTGTATAACGAGCGTGTGGATGAGATACCCCCAGAATCCCAAGCGCAACAACGACATAGATACCAAGTGGTACATACAGTAGGAGTGCCGCCAGCACACAGGCCGTCACCTTCCAGAGGGTGGAGAGAAACTTCTTCGTCCGAATGGCACGCGTTGCAGCATAGAGCAGCCACACAGTGAGGCAGCTAAAGAGTATAGCTGGCGTGCCATCTTGCGCCAAGAAAAGAAACTGCGCCGTCATCGTCACGAGGATCGTTGTAATAAGCGCAATGTTTCGCGAAAACCAGGAGCGAAATAGAAGGAGCAATCCAAGCGCCGTCATCAGGGCAATCGCCATAGATGGCAGCTTAATCGATAGTGGTGTCACACCCAGCACTGCAAAGCTTAATTTTTGCAAGCCATGATACGGCGCATTGATAACCATAGCAGGAGTAAGATTCTGGAAGGATAATTGGCTGCTTTGCAGCGCGCTATCGAGCTCACCTTGCCGCAACTCGCCAGGGATAAACAGCCCCGCCAGCACAACTGCCGCAATAATTGCTACCACGACAAAACCATAGCCGAGGCCATACCGCCAGCGGTACAAATGGTAGTCGACAACTTGCTTTGCCATATTGCCCTATTATACCCGAGTTTGTGGGGGTGCTCAAGAGCGAACCGCCTGCCCTTTGCGCGTTCGCAGTAGCACATACCACAGATAGAGCGAGCCAAGACCAGAGATAGCCAGGCCAAGAGCAGCACCAGCCGTCGTCTGAAGAAAAGTGTGTGGGCCGAATCCATCTTGAACAAAATAGTGATGGTAGAGGTATACGGCCGCTAATGTGACAAAATAACCAAGAATGGCCACACATGCTGCTGCTTGCTGACGATATGGCGCAATCGCTGAACGCAACGTGCGAATAATGACATAGGCGGCTTGCACGGCGAGGTTGATTGCATAAACAAGCATAATGAACATGGTGATATACTCATGTGGCTCTGTTCTCTCAAAACCAGTTGACGTGATGTAAATACCCATCGATTCAACAAGAGTGAGAAAAACGCCAATAAGGATAATCCCACAGCAGGCAAGAATGGTAGCGAGGCGCTCGATGATTCTGCGCGGTGTCTGAGTCGTTGTGGTTGTTGCTTGAGCTACGGCCATAGAGTCTCCTTCATTGCACTAAGGTGTTTATGGTTGTATTATAGCATAGCTCGACGGATGAACTCACTCGATACCATAAATAGCATTTATGTGAGCGACGCAGCTTCATTATTCGCTTGCCGCATTGATGCTGACCGTCCCAACTGATACCACAGGTATATTGTGCCGAGCGTGATCATGATAATACCCATCAGTACCGCTAGAGGATTGGCAAATGCCATGATATCCTGCTGTGATTGACTCTGTATGAGTGCTCTGTACCCTATCTCGACACCTGCGAGCAGTGGATAGAGCAGTGTAACACCGAGCCCAAACCCTTCCTCGTGGTAGCGCTGCCCCGAGCGACGAGTGTAAGTATGGATTAGCGCGATTGCCTCAATAATGAGGGCAATCCCGAGTATCCAAAATAAGCCTACAACGACATATTCTATCCAAATCAGGAACGCAAATGGCCCAACGGCAGAGACTGCTACTGCCCAGCCAAGATATATGAGACACCCAGCAGTACCGAGGAGACCAAGTGCTCCACCAACCATCGCGCAGCGAACCAGTGGTGAGCAGGATGGCGAAGGCGAAGATGATTCTTTAGTAGGTTGTGTATGTGGTGATGTCGTGCGAGCTGCCATTGCTGCAATCCTCCTATGTGTAATAACTATAGCATAGCATTAATCATGTCGCCTGTCGAGGCTCATGAAGCGTGGTGTGTCTAAAAACCTAAAAGTCTTTTTCGCGCAGCTTTGCTGTGTATTAGTGCTGAGTATCCCATTGAATACCACATACACACAGCACTCAGAGTAGTTACTATAATGCCGAAGAAGCACAACTGTAGGCTCGACGAAAACACATGAATTTGCTGTGCAGACAAAGCATTATAGACGGCCTCACCCGCTATCAGTAATGGAAAGAACAGTGCCAAGGTAAGCCAAAATCCCTCTTCGCGATAGCGCTGGTTACCACGGCCGGCGTATGTACGAATAATTGCAATTCCTTCGATAATAAGCGTAACACTAAGCCACCAAAAAAGAATTACCAAGCTAATGTATAATAAAAAATACGGTGTAAAGAGAAAAACTGCGAACATCCAGCCAAGATATATCAGCCACCCAGCAGTGCCAAGGAGACCAAGTGCTCCACAAATCATCGCACAGCGAACCAGTGGTGGGCAGGACGGTGAGGGCGAAGACGGTTCTTTGGTGTGTTGCGCGCCTGGTGATGCCGTGCGGGCTACCATTGCTGTGGTTCTCCTATGCTTAATAGCTATAGCATAGCATCAATCATGCCGCTTGTCGAGGCTCATGAAGCGTAGCCGCTCGGGGTGGAAGTAGAGTTGGATCTTGCCCACTGGGCCATTGCGGTGCTTAGCGATGATGAGATCGGTGATATTTTGGAACTCAGGGTTGTCTGGCTCGTAGTAGCCTGGCCGGTAAATAAAGGAGACAATATCAGCGTCTTGCTCAATTGAACCTGACTCACGCAGGTCGGCTAATTGCGGCACTGGCGGGGTGCGCGACTCCACCGAGCGGCTCAGCTGGCTTAGGGCGATGACTGGTACATTGAGCTCGCGGGCAATCAGCTTGAGTCCGCGCGATATCTCACTCACCTCTTGGACGCGGTTGCCATTGTGGTTGCCATTGGCCTGCATCAGCTGCAGGTAGTCGACGATCACCAGCCCAAGCTGCTGGTCGTGCATGGCGCGCCGTGCCTTGGTACGCATCTCGAGGACGCTCAGACCTGGCGTGTCATCGATGAAGATGGGCGCTTCGGCCATCTCACCCATTGCCTCGGAGAGCTTGGCCCAGTCATCATCACTGAGATTACCAGTACGGATATTCCAGCTATCCACACCACTGGCATCAGCGAGCATGCGGTCGGTGAGCTGCTCCTTACTCATCTCGAGTGAAAAGAAGAGAACGGGCTTTTTCTCGATTGTTGCGACATTGTAGGCGAGGTTTGTCACCAGTGTCGTCTTACCCATGGCGGGGCGAGCTGCAATAATAATAAGGTCGGAGCGCTGCAGGCCAGCCGTCATCGTGTCGAGGTCGCGGTACCCCGTGCGAATGCCGCGCAGCTGTCCTTTGTTGCGGTGCAGCTCTTCAATACGGTCGAAGCTATCGGTGAGAATACTCTCTAGGCTCACGAGGTCTTGCTTGAGTGACTGGTCAGACACACTAAAGAGCTCTGCCTCGGCCTTTTCGAGCAGCTCTTGGGTGGTGGTATTTTCATCAAAACCAAGCTGGCTAATATCGGCACTGGCTTTAATGAGTCGTCGCCGCACTGCTTTTTGGGCGACAATCTCGGCATAGCTACTGGCGTGGGCTGCGGTGGGGACGTAGTTGGTAAGCTCGGTCAGATAGGCTGAGCCGCCTACCTCGGCAAGCTGGTCTTTTTTTTGTAATTCATCGGTCAGGGTAAGAAGGTCAACTGGCTTGTGTCGCTCATAGAGGCACATCATTGCCCCAAAGATCGTCGCGTGGCGCTTGTCATAAAAGTCTTCTGCGCCGACGTGTTCGCTAGCATCGGCCAAAACTTCTTCGTCGATAAGTACCGCACCAAGCAAACTCATCTCAGCATCGAGACTTTGTGGTGGTACTTTGCCTTTTGGTTGCGGTGATTGGTCAGCCATTGATGGTAATTTCTTCTCCTCCCCCCATCATAGCAAGAATGGCGGCTTTTTGGCGATCTTTGGGCGGCTTGCTGGTAGCTACTACCGTGATCTCTGCAGTAATGCCGAGGCGGTGCAGTGCTGCGCTGAGTGTAGGGAGGGCGCGATCGATCTGCATTTTGGCGAATTTTTTGCCAGCGTAGATCGTTAGTGTCTGGCCGTCAAACGCGTGGCCTGCCTTGGCGAGGTACGTGCGCGCCCCGACTGCTCCCACTGCATCGAGAAATTGCTCCCATGGGAAGTCAACTGGAGTTGAGTTTGCTGCGGGTGTTTCGTCGTTTGCTGCAGAAACGCTTGGTTGCTTGGCTGGTGTATGATCAGTAGCAGAAGCACTTGGAGTACCAGACTGACCAGCCGATGATGCTGCCGCACCATTTGTCTCTTGACGGTGAGGGTCTGAAGAAGGAGCTACAGGAGATGCTTGCGGTGATGGTGCAGCTGGTGAGTGGGTATATGACGCAACTGGCTCACTGACGGTAGCGGGCGATGGCTGACGATGAGGTGCTGTGGCTGGTGACGTAGCTCGGCTTGCAAGAGCAGTAAGCAGTGCAATGCGCGGCCAACCGGCTCGCGGTACAGCCAGTAGTTTATCGAGTAATGGCAACAGTGCTGCATCCTCTACAACACGCTGGCGAGCGATGCCAAGCAGCTGCTCGGCAAGAAGCTCGGCCGGTGTGCCAGCTGCCTCAGCTTCATCGATTAGTTGAGCGGCGCGGCCAATATCTGCCGCAGCATAGGCAGTCAGCAGTTCCTCAACTAGCTCATCCTGCGCAAGGCCCAGCACTTCTGCGACCATCGCGCGGTCGATTGTCTCATCACTTAGTGAGCGTAGTTGGTCGAGCAAACTAATGCTGTCGCGGAAGCTTCCCTTCCCTTGCTCAGCAATCAGCTCCAATGCATCGGGTGTAATGGCAATCTTCTCCTGCTCAGCAATAAACGCCAAATGCTTGGCTGCATCACGTGGACTAATTGCTCGGAAATTAAAGCGCTGCACCCGGCTCAAGATCGTCGCGGGGAGCTTGTCGGCGTCGGTCGTCGCAAGAATGAAGACGACATGCTCGGGCGGTTCTTCTAGCGTCTTGAGTAAGGCATTAAAGGCCGACTTGCTGAGCATATGAACCTCATCGATAATGTAGATCTTTTTTGGACTGCTGGCTGGTGCAATTTGCACCTTGTCGCGCAAATCACGGATATCCTCCACAGAATTATTGCTCGCTGCATCGATCTCGATAATATCAAGATGAGTTGACTCATCGGTGTATGGCAGACCGTTGATCTCATGCGCCAAGATGCGGGCGATCGATGTCTTACCCACCCCACGTGGCCCCGTCAGGAGATAGGCATGGGCAATGCGCCCACGAGCAATTGCCCGCTGCAAAATCCGCGTGATATGCGACTGCCCCACAATCTCATCAAGCGACCGACTCCGATACATCCGATATAGTGCTCTGCTCATTTGCTATATTATACCGCAGAATTGATGGAGATGCGATCGAAGTATTAACTTCTACATTGATCCTATACATGCAATTGTACAAAACTGCCACAGGATGGTAGTATGTGGTCTGTAATTAGTAAGTAAGGAGTCTCATAGATGATCGATATGAACAACCTCAACCAACAACTACAACTCGGCCGCGAAGAACTCGCTGCAAACGACAAAGCAATCCTCTCACTACAGCGCCGTATTGCGATCTGGCGAGCAATGATCGATGAGAACGACGCCGACCTCTCGTATCAAATTCGCCTCCGGCTCAATACAATGTGTGTCCGCCACGTACAGGATGTTTGGTATCGTGCTTTCCCTGATGATTCTGGAGTCGAAGATCTTCTCACGCTCGCACAGAATGTTGCAGATGGACAGGCTGATCCAGTAGAAGCAGAGGAGCGTGCACGCAGCTACTTTGAAGAGCTCCTCTTCGATGTGGAGCTCGACAGCATCACCGAGCCAGCAACCTTCGTGGCCGATGCCGCGGCTAGTGCTGTGATGTCAGCTTGTCACCGAGATCTGTACTACGAAGTCGATATGGATAGCGACCTCAAGGATGACGATCTATTGCCAGATTCACTCGATTTGAGCTACGCCTGCTCGGCTGCTGCCGCTCGCGGGTTAAATTGGCAAGCTGCCGAAGACGTTGACGTTAACGCTCGTCGCGCATTTTGGACATGGTACCTTGATGAGGCAATTCCTGCAGCAGTAGATGGTAAATCACTGAAATAATTCACTATCAAGCAGTAGTCAATTTATTTTGACTATATGCCTAGTAGATAAAACGTATAAAATTACGCCTTAAAGCAACAACCGCTCCACATCGTAACGGTTGTTGCTTTTTATAATGTATCTGTAGAGGCATAACATAATCTGTATACCTCAGCAGGTATACCTGCTATAACGGTGCTTCCACCGCTGCCCACGTTGCGTCGGGTTTGTCCTCGGGGATGATGACGGTGACTTGGTGGCCAATTTCAATTCGGAAGAACGTCACACTTGCCAGCAAGATCCGGTATTCTCTCCCCTGTGCTTCCACGTAGTACGCGCCATCGTGTTGGGTGAGCGTGCCGATAATCTGCTTGCGCTCTACTCGCTTGATTTGCTTGTAGATAAAGCCACCATCGTCGGCGATCGTCAGCTTGAGCTTGTCACCCTCAACAAGCTTAGACTTGCTGGCATAATTGGCTGGCACAGGATAATTCTTGCCATCGGCATCGACCATTACCTGCCCGTCAAAGATACCTTCGACTATTTTGCCCGATACCTCCTCGCGGCTATTGCTTGGCACGACGACTTCGCCATCGTCACCAATAATACTCATTAATAATTCCTTTGCAGCGGCCAGGTTTGTCTCTGCCTCTTGAATCAGCGATCGCAATCGCTTCACCTGTTTCTCTGGTAGTTCAGACATATTTTCTCGCAATTCCTTGTCTGTTTTCTTAGTTATCAACCCATTATATAGCGATGGGGTGGGGCCTTGTCAAGGCGCTTGGTGGTTATCCACAGCAATAACAGGGGTAGCCAATAGTTCGTTGTAAAAATGGTACGATGCTTAGAGCGCTACGCACATGGAGTGACGCACAGCAATCCGGAGCAGTGAGCTCAACAGATTGCTGTGCGTGGGCACCTCCTTTCGTTATCGGCTACTAATCTCTGACGGGAAACCGCGCAGGCTATCATACAGGTCGATAGTCTTATCAAATACGTGATCAACGGTTGACACTGATGCTATCATATGGAAACCCATGATAGTCAATACCCCACCAGTCAGAGCGAAGATCGTCTCACCAGTGTTGATTTGCAAACTGCGGCAAATAGCAAAGATGAGAATCTCTATCTCGAGAATGTAGCCAGCGAAGAGTGTCCAGAGGAGACAGACTCCTGCCCTCTCTGTATCTTGAACATGCCATCGCAGCCCTCTACCGACAATAATCAGCAGAGCATACCATGGTAATGGCCTAATGACAAGAAAATTATAGCAGTAACAGTCATGATGTTCATGATATTTTCTGAACACAACCAAAAATACACCCAAGAGGGTGTGCTGATGGTATCAATGCGGTCGGTAGGGTGATTACGCCAGTTCGACAGTAGCGCCAGCCTCTTCCAAGGTTTTCTTGGCAGCTTCGGCGTCGTCTTTGCTGACCTTTTCTTTGATTGGGCTTGGTGCGTTGTCGACCAAAGCTTTTGCCTCACCCAGGCCAAGGCCAGTGAGTTCCTTAACAGCTTTGATGACAGCAACCTTTTGGCCACCAACTTCTTTGAGGGTGACGGTGAATTCGGTCTGCTCGTCTTCAGCAGCACCAGCGTCGGCGGCTGGGCCAGCGACAGCAACTGCAGCAGCGGCTGGCTCAATGCCGTATTCGTCCTTGAGGACATTTTTGAGTTCGTTGACTTCCAGAACGGTCAAAGCAACCAGTTCTTCAGCCAGTTTTTTCACATCTGCCATGATGGATTCCTTTCAATGATGTGCGGTAGAATTACCCCACGAGTTATTGTCTGCCTAGTGCAAACGTTAGTACAATGCTGCGCTTGGTTACGCAGCCGCTTTGGCGTCTTCGATGCCATCGAGCAACGCATGGAGGTTGCCCGAAAGTGCGTTGGTAGTGTCGTGTACTGGCGAGAGCAGCTGTGCCACCACTTCGGCCACCAGCTGATTCTTGCTTGGCAAGCCAGCCAGTGCAGTGACGTTGGCTGTGTTGAGAGCTTCACCTTCGCCACTAAAGCCAGCAACCAACTGAACTGTTGGATGCGTCTTAGCAAACTCGTGCAACACCTTCGCTGCCATCACTTCGTCATCTGGCGAGATTGCATACAGCAACTGCCCAGCCAGGGCCGAAGTGTCGGTATTTTTGTAGGTGTCATGCTGCGCAAAGGCAACACGCACGAGACGGTTCTTCACCACCTTAATGACAACACCAGCTTCGCGAGCTTCGCGGCGCAACGCCTGCAGATCTGCCACGCTTGTCCCTTGGTAGGTCGCAACGGCAGTGCCCTTTGCCTCTGCGAGAAGCTCGCTCATTTCAGCCACCAAAGCTTGTTTTTTATCTTTGGAAATTGCCATAAGATAAAATCCTTTCTTTGGAGTTGTAATACCTATACACACCGAGAAGGGGTGCAGTATTACTGGTTTGTTGTTGTATCCGACCGCATTGTTAATGTCCGACATATGCCGCAAAAAATCGCCTCTGCACGATTGCAAAGACGAGTCTCGAGTTTCGTACTAAAACGCTGGCGTAAGAACCACGGCGTATCCGAAATTCCCTCGGTAGCATACTTATCGGCTGCTTTGTCGCGCATAACAGCCCGCTACGGTCTTTGGCAATGTCTGGGAGAGATTATAGCAGATGGTGGTGGGTGGATGCAAGGTGTGGAGGAATCTTTGTGCCAGTGCGTAAACAGAGCGAGGAAGTAGCTTAGCTGTGTAGTTGTGCTTGGGCAAGCATCGCATCGATTTTGCGGTTCGTATTGTTGATACGGCTTCGGCTTGGTTGGTGCAAGGTTGTTTTACCAAAATCCTGCTTACGCCTGTTGAGATTGCTCATGCGCGTGAGCTGCCCTTCTGTCGGCTGGAGCTGATAGCCAAGCTGCTTACCAAGCTTGTATAAGATATGTGCTGCTATGCCATGGCGTGTAGCCTCGCGATCCTCCTTGGTGAGAACCTGGACTTCAAAGGGCAAAATACCTGAGGCTTGATCCTCGTAAAGGCCTGTCATCTTAGCAACACGAAAACCTTTCTTGTTATCTTCCTTAAAATCAATATACTCTTCGGCACGAGTACCCGAATACCGAGCCTCAAATGCAGCCTTAATATCCGTAATGAATTGAATGTCTCCCTCTACCTTGAGTATCTTGTCTCGGCCTGGTGCAGCGTATGGGGTAATAATATAGTCATCATCCTCGTTGGTTGAAGTCTTGTTATTTTGCGTAGCTTTATCTTGTGGTGGCGTAACAATATCGTTATTGTTGATCATATCCAAGAACACATCAAGCAGTTCATCGCGATCCTCTGTAATAAATGTGATACCATCGATATCAAACGGCACTTCGAGTGAGCTGTCTTTCTCCGGTGGAGATAATGAGCGCAGTGTTTGTGGTGTGATATCATTAAATTGCTCACAGAGCTCGTCGATGTATTGAGTCTTCAAATCGTCCAAAATCTTTATCGTTTCCGCATCATATGCTTGCAAGGCTTCGTATGATATAAATTCTCGCCCATCCTGGCGTTCTTTCTCTTTAGCTTTTACACTATTCATCTTGTCATCATACGCTTGCAGTATGTCTGGTGAGATAGAGGCGCGGATTTTTTGATAGTCTTCTCTCTTTTGTTTCTCTGCTTTTTTTGCTCCTTCTGCAAGCTTACGTGCGAGAGAGCCAACAGACTTGAGCCGCCATACGGCTCGGAGTTCAGTATGCCACCCATAACTACAATTACCATTTCCCACGACAATATTATGGTTTGACTCTTGGCCAAGGACGAGCTTGCTGTCACCTCCGCTTTTGTCCATTTTGCCAATCATATGTGCGAGAATTTTTTCTGTAATGTTGCAATAGTTTTGGTTGCGCTCTTCGGCAGTGATGACTTGGTCTGGGTTGTCAGTATCGGTAGTACCCAGCACACCAAACTCCGACAGGATGCGCTCAGCGAGATCCACAAAATGCCCTTGGCCGGTATTGCGCAGTTGGAGGCATATCACCTTGCTTCGCAGCGCCATTGCAAGCCCATCAAAGCCAATAATCTCACACAGTGGTGCAAGCAATGCCTCACTCTTGTAGGCTAGCTCATACGCTTCCGATGTATCATAGCGAGTGTTGTTGAGTTTATTGAGCGTGTTGACAGCCTCCATAAAAATAGTCGAAAGCCCAACACTATCCCCTGCATCCAAAAGGTCATCAAGATTGAGCATATTCATTGGCTGCTGCCACAGCTCTTGCATGAGGTTCTCTGCTTGCATGCGGTCGTGTGTTGCAGTCTCAAGAAGCTGACTTTGCTTCTGTTCATCTGTAAGATACTGACTCTCTGCAGAGGAAGGCTTTATCCTTCCTTTTGATTTTTCGAGCTTTCGAGCTTTCGTAATGGCTGTGTATAGAGACTCTTTGTTCTGAGCGTCTGGGTCAGATGACATCTTCTGTGTATTAAGAAATTTACTCCAGGCGCTTGACAGCTGGCTGGTATCCTGCAGCATCGAAACAATTTGGTTAAACTTTTTATATGCATCTACTTCCCACTGTTTTTTATGATCTTCGAGCATCTTGTGGCGGAGGCTGGCAAGGTTCTCCGTTTTGAGCAGTTCATCACGGTTGCCTGCTGTATACAATAAGTATGCAGTATAGGCGCTGTGATTGCTGTACTTTGCAAATAGCTCTCCAGCAAAATCTCGCATGAGGCTCAAGCCTGATACGATTCGCTTTGTTTTAGACTCTGGTGTGTTAGTGAGATTGAGCGCTTTTTCGTATAAATCGTATCGATCTTTATCAAAGCCCGCATTTGTCTCGTGCGCTAAGGTGTTATTTACTGGGTTAGCTGTACGCTCTTTTGTTGGATTCGACACAGTGCATACAACTGTAGCAAAGATATTAAAAAATCACAAGTGTTGACCTCTGAAGAGCATGTCTATACTGTTATAGACAGTGGGTAAATGCCGCGATATCAGAGAGTTTTGCGCTATGCAAGTGTAGAGGTGTGTATGATGATCTCCACTAAGGTTTTACTGTGTAAAATAGCCCCATGGGTATTTTACTTGTAATTTGCATTAACAATCGAAAGGATCTCGCGCTGTATCTCGTGCGGAGACTTACGTTTGCCAGTATCGCTGATGCACTGGATTATAGGCATCTGGTAGTCTTTTGCAAGCATACGATAGCCTGTGTGGACGCGTTGCTGGAAGTCTTTCCCTTGTGTTTCGAAAGTGTCGGGAGCTGTGGTAGGCGTACCTCTCTGCTGGATGCTATGCATACGCTTCTTCTCATCGTTGAGTGCGAGGATGATGAGATGATTTGGCGTAAGGTAACGCTGACTAGTAAATAAGCCGGTAATGTGCCGAATATGTTCTTGACTCAGGCCTTCGCCATGCCCCTGATATGCGAGTGTCGAAAAATAATTACGGGACGCTAGGACAGTTTCGCCCCGCTCCAGCGCTGGTTGAATAATCTGCTGCCATAGTTCGTGCCGGGCAGCACTCAGCAGAGCAAGATTGATCTCTGGATCGCGACGGAGATTGCCGTTCTTAATAACGGTGCGGAGGTAGTGAGCAATTGGCGTAGTCTGGGCTGGGTTATCGCTGCTTGGCTCCTCAACAATCGTCACTGAATGGCCTTGAGCTCGATAGTGTTTGGCGAGAAGTTCCACTTGTGTGGATTTGCCCGTGCCATCAATTCCCTCAATGACAATGTAGTTACCTTGATGCTGAGTCATTCATGTGACCTCTTAATTTCATTGCAAAATACCCCACGTCCTATATATCAATTTTTCGTAGAACAGATTCAGACGGTATAGCACCCTTTGTAATATAATCTGTGAAGATCTGCCTAGCTTGTTCTCCAGTAAATACCTCTTCTGGATGAATGCGAATCGTAAATGATTCGCCATCGTGCTGCCAGGTGAGTGGAACGAATCGCTCTTTATCAGCCACTGGCTTTCGGGCAATCACATAGTGGATATATGGATACTGAGCCGTGTGATTGTCTGGATCTGGCACGCGCACTTCTATAGTCATGCCGGTATTCGACCCAGCACATTGCATGTAGTAGCCATCAGCCAAGCTATCCTTTGGTACATTCTTTGGATGGGCAATACCATCTGGCAGGGCCCACACGCAGATACTAAAGCAGCGGTTGCCATCAAGGACAGTTGGGTCAGCAATAGCCTCACTCACCTTTTGTGCAACCTGCTCTGGTGTCTGTGGCTGCAAAAATCGCTCAAAATAACCAACACTACCAACGAGCGAGTAGACATATTTTTTCATAAGCACCTCCATTGCTGTGGTGATGAATGAATTGTATGAGAGTATCACCACTCATTCCATCATATCATGCATAGGTAGGCACATAAATAATACTGCCAGCTTCCCCGACTGGCAGTATTATGGCGAGTGCTATACTCTTATTACTAGTCGAGTTTGTGCTCAACCTTGATGCCAGGCCCCATCGTCGTTGCAGCTGCGATGGATTTGACATATACACCCTTAAGTGAGCTTGGCTTTTGAGCTTGCAAGCTGGCGAAGAAGGCATCGGCGTTAGCGCGGAGCTTCTCTGTACCAAAGCTTACCTTGCCGATACTGAGGTGAATCGCGGCTTGCTTGTCTACGCGGTACTCTACCTTACCAGCTTTTGCCTCAGTGACGGCAGTTGCAATGTCGGTTGTTACAGTACCGCTCTTTGGGTTAGGCATCAGACCCTTTGGCCCAAGCAGACGGGCGTATTTACCAAGCTTTGGCATGTACTGCGGGGTGGCGATCAAAACGTCAAAGTCTAACGTGCCCTTGTCGAGCAGCTTGATGATAGCCTCCTCGCCAGCAATGTCTGCCCCTGCTTTGGTAGCAGTTGCAACCTCAGCTTCTGGTGCAAAGACGGCAACGCGAACAGTCTTACCTGTACCGTGTGGCAAGACAACTGTCGAGCGGATATTTTGATCGGCCTGGCGTGGATCAACACCAAGGCGGACGTGCAACTCAACACTCGCATCAAACTTAGCAGGGTTGGTCTCAGTCGCAAGCTGGAGTGCTTCGTCTAGCGAGTACACCTTATCTTTTTTAACCTTCTCAGCTAGCTTACGATAGGCCTTGCCGCGGCGCTCAATTAGTGGGCGAACCTTTGGTGCGGACCCTTTCTTGATAGCTGCATCGACATCACCCTGAGGTGTTGTATCGCCAGCCTCTTTGCGGGCTTCTTTCTCAGCCTTCGCTTCGGCCTCGTCGAGAGCCTTTTGGCTACGCTTACCAGCCTTTGCAACAGTGGCTTCGCGCTGAGCAATGACATCCTTGTCGTTTGCTGCAGCGATGGCTGCTTCAATCTCCGCAATGGTGTTTTTTTCTGAAACATCGAGTTTCAGCTCTGCTGCTTTTTCAAGCAGATCGGCTTTTTTTGCCATAGTGTCCTTTCTGTGGTGCAAGCGGCTTGGGTGCCTCCCACGATTACTGATTAACCTTTCTAGTATAGCATATATGGGCCCTGCAGCATGAGATAATAAGCTTGTACAATGTGAAAATAACAGAGTAGTTATTTTGAGCACGTGTCACCAATTGTGCTATAATGAGAGACGTTGTCGGGGTGTGGCGCAGCTGGTAGCGCGTACGGCTGGGGGCCGTGAGGTCGCAAGTTCAAGTCTTGTCACCCCGACCATTTTTGCTTTATGTCTTACTCTCACGCTATGGATGTTTCGGGCGTGAGGTTTTTATTTTATTTGTTTGGCATCCTTGGATATTTAATGAATCTGCAGAGGTGGATGATACATACTAACAATACGAAACGCCCATGCTAGCCCAAGTGCGCCAACGATAATCAATATACTTATAGCTATCTCTACCTGCTTGTAATGACGCACGTGAAAGCGAGGAATGGTAGCAAGCGTCGCGACAAGGAAGCTCAGTGCTATGGTTATTGAGGTGGGAATGAATCCATGTCCAGCCTGGAAGGCAAATGCGCCCATTAAGAACGCTGCTGAGCCATAGATGATGCGCGAAATAGGCCTCCTACCGCGGCCAAGCCATAGCATGCCAGCCGCAAAGCAGATTGCGTCCATACCGAAGATTATGATAGCTGCCCAAACTGGAGCTATTCGTGTGTAGTGGGTTGTAGGGTAATTGACTATATATGATATCGCCTCTGATATCAGCGCAACAATAACAAAAATGAGCCATAGCCGTATCATCTGCTTAGTGTGGCGCACTGGTATATTTTGTGGTTGCTGGACGTGGGTGGATGACGTACTTGTACTCATAATCGTTCCTCTTGTGCTACAATAGCTTCTTAATTTGAAGGCGACGCAGTATCGCTTTCTTTCTCACTGACACTAGCATACTATTTATCTACATTCCACTCATTTCAGCAAACTCATAGACAAACGCCCCGCTGCTTGGTGAAAAACAAAATACATCGTTGGTGCGATGACTTGACGAATAGCGTGCCACGCAGCGGTTGTCACTACTGATGGCTGCTCGAGCTTGATCACTAAACTTCTTTGGTGGAATAGTATGATTACCAAGGATAGCGGTGTCCCGAAATACCGACTCAGGATGAGGGAGGTTGTCTCCGTAATGGTACCACCCTGAGCAACCGTGCGGGCAATCAGTAAAGGGCTGAATAGTTAGCAAGCGATCACGCGTCGCTTTGTCAGTGATAGTGCCGATAACAAGGCCGTCCTTTCCATCCCAGCCCTTCGTGGCATACCCCGACTGATAGCTCACATCCATATGGCGAATTGCATCACGATCGAAGCGCCCATAGAAGATCGTCGTTGTGAAGCTACCAATTGTCCCCTCATACAGCCACCAGCCAATCGCCGCAACGACGAACACACCAAGAATAAGGATTGGTATAGAGATTTTGTCGAGAAGGAGTTTACGCATACTGTTATTGTAGAATACTATTGCAAAATATGTCAATTTATACCAAAAATACCTCTGCACGCAGAGGTATTTTGATGTGCGCCGAGTAGATTAGTCAGTGACTTCCACGCCCATGCTGCGAGCAGTACCCGCCACCGTCTTGATAGCTCCTTCGAGACTGATGGCGTTGAGTTGCTCCATTTTTGCCTGAGCGATTTCCTCAAGCTGCGCTCGGGTGATCGTCCCAACCTTGTCGCTGTGTGGCTTGCTACTGCCCTTCTTGATGCCGATCGCAGCACGGATCATATCATCAACGGGCTGGCCGAGGCTGCGCCATGCAAAGGTGCGGTCCTCAAACACTTGGATATGGACAATAACATCCTTACCCATATCTGCCTTGGTGGCGTCATTAAATGGGTTGATGAAGTCCATCATATTCAAGCCCCACTGACCAAGTGTACTACCAACGGGTGGTCCGGCGGTGGCGCGGCCAGCTGGAATACGAAGCTTCAGGTTGCCGATAACTTTTTTTGCCATTATATTTCCTTTTACTCAATTACTACTGGTATTGAGTGCGTAACGTTGCTATTATAGTGGATCGCTCATGCAAATGCAAACTGCGTGTGAGGCTTATACCTTCTTGACCTGCAGCGCATCAAGCTCAACTGGCGTGTCGCGGCCAAACATACTCACCATTACCTTGAGCTTGCCCTTGGTGGTGTCGATCTCACTCACGGTGCCATCGAAGTCTTTGAATGGCCCATCAATAATACTGACCACTTCCCCTTCGCTAAAGTCAATCTGATGCTTGGGGTCTTCCACGCCCATGCGTTTCTTGATCTTCTTAATTTCAGCCTCGCTTACAGGGGTTGGCTCGGTGCCGCTCCCCACAAAGCCTGTGACACCAGGCGTATTACGTACAATGTACCATGTCTCGTCGGTGAGCTTCATCTCGACCAAGACATAGCCTTGGAAAATCTTAACTTCAACGACTTTGCGCTTGCCATTTTTGATCTGGATCTGCTTCTCCTTAGGGACGATTGCATCGAAGATTTTGTCGGCCATATCAACGGCCTGAATGCGCTGGCGGATACTATCGGCTACCTTTTCTTCATAGCCACTGTAGGTGTGGATAGCGTACCATTGCCGTGTGCTGTCGTAGCGTTTTTTTGTCATTGTCTACCTCCCCAGGATAATTTGAAATAGATATTTAAATGCAGCATCAAGTAGCAAAAGCGTTGCACTAAACACTGCAATAAAGCCAAGTAGTGCACCAGACATTTTCCATGTCGTTGCGCGATCGGGCCAGCGCACCATACGGAGCTCATACCAGGCTCCAGCAAAATAATTGCGAATCGCTGAGAGTGGGCCACGGCGCTGACGCTTTGGCTTAGTTGCTTTTGGTTCTTTGGCCTCGGTTTTGACTGATGCCACAGAGGTTGTCTTTTCTTTTGACGTTTTGGTTTTGGTGGGCGTGGTGTCTTGCGCGGTGATGCGCGTCACGCGGTTGGTTGATGATTTTTTGCTTGGTTTCGCCACAGCATACTCCCCAAATTTAATAGCCTGTCTTTGCAGGCTGTCAAGCCCTAGTGTAGCGCGCTATGGCGAGGGTTGTCAAGGATAAAACATGGTTTTTTACTGTACTTCTGCTATTACTCATGGCAGATTTGGACATATGCTTTTTATTCTCTAAAGGGAATATATCACTAAGGATTCGTGTGCTTGTCGTGTGTCGTTTGTTGTGCAGCTGGCAGCGCAAAGAAGAAGGTTGAGCCATGATTAAGCTGACTGGTAAACTCGATGCGTGTACCGAGCTTGCGCGCGAGCTTGGCAGCAATGTAGAGGCCAAGGCCAGTGCCGCCAGTCTCGCGTGTGCGGTAGTCTTCGCTGCGCCAGAAGCGTTCGAGGATGTGTGCTTGGTCGCTCTTGCTAATGCCAATGCCAGTGTCGCGCACAGCGATGATAATGCGATTACCCTTCTTGCGCGCACTGAGGTGGACCTCTCCTTCTTTGGTGTATTTGAGGGCATTAGAGAGGAGATTTTGGATAAGCTCGCGTACATATAGTGAGCTTGCGACGACATGGCCCAGCCGCGGTGATGTCTCGAGCGTGAGAGTAAGCTGCTTTTTGGCAGCCTGGGAACGATACTGATGGTAGAGATCATCCATAAGCGTGCGGACATTAAGTAGCTCTGGCATGTCAGCGGCGCCACGCTCTGCTTGTGCAAGAGTGCTGAGGTCATTGACCATCTTGGCCAAGAAGACGACTTGCTCGTGGGCTGCATCAAGGTGGTCTTTGAGTGTGTGCTGCGGCATATCGCGCCGGTGGAGCATGAGCTGGATATTGCTGAGTGCCCCCTCGGCTGCCGTCAAGGGAGTGCGAAGCTCATGGCTCACCACACTGATGAACTCATCGCGCTCTTCTTCAAGCGACTTTTCTTTCGTAATGTCGCGCAGGATAAGGACGTAGCCATCACTTGAATCACTCATTGTATTGATCGCACGTATTGGAGAAAATATGATACTAAGACGGAGCATCTCGCCCGATACTTCCATCCACACATCATCGCGTGTTTGCGTAACGGTTGCAGCGTGAAGCAGCTGGGTCAGATAGACTGGTTGCTTGGCACTATCGCGCAGTGGAAGGATGGTATCGATTAGCTTGCTATGTGGGCTTGTGTTAGTGTCAAGCAAATCGAGTGTTGCAGCGTTGTAGAGTTGGATAATGCCCTGCTGGTCGGTTGCAATAATAGCGGTCGCGAGATTGTTAATAATCGTCAGAAGCCGATCGTGCTGCAAGGTCATTGCCTCGCGACTGGTATGCAGTGCCGAGCGGTAGAGATTGTGGCGATATGCGAGGGCAACAATGACCACACCAAGCATAAAGGTCACCAACGTTGTTGTGGTAATATCAACAATACTTTGTGGCGTCAGCCAAAATGCATCAAGCGCTGCTGTAACAAAAAGTACGAGTGCACTGAGTAGCCACCCAGAGAAGCCAGCATAAGCAAAAGCCGCCAGCATAAACAGCGACCACGCACAAGTGAATGGCACTGCTACGCCAGATATACTGAGCAGATAGCTCGCAGCGAGACCATGATACAAGCCGAGTTGCCACGCTCGCTGCTTATTCGTCTGCGACGGGCGGAAACAGGTGTAGAGACCAAGAGCAAGCCAAGCGCTGGCTGCTGCATAGAAAGACCATTCACCTGCCCCAGGGATGCGCTGCATTGCATCAAGACCGAGGAGTTTGCTATACGCGAAAAGTAGAAGCGGAAAGACAACGCTGCTGACTCGCACAACAGTACTAGTTTGGCTATTGGTAGCGTATGGCGACACGCTTCTAGTATACCTGGAGTATGACGGTAGGCACAAGCGTTTTGTGTGATATTTGCTTATGCTATATCATTGGTGTTTCGTGCTTAAGCCGCTGCCGGTGTGATCGGTAGTGAGGATCATACCGCTCTACCAGCCCCCAAAAGGCTGACGAGTGATTCATATGGTGAGTGTGGCAAAGCTCGTGGATCAAGACGTAATCAATCAGCTCATTGGGGAGTTTCATGAGCGCGATATTAAGGCTAATTGTACCTGTGCTGCTGCAGCTTCCCCATCGAGTGCTCGCATGGCTGAAGCGAATACGCTGGTAGGTTGAGTTGGTGCGCGCAGCAAGCTCGTGGAGGCGCTGTGGCAAATAGGCTTTGGCTTCGCGGCGCAAGATGGTTGCAACTTCTTGTCGGATAGCGCACTGAACGGCTGGCTCGTCTATAGTATGCTCTGGTGGGAGAGAGACGAGCAGCTTTTGCCTCGCAATGCGCACAGTAGGCTGATCAACCATCTGTGTGCGGATGATAGCGATCGAGTGATGTTTACCAATTGTCTCTCCGTCTTGATAAATATGTGCAGCATGCTGGCGCAGGAGCTGGCGGAGTGCTTGACGATGGGTTGCAATGCTGTGACGGACGAGAAAGAGTGGTGCGTGCCGCGGGGCGTTGGCGCAGAGTTGGCCATTTGGTGCGAGACGTAGTGTGATGGAACGCGCTTTGGCGCTGCGCTTGATGGCGATATCACCAAACTCATCGTCGTGGAGCGTAGAAGACATAGATAAAAGCCTCCCTCCTTTTAGCCAAGATGTTATTTTATTGTACAATGTAGCGTGCCGAACGAATTTGTCCTCGCCGTGGGGCGCTTGACATAGCGCGCATTGAGTGACTGGCTGGTGTCTGTGGTGGCACTTGAGTGCGTTGCTTTGCTGCTGGTGGAGCTGTGGCTGGTGCTTTGCTCGGCAGAGCTTCGTCTTCAGTCTGTTGACCGATTTGCTTTAAGAAGGTCAGGGCAGCCCGGGACTGTGATGAGTACGGGTGCTTGCCGCTGATGACAAAATAGAGCTCGCCAGCGGTGGGCTCACTAAAGCGCCGTACGTAGTAATCAAACGCCTCACGTGAGAGCCGCTGATTCTTGACGCTTCGGCTTCGGGCTGTTGTTACATCCGTTTGGACCCAAATAATCACTGGCCGATACCCTTCACTACGTGCCCAGCGGACAAATTCACTTCGGCGAGCCCGGGTGTTGCTATCGCCCTCGTATATGAAAGGCTGCTTGGTTTTAGCGATCTCTTGTAAAAATGTTTTCCCTACTACTGCTGCAGCTGCATCGTCTTGGCAGTAGCCCGAGAGCTCGTTAATGTCAATAAAGGGTGAGCCAAAGGCCTTGGCAAACTGAGCGGCAAAAAATGTCTTGCCGCTACCGGGCAAGCCAACCATGAGTATTGCAAAGGGCCGAACTGGAGGCGTTGGTTGCATGTATTTTATTATAGCAGACTCCGCGTGGTGCAAGGGATTTTTAGCATAAACCAAATCAATATTCGCTTTACCATATAAAGTTCTTCCGGTTTGGCTATAGATTTGATATACTGGAGACAGTACAGAGGGGCATAGTACAACGGCTAGTATAACGGTCTCCAAAACCGTAGATTGAGGTTCGATTCCTCATGCCCCTGCCACAATAGTATCCAACCTCCCTGACGGAGGTATTTTTTGCCTAAAGGAGTGATATACTGGAGTTATGTCAGCCCATGATGCCATTACCCACCGCGTCAAGCGTGTCGTGCGGCAGGTTTCGCCAGCGGCTTTTGCAGAGCGTTCGGCTGCGCGCAAGATAGTGCAGCAGTTTGCCGAGCAAGCTGGCTTAATTTATTTTGGGACAATCAACCCGCGAGATGACGACTACCACCCAATCCGCGGCTACACTATGTCGACGACCCATCGCGATAGGCACTATAGCGTGGGTAATATTCGCGGTTATAATGTCACACTTGTGTCGCGGCGAGATATGGTGCGCATTGCCAATAGTCCCAAGCCTTCGCCTCAACAGTGGCTGATAGCCGCGGTAGATATGTACACGCGCCGTGATGTACCGTATATGTTTATTGGCCGACAAGGCAAGATTGCTAGCTACCCGAGCTATAAATTGCAACCACTCCGGCTCGGGATGTTTGGGCCGCAACCAGAAGAATTTATGCAGAAATATACGGTGTATGGTGAGCTTGGGCGAGCAGTTGAGATAGAACGCTACCTCACGCCTGATGTAGCATCGGTGATAGTGTCGCATTTTGATGATCTCAGTATTGAGATCTCGAGCGGTGTCCTCTATATCTATGCTGCTATGGCAACGCCGACGATGGAGCTGCTTGACCGGATGGTTTCTGACGGTCTATGGCTAGCAGCGACATTCGACGTGTTTGCCGAGCAGCTTGCCACTGCACAGGCTGAGCGCCATGCCACTATTCACCAGGGGTATCGCCATAGATAGTCTTGAGCACTGAAATCTGAGCGATAGTTTCCATACCCTTCCCCTCTTCTATCTTTTAAGAATACAGTAAGAAGTAATGCTACTTAAAAAGAAGTAATGCTACTTAAAGCCTTATCACTTACGCTGGTGATTAAGCATTTGCCAGTTGCCAGGTCTAGTGGTAGTCCTTTAGGAACATCACCCAAATAAAATAGTGAGTAAAAACTGACGCAGAAAAACAAAGACTACAGGTAGTAACATGTAAACAATCGATCAAAGAACCGCATCGGTAGCTATACTAACCTTTGCAATTGATCGCTGACACGAAAAACAGCATTCGTGAGTGAATGCTGTTTTTGATTGTTATTGCGGTAAGACTAGCCTTTGCGCGGTTTGACCTCGTTACGGCCGAGCGATTTCTTTGTCTCAGTGTAGGTAGCATGCCGGCGAGCGATTGGGTCATACTTGCGCAGAACAAGCTTATCTGGAGTATTCATCGTGTTCTTACGTGTTACGTAGGTACGGTGTTTGGTGAGGTTGCTCACAAGAGCAATAATCTTTCGCTTTGTATTGTTCTTCTTTGCCATTTCTTTACTCGTTAGATTTTATAAAACATCTTGGTTGATTATAGCATAGCTCATGGTGTAATGCTAGTGGCGATGAGGATTTGCTATTCAGCAGCGGCATAGGTTGCCCAGTTGGCCTGCTCGTCAGCACTGAGCGCTTGGGCCTCGGCAACAACCGTAGCAAGCTGCGAACTGCTCACCGTGAAGGTCTCACCACTGTCAATGTCATCGCGCTGCCCCATCAAGGCTACTAAGCGATTCTCGGCATATGCAGCCTGCGCAGGGTTAAGCTGCTGAGCTTGGTGATGACTCTTGATGAAGCGCCGTGCCAAAAGCGATTGTGAGTCACCATCTTGGGCAGTCAGTATGATTGGCTTTTGCTCTGATGTGGTAGCCTGGTTCTTCTTCTCAGAATGAGCTGGAGCGTGCTGCGCTTGCGATTGACTCGAGGTAGTCACTGGGCGGTTAGCTTGCTTCTTGTCTGTATTGCCGCGATTATCACGTTGCTGCTGCGGCTGTGGAGCAGTTTGTGCAGGGCGGTGCGGAGCTTCTTGTGGTTGCTGAGCTGGGATCATTGCTACGACATATGCGAGTGGCACTGTAATGAGCAGCAGGACAATTGCCGCGAGACCAGTTGCATATTGACGAAGTGCGCTCGATGGAGCAGGTGCGTGGTGGCGAGTGAGTGTAACGAGCGCCCATAGTTTGCTCGTGAGCGCGAGACTACCAGCGATAGGAAGATAGAGTGGCAGGAGCCATAGGTCGCGTGGGTGATGCTTAAGGTGTGGAATATTGCGTATGGCCTGCCATATAAACCAGCCAAGCACGAGCCCAAGGATCGTTACACTGCTCCAGAGCGTTGCAGTAGTCGCGGCTCCAGTCAGAGCACTGTATACGTTGTTGACGAGCGTGCTACTAAGCACGATTAGCGCCCCAAGATAGAGTAAGCTTGCAAAGCAAAAGCCAATATGTGTAAGCCAGACAAGTAGCCCTGCTTGCCAGATACGTGCGTGCTGATGCCAGAGTTGCCAATAGGCGGCGCGACTCAGCTGGGTATAGCTGCTTGCAATCCGGTAGAGCTCTGCCGGGTGGTTGATCTGCGTGAGAGCACTGTGCTGGTAGGCTGCGTGGTAGTGTGCAGGCAGAGACAGTGCGATACTTGACGGATGATGCGCGGCACATGGCTGCACTACTGCACTGCTCTGGGTAACGTGCTTGAGCAGCTCAAGCCGAATGGCAAAGGTGTCACTCGTTATAGCATAAGCCTGGCCGTGGCGGCTCTGCATGGGCAGAATAACACGCTGCTGCATATCGAGGAGCCAACTGCCGATTCGCTGAGAGAGCGTCGCCCCGCCAGTGTATTGTTGGCGGCCACTGACGAGCCCAATAGTTGACTCGGCAAAGGGTAAAAGGAGGTTAATTGTCGATGTTGTCCAGTGCGCACGCGGGGTTGTGACAATCACAAGACTTACACGCCGCACTTTTTCAATCAGTGAGGCAAGCTGCGCATCATAGCTCATCATCTCAGGCTGCTCGACCACCGTTGTCGCGTATTCCTTGGCGATTGCTCGGAGAGATTGATGAGCGCGCGAGGCGTCGTTAATCGAGACAAGTAGCTGCGTTGGCTTGCTATGCTCTTTGATGCTGGCGAGACAGCTCTCGAAAACTTCCGGGTCTTCATCCTCAGCAACGACTAAGACTGCGTATTTTTTGCGGAGTGTTGCAGTGTAAGTTTTATTCTTGCGGGCACTCGCCACGCGGAGCCACCAACTCAGGACGACCATGAGGAATATCACCCCTCCAATCCACCAACGATACCTGTCGATTACTTCCATACACTGTATAAAACCAGCCATTGCCATAGACTCCTCTTTATTTAATGGTTATCCTTATTCTAACACGAAACTTTATCGTACAAACACTCTATCGACAAGAGATCGCTCGAACGATAGATAATATGTATTGTAGCCACGAATACCCCCATTTGTCAATGGATTCTAGGAGAATTATGTATAGACGTATCATAACCTCCCCAATTGTGACATTGAGTATGGCACAAAAAGCCAAGTCATAGATGCTATATGAGGTAGGCTGACCACTGGTAGAACCTCGCATGCTCTATAGACGAAGCAGCGAAGAGTAAGGGTAAGTGTGCTGGCAGAATGAGCGCACCAAGAACCAAATCAGTAAGGCTTGCTGGTACGTACCTCGTATGGTAGAATACCAAGTAATGCCGCGATAGCTCAGTTGGTAGAGCGCATCCATGGTAAGGATGAGGTCTCGGGTTCAAGCCCCGATCGTGGCTCCATGGCTGAATTTGTTGATCACCCCATTGCTGGGGTGATCTTTGTTATTGACCGATAGTGAGGGTAGTGAGGATGTTTTTCGCTCGCTGAAATATATGGCGAGAAGCCCTCTTCCTTGCCGAGTACTATCAGAAACGAGTTTAGACCGGCCGGCGGTGGCGTGGTAGCCGATAGACACGACCTGTTGGGGCTGGTGCTTGGTGACGGCCTCGCTGTGGAGGAGTAACTTCGGCTAAGCCATAAGCTGCCGCTGTAGTTATTGGATAGTCGTCTCTATAAGACTCAATTGATGATCGTGGAGTGCAGTATAAGCCAAGTGGATAGTCGCACCGGGTGATCGACCGAGGCCCACCACCGAGAGGACTCGATTTATCGTAGGAGCGAGTAGTAAATATGCTAATAAAGTCGATTTGTTTTTCTCTTATGGTCGACGACATTAGTGAGTTACCTGGCTTATACTGAGCATATAGCAGTGAGCTGGGCGCATTATGAAGTATTTCCAACTCCATAGCTAGACAGCCAAGTGCATTGCGGATGGCGAGGATTTTATCACGGCCATGAGTGATTTCTTTGGCATGGAGAGGGCTTTTTGCAGACCCGCTCATCCCTATCTCGCGGCCCCATTGCACGGTAAATGGTGTGAGGTCGCGGGCAAGTTGCTCGACATGGTTGGCTATTTTGTCACGCTGTTTAGTGTCTACCTCGCTATCCTTTCGCACAACAAGGGATGGAAAAAGTGGTATAAGAGGATGTCTGCGGAGCTCTTCCTCTGATATTGGCCACTCGGTTGGCTGGTAATCTTCTCGTACGTGACGAGCCTGTGGCGGCCTATCGAGCGTAGCGGCAATAAGAATATGATCGAAATACTTTTTTGTCATAGAGTGCAGTATATCGCAAAAGTCCTTTTATTAACAGAGGTACGTTGCATGATCGTAAGAGATTGTGTGATTTGTGTTTTTCGCACTTTGACATTGGCAAAAAATTTGCTATACTAATTCACAGTTAGTTCATTTTATTTGCCGGAGTCGTCTAGTGGCAATGACAGGAGACTGTAAATCTCCCGCTTTTTAGCTTCGTAGGTTCGAGTCCTACCTCCGGTACCATTTCTGCCGCTTTAGCTCAGCTGGTCAGAGCAACTGTTTTGTAAACAGTAGGTCTACGGTTCGAATCCGTAAAGCGGCTCCATACGTATATAGCGAAGACTTTCTTAAGGAGGAGGTCTTTTTTGTTTTTTGCAATTACGTAGTAGCTGTAATTGGTGAGGACATATTCCCTACTCTCTGCATGGACGCACAAAGAATAATGTTGGAAGTGTGGTAATTCTGTGTATGTGTAGTGAGGATAGTGATATATCAGGCTTACGCAGCGAGAACCCCCGCCCTGAGAATGTAAATAAGGCAGCATACATACTGCTGCCTTATTATTGTACTTAGCCTTTATCTACCTTATACCGCTGGCGCTACATCGTAATGCGGCGTGGCGCGCTGCGCTGGATGCGGTTGGCGGGCATTGGGGCTCGTGCTGGCGGATGAACAGCAGCGGACTGTCGACTGTATGCAGCATTTGGCTGCGGCTGAGGAGGTGCTTGAGTATACACTGGCGCTGCTGGAGCAGGCAATGCAGCCGGTGGATGGTAATACGCCGTTGAAGGTTGTTGCTCTACCTGCTGAGACGGCACAGTAATGCGTTGCTGGGGTTGCTGGCGAGGCTCTGGTTGTGCTCGGTGCTGCTGCTGCGGTGGTTGCGCAGAAGTAGGCTGGGGTTGCATCTTGGCGCGGATGCGCTGAGCTTTTTTGTGGTCGCCAGCTCGTTCGTAACCTTCGGCCAGGAGCTGATATGTTTGAGTACCAGGCTCTAGCTTGGCAGCCCGCTCAAGTGACTCTAGCATTTTCTTACTATGGCCGAGCTTTTCCTGCACCTTAGCATAGGCAATATGTCTGGCAGCGAGCTTATCCTCCATTGCGAGTGCTTGTTCAAAGGCGAGAGCAGCTTTGTCGTAGCGCTTGGTTTCGTAATAGATGAGGCCAACGTTATGCAAGCTCGAAGCGCTTGGCTCGAGGCTTTGAGCGATCTCAAAACACTCAATCGCATCATCAAATGCCTTCTGCTTGGCGTATAAAATACCGAGACGATTATATGCGGTTGCATTACGCTCGTCTACCCGCAAAATCGTGAGCAGTGCCTTCTCGGCGCGGAGATAACGTCGATCGCGGAGTGACTCCTGAGCCACCTCCCACAGGCGATCAAGCTTACCCGAGAGGCGCATTGGTAATTGTGAGGTGGTCTCGGCAACTGATTGCTGCTGCCACAAGGCAAAAGCGCCAGCGCAGGCTACCAATAATAATCCATACATAGTTATAGTATACCACATGCCAGCAGCTGAATCCGCACGCTGGCATTGGCAGTAATGCGCTCGTGTGCGCGTGCGATATGTTCTGCCTGGGTAAGCAGCTGCCGCGATGGTTTCGTCCGAAGTGTATGCCATATAATGTGCAACACGCACTCAAGTAAGAGCAATGCACGAGCTCGATCGTGGCTATAGCGCTGCCCAATCACGATGCGTTGGCGGGTAGCACCAGTGATATAGTGGCGTGCGTCGGTCATTGCCAGAGCAATGGTGCGAAACTCCTCGTTATTAGCGGCCAAGCGTGCGATCGTCGCAGGTTGCTGCTGAGCAATAAACTGCAGCTGGGCGCGGCGCGTCGGGTCAATAATGCCAAGCTGGCCAAGCTGAGCAGCTGTTTGGGTTTGCTGGGGTGGGATGATACGGACGGTCTGGACGCGTGAGCGAATTGTTGCCAGCAAGCGTTGGGGCTGATGACTGGTGAGAATGAGATGAAGCGCATAGGGTGGCTCTTCGAGGAGCTTAAGGAAGGCATTTTGGGCGGCAGGTGTCATCCGGTCGGCATCATCGATAATGACAAATTGCCGAGCCGTTGCCTTGCCCTGAGTAAGTGTGTGAAGCGAGCGGATGTCATCAACGCGAATTGTCCCGCGTTGCTGGTCATCATGGCCCTGGCTGGCGTGGGGCCGGAGGATAAGTGCGGTGCGGCCCGCAACCTGTCGTGCTGCGGTCATAAGCCCAAGCCCAGGCGCACCAACAAGAAGCAATGACTGTGGTGGCTGCTGCGCAAGCTGGGCAAGACGCTGCTCGGTACGGGGGTTATAAACGAGCGATGACATCGGCTCCCTCAGGAAAGAGTGCCATAAAGGCTGCTGGCGGTGGTGCAACAAACGTCTGGCGCAGGCCAGCACGAGTTGTGATTTCAAGCTGGTAGGCATGCAGAAAGAGACGCTCCCCTACTGATCCGTAGATGCGATCACCAACAATCGGTGTGCCAATATAGGCCAGATGGACACGCAGCTGATGTGTCCGGCCAGTGCGGGGGCGCAGAGCGAGTAAGCTCAGGCTGGGCTGCGTGGCGAGTACTTTGTAGATTGTTTGGGCAGATTTGCCGCGTGGATCGGCTCGAAAGGTGCTTGGCGCGGTCGGGTTGCGCCCCAGCGGGACATCGATCTTGGCTTGCTGCTGACGGGGTTGCCCTGCCACGACCGCTAGATACGTCTTCTTGGCGTGGCGCTCGGCAAATTGCTTCTTAAGCCGCTGGAAGGCCTCGGGTGTGCGTGCACCAATCATTACTCCGCTGGTGTCGCGGTCGAGTCGATGGACAATCCCTGGCCGATTTGTCTCTAGTCCAACCGAAGTATAGCGCCGGAAGAAGTCTGCTACTGTAAATTCATCGTTGAGCGCACCTTTGCTATGCGTGAGGATACCAGCTGGCTTATTGATAACAATTACATCATCATCGATGTAGAGGATCGGGAGGGTTTTGTCGCTATGGTCGGTTGCATCAGGTAGGTTGATGGCAATGCTGTCGGTCTCTGCTACCAGCTGGCGTGGCTGACAGACGACTCTATCGTTGACAGCGACGTGGCCAGCTTTGATGTGTTTTTGCCAAGTAGAGCGACTGGTCTCGGGGTGGCGCGTTGCAAGCAGGCTATCAAGGCGCTGGGTGGTGCGCTGCTGCTGAAAAAGATAGACGTCCTTACCCTTGAATGGTAGGCCGTAGGTTGCGATGTCACTGAGTGGGTTGGAGAGAATTTCCCCTGTTGCATCACTTTTTGCGGTGTAGATCTGCTGCATGATGTAGGATGCATGATCCTCCGCTGTGTCGTCGATGAGCAAAAAGTACTGCCGGCGGTCGAAGCGAAAGCGCACTAGCTGGTTGATAGGCTCTGGGTGGCTACTGGTGATTTGGTCGATGTGACGTGGGACATTATCGTCAGTTGCCTGACGAAACTGGCGTAAGATAGCAAGGAGGTCGCTTGATGTGATTTTCATACAATGACTCCATCTCGCGCTCTACTCATGATGTACTCCGCAGGCCAACCGCCTTTTGTACGCGGAGGAGCGTGATGCTAGCGACCTCATTCATCGCTCGCTCAGAGCGCTCGAGAGTAGCAAGCAGTGTCTCGTCGGAAATGTCCGCGAGCCGTGTTTGAAAATCAGTCAGGAAGGTAGCTACCGCCTCAGCTACGGCACGCTTGAGTGGACCATATTGGGTCTGCCCTACCCACTCGGCATTCACCTCGGCTTGTGGGCGATTGGTCAAGATTGCAAGCAGTTGAAGTAGATTCGTAATGCCTGGCTGGCGTTGCCAGTCAAAGTTGATAACACCAAGCGAGTCTGTTGTGGCAGCCATGATCTTTTTGCGCGCTTGGGCGGGGGTGTCGGCGAGGTTAATCTTGGACTTTTGATCGGTTGAACTCTTACTCATCTTCTTTTCTGGGTTCGTCAGGCTGCGGATGCGTAGACCGGTGTCGCGTTGGATGAAGGCGGTTTGCTTGGCAGTTGGCTCTGGTACAGTGAAGAGCTCGCCAAACTTATGATTCATGCGCAGTGCAATATCACGGGTAATCTCCAGGTGCTGGAACTGATCCTCACCGACTGGCACCCATCGAGCGTTATAAAGAAGAATGTCAGCTGCCATTAAGACAGGGTAATTAAAGAGTCCAACGCTGACGTTATTGTTGTTATCGGCTGATTTTTCTTTAAACTGCGTCATGCGGCTCATCTCGCCAAAGCCAGTAAAGCAATCTAAAATCCACGTGAGTTCACTGTGCGCTGGGATAAAGCTCTGCCGGTAGAGAAACGTATGTTCGTCGGTGATATCGAGCCCTGCTGCGATGAAGTACTTGAGGTTTGTCAGCGTATTCTCGTAAAGTGTCGTATGGTCGATCGGTGTAGTAAAACTGTGGAGGTCGGGTACAAACATATTGAGCTGGTAGCGCCCAGCGTAGTGCTGCTGCAGCTGTACCATTGGCACAAAAGCACCAAGATAATTGCCAAGCGTTGGCTCTTCATTGCTACGAATTCCGGTGAGGATAACTTCTTTGGACATATACGTAGTATAGCATTTTCGGTGGCGAGTTTGAATAAGAGGTCAGAACACGCAGTATAATGAGGTACTATACGAAACGATATCATTGACATAAAGTAGCGTTTCTGGTTAGCTAGATAGTAAGGATTCGTTTCGAGCAATCGAGACGAGAGGAGTGAAGAAAGACGACGGGAGAACACCACGAACGACAACGATAATTTACCGTTTATTGATTTGCTAATGTCAAGAAAAATCTAAGGAGCACCATGCTAAAAACCATCAAAACGAAAAAAAATACGACAAAGTATACCCTTGTTGCGCTGGTAGCGGGCTTTACGCTGCTGAGTGTGGGGTCAAGCTATATTTATGCGCGATCTGCTCAGAATTCTCGCAATAGCAATCTATCTAACATTACTGCCAACACCAATACTGATGGATTCCAGCAATCAAACCACTACAATACACCAAAAGGCTTCATGAATGACATCCAGACAATCTTCAAAGGAACGGATGACTACTACCACCTTTACTACCTGCTCAATAAAAACTACAGGTCGGGCAACGATGGCACCGAGTGGTACCATATTCGCACGAAGGATTGGGAGCACTTTGAAGATCTTGGTGTGGCGATTCCTAAGTTTGTTAATGGCTGGTCGGCAGTTGCCTCGGGTTCGGTGTATCAGAATCGTAATGGATTTTTCCGTGACTTGCCCAAAACGGCAATAATTGCCTACTTTACGAGCTATACTGAGACTGGTCAACACCAATATGCGGCATATTCGCTCGATGATGGCCGCACCTATCACCCGTATAATCACAGCCAGCCAGTCATGAAGGCAAAATCCAAAGAACAGAACTTCCGCGACCCACATGTCTGGTACAATGAATCTGCCAAGAAGCTGATGATGTATCTTGCTGAGGGCGATAAGGTTGGTATCTACTCAAGTACTGACGGAAAAAAGTGGGAATACCAAGGCGCAACCATGCTCAACGGTAGCACGCTTGATGGCAAAGATCTTGGCCTTATTGAGTGCCCTAACCTTAAGAGCTTTTATGATCCACAAACAAAGACTACCAAGCACGCGCTGCTCTTTGGTGCTAATGGCTATCAGTATGGCTCGACGACTGGCAGCTACTACATGATTGGCCACCTCGAAGCCAATGGTAACTTTGTCGCCGAGCAGCAGCCAGAGCGGCTTGACTACGGAACGGATTATTACGGTGCTAATTACTACCAAGAAAGCCCAACACGCGTTAAGAGTATTGGCTGGATGGGTAACTGGGAGTACTCACAGGGGCAGATTCTGAAGGATGACGGCCAAGAGGCGAAGCATATCGGCTCGATGAGCTCAACCCATTCCCTTTCGATGACCCAAAAGGATGGAAAGTATGTCGTGCGGTCGCGCTTGATCAATAACAATGCGCGCACCAGCGGCCTCCGCACAAAGCAGTCGGCCCGAACGTCGAAAACAGCACCTGATGGTTACCACAAAGAGCTGCTCAAAGTCAATCGCAAAGCTTCGCAAGAGATTAGCCTTCACTTTGCAAACAATACGGCCAATACGAAAGGCCACGTTCGAGTCTTTATCAATCAAAACGACAGTCGCGTGAGTGTTGACCTTAACACCGAGACTGGCACCTACGAGGTGAAACGGAATAGCTCGAAGATTACCGGTGAAGCGAAAAATAAGTACGAGAAGGCGTATGCAGTATATAATAATTGGCAAAATCGCCAGCGCTACTTTGTCTATCTCGTTGCCGACAAAGGGAGCCTAGAGATTGCTATGCCAGATGGGCAGATCTATTCACTGATGAAGCTATCAAGTGATCCAACCATGCAAGTTGTGGTGGAGTCAAGTACTGACAATAGCGTATCGGCGACACTATGTGACTTCCAAAACAAAACACGGTAACATAGCACAAGAAGAACTTCTTCTCTAACAGATAATAAAGCCCCCTTCTACGACAAGGGGGATTTATTATATCAGGAAAGGTGTAGTAGTATGCACCACTGTATCATACTATATAGGAATAGCGAGCTTATTGTTCGAGGTGTTTGGCAATAAGCTTGGCATAGCGTTTGCGAATCTCGTGGCCAGTGATGGCTGTCTCAATCACGACATTATGGCGCTGGCGCTGGATTGCCTTGAAGTGCTTTGGTATCATCACTGCATCGAGTGTACCGTAGAGAATCGTTATTGGTAGCGGCGGTAGATTACAGGCATCGCTGAGCGAGGTTTGGAGTAAAATGCTGCGTGCCGTCTTGGCGTATGGCGAAAACCCTTCACGGCTGACATGAAAATTCTTCTGTGTCCGTTTGTATTGGTTGACTGCGCCGATGAGCTTTGGTGATGCGTTGATCGCCTTAAGAAATCCTTTACCGATTGTCTTGAGCAGCGCCTCGCGTAGTGGGCGCTTAGCGATATCACGTGGTAGATAGATTGGTGGTGAGCACAGCACAAGTTTTTGGACGCGGCGAGGAAACAGCTTGGTGTATTCAATAGCGACTAGTGTACCAAGCGAGTGTCCGCACAAGATTACCTGGCGCAGTGGTGCAGCATGACGAATCGTTTTGCGCAGGGCACGCGCATGATCGGTCAGGGTATAATCGGGCCAGGCAGGCTTGCGCGATTGACCGAAGCCCAGCAAATCAACTGCCAAGACTGGTTGGTCGCCAAGCTGGTTTAACACGTCTTGCCAAATATTATGATTCACCCCAATGCCGTGAATAAGCACAATAACTGGTCGAGATACGTCGTGCCAATCGCCAAATACCTGGGCATGCAGCGGATACGCCAGGCCAAATAGTTCGTGGAGTTTGTCGTACATACTAGTGTGATATTGTATCATTTTTGGCAGGCTAGCTGCAAAATAATGGTGACATAATGCATATAAGGGACCTGACCTGTAGTAACACTTCTAGTGTCTAGAAACTACTCTACCTCACCACCCTTAGTAATATTTTACTATAGCAAAATACCCTGCCACGTTGACAGGGTATGTTATGAAGCAGGCAAAATGCTTAACGCTTCGAGTATTGCTCGCGTTTGCGGGCGCTGCGCAAGCCGTATTTTTTGCGCTCTTTTTCGCGTGGATCGCGGCGCAAGAATTCGGCCTTCTTGAGTGTGCCGCGCAGGTCTGGTGCGCCGACGGTAATCGCTTTAGCGATCGCCATCTTGATAGCATCAACCTGACCGCTGAGGCCACCACCCTTCACCAGGACGGTAACATCAAACTCTTTTTGCTTACCAACCAAGGCCAGTGGGTCAGTCACTTCAGCTAGCAATGTCTTGTTGCCTGACAAATAGTCGAGCGCCGACTTGCCATTGATTGTCACATTTCCCTTGCCTTTGACCAGTCGAGCGCGGGCAGTAGCGCTTTTGCGCCGGCCAAGACCATAGTCGTA
Source organism: uncultured Candidatus Saccharibacteria bacterium (assembly GCA_938036785.1). Classification (GTDB taxonomy): domain Bacteria; phylum Patescibacteriota; class Saccharimonadia; order Saccharimonadales; family Saccharimonadaceae; genus Saccharimonas. Next base: position 3,203 of record CALHWE010000020.1, on the reverse strand, counting down.
TGTTGCTTGTGCCATTTATTGTACCTCTACTTTCTCTGGTTGCTGTGCGGTGTGGGCGTGCTCTTCGCCAGCAAAGACGCGGAGACGAGCTAGGCGGTCTGCCGCAAGCTTGTTTTTGGGTAGCATGCCCTTCACAGCAGCAGTAATGATGCGCTCTGGTGCGTTTTCGCGCACTTCCTTGAGCTGAGCATCTTTGATACCACCAGGGAAACCACTGTGATGGTAGTAGATCTTGTCTGTCTCTTTTTTACCAGTCACAACAGCCTTGGCTGCGTTGATGACGACAACGTAGTCACCCCCATCGACGTGTGGTGTGTAGGTTGGCTTGTATTTGCCCACCAAGTACTGTGCGATGGTTGTTGCGGTGCGGCCAAGTGGTGCTTGGCTCGCGTCGATCAAGATCCAGCGCCGGCTAACATCGGCTGGCTTCTGCGAAAATGTTTTGTGAGCCATAACTACTTCGCCTCCTTTGTGGTTGCCTCGGGCTTAGGCATTGGCTTGAGCTCGTCAACAAACTCAATCATTGCCATCTGCGCGCCATCACCACGGCGCAGACGTGTCCGATACACACGCACGTGGCCGCTTGGCCGATGGCTGAGTTGCGGGGCAATCTGGTCAACCAGCTTGATTGCTGCAGCTTGTGTGCTGAGCCCAGCAATGACAGCGCGGCGATGAGCGAGGTCACCCTTCTTAGCTTTAGTAATGAGCTTTTCGATGTAGCGCACCAACTCTTTGGCCTTGGGTAGCGTCGTTTCGATTCGCTCCTCAACAACCAAGCTGGTTGCCAGACCTTTGAGCAGGGCTCGACGTTGATCGCGTTCGCGGCCGAGCTTGCGCCCTTTGTATCCGTGTCGATGCATTTAGAGCTCCAATTCTGCTAGTTTATCTTTTACTTCGTCGAGGGCTTTGCTGCCAAAGCCTTTGAGTTCACGCAGGTCCTGCTCCGTCAAAGTGACGAGGTCGTGAACGGTGCGGATCTCATTGTTGATGAGCGCGTTTGCGGTGCGGGCACTAAGGCCGAGGTCTTCGATCGAGGTGTTCAGCTCGTTATCTTCCTCAGCAGTCTGGGTGCCAAGCGCCGGTGCTGATACAACAGTTGTACTACCGGCAAGAGCGGTATACTGATTGACCAAAATTGCCGCAGCTTGCTCGAAGGCATCGCGTGGCGTCAAGCTACCGTCAGTCTCTACGGTCATCTCAAGCCGCTCCAGGTTGGTTTCTTGACCAACACGAGTTGGATCGACCTTGAAGCGCACACGCGTCACGGGGCTAAACTGCGCGTCCATGGCGATCATGTCGCTGTGCAGCCGGTTAGCACTCGACTCCTCCATCGGGTAGTACCCCCGACCAGCCTCGGCCACCAGATCAAGAACAACATTAGCCTGTGGGTCGTCAATTGTGCAGATGACGTGCTCAGGGTTGACAACCTCAACCTCAGCATTAGCTGCAATATCCCCAGCGGTTACTGGGCCAGCGCCCTGCTTCTCAAGGCGCAGCTCGACTGGCTCATCGCTGTGCACAACCAAGTCGACACCCTTGAGGTTAAGCATGATGTCAACAACATCCTCTTTGACGCCAGGCACGGTGGTAAATTCATGTGTCGCACCCTGCATTCGGAAAGCCGTAAAGGCTCCGCCACGGATACTGCTCAGCAGCACCCGGCGCAAGCTGTTGCCCAGCGTGTTGCCGTAGCTGGCGTGCAGTGGCTCAATAACAAACGTGCTGCTGTGCGGCCCATTGTCATCGATGCGTGCCAACGCTGGATCGTGAATTAATTTAGACATGTACAAAATTCTCCTTACCCTTGTTAGCGTGAGTAGTACTCAACAATCAGTTGCTCGTTGATACCAGCCTCAGCTTCTTCGCGCTTTGGCTCGCCCGATACTTCGATCTTGAGTTTTTTAATATCGCTCTTGAGCCAACTCAGAGGTGGTTGGGAGGTGTTGCCGTAGATGTCGTCAATTGCAGTAAAGTAGCCAGACTTTGCGCTCTTTGGTCGAACGGTAATGACATCTCCTGCCTTGAGGCGGATTGATGGAATATCAACGCGGCGACCATTAAGCTCAAAGTGACCGTGACTCACCAGCTGGCGGGCCTGGCGACGGCTCGTCGCAAAGCCAGCACGGTACACAGCGTTGTCGAGCCGGAGCTCGAGGAAGCGGAGCAGGTTTTCACCGCTTAGGCCTGGTTTGCGAGTTGCTTCGTTCATAAGCTTAGCAAACTGCTTCTCTAGTAGGCCATACATGCGGCGCACCTTCTGCTTTTCACGTAGCTGGGTTGCGTACATGCTTGGCTTGCTCTGGCGGCCATGAGCGTGCTCGCCCGGAATGCCACTCTTGCGTGCCAAAATCTTGTGTGCCTTAGGGTGAAGCGCCACGCCTTCGCGGCGGCTCTGCTTCACGATTGGGCTTCTATCTCGTGCCATTTACGCCCTCCTTGCCTTTCGTGGGCGAACGCCACCGTGTGGCACACCCGTTACATCTTTGATGCTATTGACGGCAATGTCGAAGCCGGCCATTGCGCGGATTGCCGCATCACGGCCGAGTCCAACACCCTTGACAAATACGTCAACAGTGCGGATGCCGTAGCTACTCTTGGCAGCTTCTGCGGCTTTTTCTGCAGCAATCTGTGCTGCATAGGCTGTGCCCTTCTTGCTTCCACGAAAACCACATGCACCAGCGCTGGCAGCGGTCAAGACGTTACCTTTGCTATCTGCAAATGTGACAATAGTGTTGTTAAAGGTTGCCTGTACATGCAGCTGACCAGATGGGACTGATCGGCGCTGCTTTTTTTTGGTGGATTTTGCTTGTGCCATATCTCGTCCTTTCTCCTACGTCTTACTTGCTGCCTTTGGCTGTGCTCCGCCGACGGCGATCGCCTTACCCTTGCGAGTTCGTGCGTTCGTTCGAGTGCGCTGACCGCGTGTTGGCAAGCCATTTTTGTGCCTGAGACCGCGGTATGCACCAATGTCTTTGAGGCGTTTGATATTGTTGGTCACCAGGCGTTGCAGATCGCCTTCAGTGACATAATCTTTGTCGATAATGTCGCGAAGCTTCTGCTCTTCAGCCTCGGTGAGATCTTTCACCCGAGTGGTCGGCTTGATTTTAGCCGCCGCAAGGATGTCTCGAGAGTACTTCGGCCCAATACCATAGATATAGGTAAGGGCGATTTGTACCTGCTTGTCACTTGGGATGACTACCCCA
>CALHWE010000019.1 GCA_938036785.1 uncultured Candidatus Saccharibacteria bacterium | reverse complement strand
GCGACGTCGACGGCGCTTGGCTGTACCTTCACCCGTAGTGGTGGCTGACGATGCCGAAGCCCCCGTTTGACCTGCCAACGTTACACTCACCCCGGTACTGCCCGGGTGGATCCGCTCATTGATGGTATCCTCTACTGTTTGGCGCGACTGGCTATACAGCTCACGGCTATGCTCAATAATGCGCGACAAATGGCTCCGCTTAGCCTCAGGCAAGTTAAGCGTAGTCGCACTAAAGGCTGGTGCCTTTTCACCATTAATCACCATGTTAATGATAAAGTTGCGATTATGCATCTGTGTGAGGTCGTTCTCCTCAAACTGCGGTTCAAATTGTTTGGCAAGAATCGGGCTGTCATCTGGCGAGACGCGAAAGCTAATCATCGTCCCGACGTTGCCAAAGACCGCATCACGCACCGTTGGCTCCATCTGCGAGATATATTGATTAGCCACGGTGAGGTTGAGCCCATACTTGCGCGCCTCACTCAGAATGGTAGCAAAGCTGTCGGTCGCAAAGTTTTGGAACTCATCGACATAGAGATAAAACGGCCGCCGGTCGTGAATATCGAGGATATCACTACGGCTCATCGCCGCCAGCTGGATCTTCGTAACCAAGAATGAACCAAGAATCCCCGCATTATCCTCGCCAATCAACCCCTTCGACAAATTCACCACCAAGATCTTGCCCTCGTCCATAATCTGGCGAATATTAAATGACGAGTGCGTCTGACCAATAATATTACGGATAATGGGATTCGCCGTAAAAGCCCCCACCTTGTTGAGTACTGGCGCGATAGCCTCCGTCTGGAACTTCTCTGACCAACTGGCAAATTCCACATTCCAGAACTGCCGCACCACCACATCGTTACAGTAGCCGATCGTCTCTTTGCGGAATTTTTTATCCGTCAGCATGCGGGTGATATCAAGCATGGTAGGCTCGGGCCGATCGAGTAGTGCCAAAATAGTATAGCGCAAAATATATTCCAGCCGCGGCCCCCAACTGTCACCAAACATCCGCTTGAGCACACCAATCACCTCTGATGAGATTGTCGATTTCTGCGCTGGGTTGGTAACCTCCAGTGGGTTAAAGCCAATCGGGTGCTCGACGTCTGCAGGGTTAAAGTACACAACGTCATCTAGCCGTGCCTCGGGGATGAACTTCATATTCTCGATGGCAAAATCGCCATGCGGGTCAATAATGGCATAGCCTTGATTATGATAAATATCACTCAAGGCAAAGAGCTCCAGCAGGCCACTCTTCCCCGCTCCCGTCTGGCCGATGATATAGACGTGGCGCGAGCGATCGCTCCGTAGCATACCAAACTGGTGGTTGATCCCCCGAAAGTTGGTCAGACCAAAGGCCGAGATCTTCTCGTCGTCAGCTGCATGACCAGTGAGGACAGGCAGACGGTTGGGCGGTTCGGCAGTTTTATTACTTGCCCAAACGATATTGGGCGTCTCAACATTGGTATGTGGCAGGTGAAAGACACTCGCCATCTCCTCAATATTGAGCAAAAAGCCGCGGTCAGCAAAGAGACGCAGCTTATAGCGGTTGAGGTCTTCCTTGCGGAAGCTATCGTGACTCATGGTGAAGCCATTAAGGTTGGTACTGTTATACTGCTTGAAGGTACCGATGATTGCCTGCATACGCAGCCGCGCATCAGTGGTGCTATCGCCAAGATATGCAACGCGAATCTTAACCTGGTAACCCAACTTAGCAGCCTTTTTTTCGGCCTCGGCGATGCGGGTTTTGTCGCGATCGGAGAGCTCCGTTACTGTCGTCATGTTGCCTTCAGGTGGTTGCCACAGCGCCATGAGGAACTGGCTAAACCACCGCGCCTTGGGGTGAAATGCGTCGCCAAAGAGCCCACCGCCGCGCACGCGCTTGACCCACGCATCGGATGCTTTGTGCCAGTCATCTGCCACAGGGCGTACTAAAATTTGGATCCAAATCTCGTCATCCGTATCCTCCAACTTGGCTAATGTGCCCGTAATGCCCGCCAGCGGATCGACCTCAAAACTCTGAAAAGTCTTGATCGGCAAAAACTCACTCTCTGCCAGCACAACCTCTGCTGTATAGACGACATTATGCTGCTGCTCGTGCGCCGTATAGTCGGCTGTAGCGGTGCGGATTTGCACCGTGGGATACTGCGAATAAATCTGACTCTCAACGAAATTGCGTAGTGCGCGCGGCGTCCAGACATAAAACTGAATCTGCCCACCGACAGACGCAATCTCAAAGCTGAGATGTTCTTGGTAGCCATCATTAATCTTGAGCTCGCGCGCATCACGCAAGATACCATGGAGGCTGGCAAACATTTGCTCAGCTGCGAGCTCAGATTTATCATTGGCACGGGGGATCTCAAGGATAAGCAGTTCACTCTCAACCTCGCGCAGCACGTCAACTTGCCGATTGTTGCGCCACGTCAAATAACCGAGGAGGATCACCACTGGCACCCACACATACCACTGCAGAATAATCGTGAAAAACGTCGTAAAAAATGCCATAATGACGCGCTTTGATTATAGCATGGGACATGTGTTTTGACAAGGTATGTACGCAATTTGTTCAATATACTTGCTAAGACAACGAACATGAACCCATTAGAGAGTACTCTGCCCTACCCTGTTGCTATAAATTCACCACACCCGTCTCGACCTGCTCGGCGACAAAGGCAGCGCCTAGGACGCGCTCGAGGCTAGAGATCATCTCATTTTCAACTGGTTGGCAGGTTGTCATCGTCACGTATGCCAAGCCGGTCTCGGGCCAAGTACGCGCTGCGATATGTGCTTCGGGCAGGAGAAGTGCCACACCAATGCCATACGGTACATAGTCGTGGCTCACCGAGCGCACTGCCGAGAGCCCCGCTCGCCAGGCAATCTCACGCAATGCTTGCTGCACAACGATCCGGCTGTTGAGGCATACTGTGCTCCCACCGGTGATTTTAAACGTCATTGTTTGCAGCTGCTCTGCTTTCATGGAGATATTTTATCATATTTGCAGCTAATTCTGGGGAGAATTATAGCGGGAGATAATAGCAAAGATCACTACCAAATATATATCAGAACCTCTCTTTATCCTTTTCAAAGCCTATGAGGTCATGCAGCCAAAATTGACGATTTTTCCTGCGATGCTATACTAGCATTATGATTGATGTATTGACGACTACTCTCACCAAACTTTGCCAACCCCTCCCCCGCATGAGCGCTGCCATGAAACAGTGGTTTCGTGATAACCTCTGGATTATGATGCTGCTGGTTGCAGTTGTCAATGCTGGGTACGGCGTATCCTTGCTTATCCAACTGTATCAGGCCTTGACATCAAAGGTGAGTACTTTGCTGATGATGGTTGTGCCACAAGCATCTTCGTCGCTGACTACGCGGCGAGTTTATCTTGTCGTGGCATTGCTGTGCGTTATTACTCAAGGAATCATTGCTGGTCTTGCGGTCCTCCCCTTGCGCGAACGGCGCAAACAGGGCTGGGTGCTTGCGGTGTGTAGTGCGCTAGTGATTGGTCTCTTTGCGGTGATTGGCTTCATCCTCAATATATTCATGATGCCACTGGCCGTGCTGGTGTCGCTCATGTCACTGCTATTTGCACTGGCAGCGCTTTATGTTGCACACGAAGTGAAGGATGAGTTTCAGCGCTTGTAGATTACACACCCGATACCTTGGCTACTAGCACCTGAGGGGTTTCACGCCCTTTACTTGCCTCACACTTCCCGCTCGTGCAATGAGAGAATGAACATCTCTATTAAGTCATTCATTTCGCATGCGAAACTAGAGAACTTGTTTGCCTGGCGACAAGCTACCATTCTTCGAATGAACAACAAGAAAGAGGGTGAGTGGGCAATACTATAAAGCCGAGCAGTTTCAATGCAAACAACTTGAAAACCACCCCTGCCTGTGCTACAGTATCTACAGCGATGGGGTGTCGCCAAGTGGTAAGGCAACGGGTTCTGGTCCCGTCATGCGGGGGTTCGAATCCCTCCACCCCAGCCATATAGCATTTTTCGTCTGCAGAGGCAGGCTTTTTTGTTACCGTTACAACCATCTGAGAGCATAAGAAAATTACAAGCTCTCTTGCGTGGTATTCTCACGCCACCTATTACACACTAGTGAAGGCCACCTGTAATTTATCAAAAATTAGCAAGAAAAACTCACCATGTAGAAAGGCAGTTTGCTTTCAAGCTGATACAGCTTAGTTCTGTTCGTCAGCACGGCGTTCATGCGGGACTGTTGCCTCAAAAATCTCGACGATTTGCAAGGCTTTCGTATAATCCCGTAGCTCGTCATCTGTCATCTGGCTAATCTCAGAAGCCGTTACCGTATAGGGATCTCTCCGTCGAAATGGTGTCTCAGGATAATCGAAATCTGTTCTACTTACTATATACTCGATCGCCTCCAGGCGCGTCATTGGTGTAGATGTCGGCTGCTGGTCATGGGTGTCAGCAATCGAGGGGGGGTAGTTTCATAGTGTGTTGTCATATGTGTATGAAACCACATCACTCGTCATAAAGCAATAGCAAGGGTGCAAAATGGCGCCTTAACGCCGCCGGCGCGAACGCACCACAGCGTGCCCTTTGCCAAAGTAGGTGCGCCCAAGCCACTTGTGCCCTTCAATAATCGCAAGTGGAACGAAGAATGCTACGATCCAGACGAAGACGCCATCGCTCCACGAGATAGGCGCTACATGGAGCCACTGCTCGAGCGGCCCAAACAGCGCGACCAACTGGAGCACAATCGACACTGCCAAGCCACCATAAAATGCTGTACTCCACCGCCGGGCGCGCCGCCAGACGGGTTCGTAATCACTGCGGGCAGCGAGAGCGCTGGCCCACTGCATCACCACCAGCGCACAGAAGGCAATGGTGCGCGCATATCCTTCGCCGTGCGAGTGATAATACATGCTGTAGAGCCCTAATGTGATAACCGCCATCACCACCGCGACGAGCCCAACCCGACTCAGCATAAAGCGACTGAGCAGTGGTGCTTTGGGGTGGTATGGCGATCGACGCATTGCTTGAGGTGAGCCTGGCTCGACCCCCAATGGAATAACCATCGTTGTATCTGTCACCAAATTGACCCACAAGATCTGCACTGGCAAAAGCGGGATAGGCAAGCCCACCAGCAGTGAGCCAATCGACACCAGCACCTCGCCAAGGTTCGTCGCAAGCAAATACACCACCATACGCTTGATATTAGCGTAGATCGTTCGCCCCTCATGCACGGCGCTAATGATGGAACGGAAGTTGTTATCAAGCAGGATAATATCGCCAGCATCGCGTGCTATCTGCGCCCCCGAGCCCATCGCGATACCAACATTAGCATTGGTCAGCGCGGGGATATCATTGACACCATCGCCCGTCATGGCAGTGATGTCTGTTGCATTAAGCGCTGTGAGGATACGATGCTTATGCTCTGGTATGACCCGTGAGAAAACGCGTGCCCGGGCCACCACTGTAGCCAACTCACCGTCGCTCAATTGGTCAAGCCGTCGGCAATCATACACCTCATCGCGCCCCCGCACGAGGCCGAGTTGCCGCCCAATCTGATACGCCGTCTCGAAATGATCACCAGTAATCATCCGCACCGTGATACCCGCTTGGCGTGCCCGAGCAATCGACGGCCGAGCCTCTGGCCGCACACTGTCTGCCACACCAACCAGCCCCACAAACTGCAACCCCTGACGGGCTGGCAGCTGCTCTAGCGAATCAATCGGCGTGCGAAGCGCCGTATACGCCAAGGCAATCACCCTATACCCCTGCCCCGTGAGCTGCTGCAAAGCCTGGAGCGTCGCGCGCTTATCAGTACTAGAAAGCCGCGCATGGCGAATGATCGCCTCTGGCGCACCCTTCACACACAGGCGATATTGCCCAGTGCCAACTGCCTGGAGTGTGCCACTCATCGCCAGCTTGTGTTCAAAGGGAAAGAGTGTCAAACCTGCTCGGCGCTGCGGCCGCGAGACGCGCTGCTCGTTGGAATAGGCGGCGAAGGCTCGATCGAGTGGATCGTACATTTTGCTCCGGCTATTGGGCAAGGTGCTGCCAGCCAGTGTCTGGAGTAGTGGCTCAGTACGGTTACCTGGTGCCCAGACGGCCTGGACGGTGAGCTTATTGCGCGTGAGGGTGCCCGTCTTGTCTGTGGCAATCGTCGTTACGACACCAATTGTCTCAATTGCCGCCATCGTCCGCACTAGTGCCTTGCGCCGCGCCATCCGCTGCATACCAATAGCCAAAATCACCGAGATTGCCACTGGCAACCCCTCCGGCACTGCACTAACGGCAAGCGCAATCACAAACTGCAGCGCTGCGGTAAATTCCATACCACGCCATAGAGCCAACCCCAGCGCTACCACTGATGCCACCAACACAACGACAATGATTTGACTTACCAACTTATTGATCGTGCGCTCCACTGGGCTCGTCTCACGTGGGTGACTCGAGAGAGCCGCTAGCTTGCCATACTCAGTTGCATTTCCGGTTGCCGTCACAATAGCAAGCGCACTGCCACCAATCACAAATGACCCCTGATGCAAACAATTCCGCCGCTCATAGAGCGCCGTTGCCATAGGGAGAATCGCACTATTTTTCTCGATCGGGAGCGACTCACCCGTCAACTGTGATTCATCCACCCGGAGCGAGCGCGCCTCGAGCACCCGCGCATCGGCCGGAATCTTATCACCCTCTTCCACGATGATCACATCACCTGGCACCAGCTGCTCGGCATCAAGTGATTGCTCCCCTTCATGCCGACGGACGCGCACCTGCAAGGGAGCGTGCTTTTGCAGCGAGCGAATAATGCGCTCGGTAGAGAGCTGCTGCGTGTAATCGATCAGTGCACTTACTAGAATAATCGCCAAAATAATCAGTCCGTCCACCACCGCCTGGTGGAAGAAACTAATCGCCGCTGCTGCAAACAGCACCAGCATAAACACCGAGCGAAATGGCTTGATGAGCCGCCGCCACAGTGGTTCGTGTACAACGCGGATGATATTAGGGCCGTAGTGCTCCAGCCGCTCAGCTACAGCGGTGTCATCAAGCCCACGGACGCCAGACGATAGGTCAGCCATCGTCTGCTGGGGGGTCTTGGCATGGTATGTCATAATAGATCTATTATAGCACACAAAGCATAAGCATTCTGGACAAATCACCACGCATCGGCGTATACTAGAGCCATGACAAAAGCTCCACACACCGCCGCAACCAAAACCAAAACAACAGCCAAAAAACCGTCGAAGCGCACCAACGCATCAGCCACCCACCCCTCATTGCACCAAGCCAAACAACCCAAGACGGTCGACTACTACCCCAACCGCATGACTATTGCTGTCTCAGTGCTGGCTGGCACAGGGCTTGTCTTGCTGTGTTTGATGGTGCGGATGACGGTGATTGTGGAGTAAGCACACTAAAGTAACCAGGCCACCCGTAGTGATATTTCATTTTCAATGAAAAATACCACACTTTTTACAGGCAAGAGTTGATAACCCGGCCGTTTAATAATTAAAGCACTCTCGGTTATGGCACAGTGTGTTATAGTATGCTATAGTGTGTCATTATGACACATCGTTTTTCTATTTTTCAGGGGCGGCGGCCTGCGCTTTTTGTTGCACTTGGTGTGAGTATTACCCTGCTTGTAGGGAGTATTATTGCTCTCTATTTAGTATCGCAGCCAAGTGCTCAGTCACCCAATGGCCGCAAAAAAACAATCGACCTTCTTACCAAGACAAATACCCAAACGCAGCAGCGTCGCATCACCTCACAGTTGGGTTTTAGTCTAGAGTACGACCCAGGAGTTATGACAGCAGAGGGGATTGTCCAAAATCCCAACAGTGAGCCAGGAACATTTCAGGGGCAAACATATAATGGCGATCAACTCCAAGAGACACGCAACTACGGCATCATTACCCTACACCTCACTAACAAGACGTCTAGTACACCACAGCCAGCCGCTGCGCAGCAGTCACAACTTACTATTACCGCTAACCGTAACAAAAATTACTTCGGTAGCAAAGACAGCATCCCTGAGTACAAGGGGAAGTCTAACCTTGACATCATCACCCAAGAGAAACGCAAAAGCCTTGCTCATGCTGGACGCGATGATGAGATCAACGAACGCGCTATTACTATCGCAGGCAAAAAATATCGTGAGCTTCACGTCAAACATCGCCTCAAAGCTCTTAATGGTCAGCTCACTATCTGGCGACAATCCTACTACTACCTAACCGTCCAGCACGACCGACCATACTGGCTTGCCGTAACCAACCTACCTGCCAATGACCGCGATGCGCTCACTACCTGGCAAAATGTAATCTCTCGCGTCTCCTACACACAGCCACAGGACGGTGCGCTATCTTCTAGCCAGCCCGTGATCGCACGCCTAGCTGCAGCCAATACACCAACCGACACAGCTAACATCCACGGCACAGTCGGCGACGACATTATGCTCAGTGTGGTAGCAAAAAATCAGTTAGCAACAGTTAGAGTTGGTGCAATGCGCTGTGCTCGCCTCACCTTTCGTGTCCAGAGTAATACACTCACACTAGCAAAGGCCTGTAATGGTGGCATTGGGAGTGGGTCGATTGTGTCATCGGATGGCGTTGTTGTCACTAATGGTCACGTTGTCGAAACAACCGATACTGATCTCCTTGCCAATGCCTTCCCAGCCTCCCAACAAGAGTGGGATAACTATGTCCAATTTGTCACTGGAGCGGGTTATGCAACTGAGACGCAGATACGCGAGCTTATCAGCCAAGTCGAAAACGATGATATGGCTGCCGCCCAAAAGCTTATAGCCTATCTGCAGCTTGTGCCAAAATCTAACATTACAGTAAGTAACAGTCGCACCGACTACGTTATCCAGACATCTGATGATCCAATCCGCCTTACAGAAGAAAATACCTGGCAAAAATCTGCCACCAACAAAACTGCGACACTCATTGACAAAGAAGTTGATACAGGTGATGTCGATCTCTCGTCTCGATATACCGACGTTGCACTCCTCAAGATGAGTGGTACATTCCCAACGATCCAGCAGCTGTCGTCGCTCAGCTCAGTCCAAAACGGCGACCGCATTACTGCAGTAGGGTACCCAGCGCTTGTTGATGGTGGCATTAGCACTAAGCAGTCTCGCACCATACCCACCGTTTCTACTGGTACGACAAGCAGGACACTGCGTGATGGCGGCGGGCACTCGCTTATTTTGACTACTACCGAGATCTCTTCTGGCAGTAGTGGCGGCCCTGCTTTTAATGCGAAGGGTGAGCAAGTTGGTATCACAACATATGCACGAGAATCATGCACGAAAGAAGAATCGTGCTTTGGTAGCGGTATTGCCCGAGATGCACAAGACGCACAAACTATGGCAACCAAGCAGCGTGTCTCCATTGCCACTAATGGTGAACTCACCAAACTATGGCAGATGGGTATCGATGAATTTGTTGCTGGGCGCTACAGCACTGCAGCACGGTCATTTAGTAGCCTCAATAGCAAATACCCAGGTAATTATCTTGTAACAAAATTCCTATCAACCGCTCAGAATCAACCACGAGATGAAACCGACCAGACTACAACACCTAGCCCAGATGCTCGCAATACAGACCCAAGTACAAACCCTGATACTAGCATCGATTACTCCTACACTCCGCTCACATCAAGCGAACACAGCACGATTGTCATACTTATCATCTGCTTCATGGTGATTGTCGTGATTGCGATTGCAGTAATTGGCTTCGCTATCTGGGCTGGCACCCGCAAGAAGAACTCTACTCAGCCGCGTTATCCCTATCCATTAGGGCCAACAGCGCAGCCTGGGCAACCACCCGTTGGCTACACAAGCCAGCCACAACCACCCGTCCAGCAACCATATTATCCGCCCCAGTCTCAACCTCAGCCATATCCACCAGCTCAGCAAGTTACACCAGCGCAGGCGCCTATAGTGCAGCCAGCAACACAGTCTTCATCACCAACTGATCCACTACCACCACAGCAGCCGCAGGCTACTCAACCCTCAGCACCGACTGAGTCATCTACTCCCGCTCCATTCGAGTAATGATGACGTCGGCCATCAGCAAATCGTGATATACTAAAGAGCATGAGAGTACGGATAGAGATAGACACGAAGACCTTTGTGCGGTTTTGGCTGGTAGTAATTGGTTTTGCATTTGCAATCCTCGCGATTTATCTGGCACAGACTGCCTTGATTATGATTGGCACGGCGGGGTTCCTCGCGCTGGCGCTCAATGGGCCGGTCAATGCTATCGTCGAGCGCCTGCCTAACCGTAGCCGGACACTCAGCACCGCACTCGCTTTCATTAGTATTGTGGCGCTACTTGGAGTGGTTCTTGTGCTCGTGGTACCACCTATCGTCCAGCAGACGAGCAAGTTTGTCGACGCCCTGCCGGGGATGGTCCATACAGCGGGCGAGCAGTGGCATAGCTTTGGTGCCTTTGCCGAGCAGTATCATATTCAGGCACAAGTCAATCAAGTAGTCGAGAGCGCTCGCGGCAGCGTCGAGTCATGGACGCGTGGCCTTAGTGGCAACCTCCTTGCCGGCATTAGCTCCGTCTTCTCTGCAGTCGGCTCAGGGTTCTTGGTGCTCGTCCTCACCTTCTTGATGCTGACGGAAGGGCCAGCCTGGGCAGAGCGCTTTTGGGGGCTCTACCGCGACCAATCTACAATGGAACGCCACAAGAAGGTCGCCCATCGCATGCATGCTGTGGTAGCAGGCTATGTGACGGGGCAGCTTACGATCTCGGGCATTGGCGCACTGTTTGCTGGGGCGGCGGTCTTTGTGCTCAGCCTCTTTTTCTCGGCTATTCCGAGCAACCTTGCACTCGTTACCATTGCCGTCACCTTCGTCCTAGCGCTCATCCCTATGTTTGGCGCGACGATTGCTGGGGTAATGATCTCCCTCTTGCTTGCCTTTAATGCCTTGCCAGGTGGCCTCATCTTTGCGGCATTTTTCATCATCTACCAGCAGATCGAGAATAACTTCATCTCGCCCACCATTCAGTCACGCAAAATTGATCTCACGCCACTAGTTGTCCTTGTTGCCATCACCATCGGTCTCTATATCTTTGGCATCATCGGTGGTCTCATCTCCATCCCCATCGCTGGCTGCTGCAAAGTTCTGCTAGACGACTACCTCGAGCACAACGCTCGCGCCCGCGAAGAATCTACCAAGCCACTGGCCAAGCTGGTGGAGAAGATTAAGGGCGAGAGCTAGTAGAATCCCTGCTATCACCACTCGTTACGTAGTACAGCGATAACGGACGGTACAAGATAGGTCATAAGATATATGCTATAGGCTATAGATTTGGTCGCCTCGACGTCATATCAATCCCCAAATCAACCTCAAGCGGATCCTCACCTTCGTCTAGTTCATCTACCTCTTCTGCGGAGTAGTAACGACCATCTTCTAGTTCTTCAGGGGCACGCCATGCGTAGTAAGTCAATGAAGCTGGTTCACTGATCTGAAGGATGTCACGCAGGATGTGGATCGATTGTGCTGTGAGTGAGGCATACGCCGAACTGTACGTCGGCAGCAGGAGATGACGCGAGTAAACTTCATTTTCATTACTTTGCTGCCACCCTTGATTGACCATAGTGCTGATAGCACTGGACTTGTACGCACTCAATACATTCCGCGTCTGTGGAGACAGACGTAGTTCACAGACAATAGCCGTGTCGCTAACGGCGTAATGAAGGTACTGTGTCATATATTCTGTAGACACTTCGGGGATCAGTACAATGTGTACTCGATCGCCAGCGCGCATGAGTGCGCGCGCAAGTCTATTCTCAAACTGTGTCCAGGAGAATTGGTACATGCTGAAACCACCGTGTTAAATGCTATTCAATACATTCGCATACTGTGGGGAATGGATATATACTGCGATAGCTGAACGCCGATTGGATATTTGAAACTCACAACCATTTTCTGCCTTCCAGTATGCAATTTCACGCTCAGCGTCACGCTTGATTCGAGGTCTACCCCAAACGGCAGTTCCTGCCTCTACATAGCCGACAAAAGCGTCGTTCATAAATCTGTCTTGTTCAATTGATTTTGTTGTATCAATATCTGTTAGGCTCCATGAGATCATGTCAAGTCCTCTAACCGGATCGGATGTGGTTGCCCTCAGTCTCGGCTGACTAACTGGAATATCCTTTGCGATAGTACTTGGATCACTTTCATCCCAACCCAGTTTTTCCATAGCCGCTGTCAACTTATCTTCTGTGAGTGGCCAATCTTGGTTGACCCAGTAATTTACAAGTTCGACAAATTTTTGTG
>CALHWE010000018.1 GCA_938036785.1 uncultured Candidatus Saccharibacteria bacterium | reverse complement strand
TGGCGGTGGCGATGATTGATGCCAATAACGTCCAGGCGGTCGACTACCTTGCTAACCGCGTCCAGCGCCCACTCAAGGTCTTTATGGCGTCGGAGGCTGGGGTGCGTCATGTGCTCGAGCAGTACCGCACCGACCTCAGTAGCGTGAACGTGGCAGCCCAAGTGTCGCAGGCCGAGGCAGCCGCTGAAGCTCGGGGCGATATTAAGACGATCGTCCAAGACTCACCAATTAGCCGAGCCTTGAGTACTATCCTTGAATACGCCGTAAAGAGCCGTGCGAGCGATATCCACATTGAGCCGCTCGAGAAGTCGCTCAAGATTCGCTGCCGCGTCGATGGTGTGCTGCGCGAAGTTATGCAATTACCTAAGAGTATCGAGCCAGCACTAGTGAGTCGGATCAAGATCCTGTCTGAGTTGAAGATCGATGAACACCGTATCCCGCAGGATGGGCAGTTTGCCGTCAAGGTGGCAGATAAGGAAGTTGATCTTCGTATTGCCATTAGCCCCGTGGTGTGGGGTGAGCAGGTGGTGATCCGCTTGCTGGATAAGACTGGCACATCCTTCGAGCTCGAGCAGATGGGCTATGCTGGGCGTGCCCTCCGGCTCATTCGCCAGGGGATCCACCGCCCCAATGGGATGATCCTCACCAGTGGCCCGACCGGTAGCGGTAAGTCGACCAGCCTCTATGCACTGATTAAAGAAATTAAGGACGATACCATCAACATCGTCACGCTCGAAGACCCGGTGGAGTACAAGATGGAGGGAGTCAACCAGATCCAGGTCAATAGTGACGTTGGTCTTACCTTTGCTAATGGTCTGCGCAGTATTCTCCGTCAAGACCCTGATGTGGTGATGGTGGGGGAGATCCGCGACAACGAGACGGCCAACCTCGCCGTCCAGGCGGCACTGACGGGCCACCTTGTCTTTAGCACGCTCCACACCAACTCGGCAGCGGGTGTGTTGCCGCGCTTGCTCGATATGCATATTGAGCCATTCCTCATCGCCAGCACCGTTAATACCATCATTGGCCAGCGTCTGGTACGCCGGATTGGGCCGCAGCACGAGAATTATTGGTCTAATCCACTCGAGACAGAGATGATCCTCAGCACTGTCGGGCATCTCTTACCCAAGACCAAGGCAGAGGCAGCCAAAATCTCGGCCGACCTTGGTTATAGTGACTTACCGCTGGCTGGCCAAAAGTCCTATCGCCTGGTGCGGGGGCGCGATACCGCCAACACGCCACGGGGCTACAGTGGCCGAGCCGGACTCTTTGAGGTGATGGAAGTGACAGAGGAGATCCAGCAGCTCATTACCGCCCGAGCGTCGAGTACTGAGATCCAGAAAAAAGCCATCGAGCAAGGGATGATCACGATGCGCCAAGATGGCTACCTCAAGGCGCTGCAAGGGATTACCACCCTGGAGGAAGTCAACCGTGTCACATCAGACATAGCATAAGAAAGGAACCAACAACTACCATGGAAAATAGAGAATTACGCATAGAAGTCCTGCTCGAGGATGTGGTGCGCCGCCGCGCCTCAGACTTGCACATTCAGGTGGGGTTACCCCCCATGCTGCGCATTGATGGTGCGCTGACTCCTGTGGCGGGTTTTGGCCCGCTGGACGAAGCGCAGGTGGAGCGGCTTGTTTTTGCCATTCTCGACCAAGACCAGCAGCAGGTGCTGATGAAGGATAAAGAGTTTGACTTTAGCTTTGCCTTTGGTAATCTTGGACGCTTCCGGGTTAATGCCTTTCATGAGCGGGGCAACTTGGCGGCCGCGCTGCGTTTGATCCCGAACGAAATCAAGTCTGTGACCGAGCTCGGTATGCCGCCCGTCGTCATGACCTTTGCTGACTTCCCGCGCGGCCTGGTGCTGGTAACAGGACCAACTGGTAGTGGTAAGTCTACCACACTAGCTGCTTTGATTGATAAGATCAACACTGAGAAGTCGCACCACATCATCACCATCGAAGACCCGATTGAGTTCACTCACAAGAGTAAGCGCTCGGTGGTTGTGCAGCGCGAAGTGCACTATGATACCTACTCCTTTAGCGCCGCGCTGCGTTCCAGCCTACGCCAAGACCCAGATGTCGTGCTGATTGGTGAGATGCGCGATCTCGAGACGATTAGTGCTGCTATCACCATTGCCGAGACAGGCCACTTGGTGTTTGCCACCTTACACACCAATAGTGCAGCACAGAGTATCGACCGCATGATCGACGTCTTCCCGCCGCACCAGCAGCCGCAGATTCGGGCTCAGCTGGCTAATATCTTGATGGCAATCTGTAGCCAGCGCCTCGTGCCAGCCATCGGTGGTGGGCGAGTGGTAGCGGCTGAGGTCTTGGTAGCCAACCCAGCGGTACGCAACGTCATCCGCGAGGGCAAGAGTCACCAGCTTGATGCCATCATCCAGACTGGGGCAGACCAAGGTATGCAGACGATGGATCGCACACTGGTGAGCCTCGTCCAGAGTGGCACCGTGACGTACGACAGCGCCCGCGAGTTCGCGGTTGATCTCACCGAATTTGAGCGCTTAATGAGAGGATAATCAATGCGAAAGTTCAACTACGAAGCACGCGACAAAGCGACCGACACCATCATCAAATCTATCGTCCAGGCCGAGTCTGAGATGGCAGCGGCACGCGTTTTGACTGAGCAAGGCTTCGTTCCGCTCGACATCAAAGAAGTCGATGAGAGCGGTGGGCTCTTTGGCAGCCTGACGCGCCGTGTGACAACCAAAGATAAGGTGGTCTTTACTCGTCAGCTTGCGACGCTGATTGGTGCGGGGCTACCCCTGTCGCAGAGCCTTCGCACGGTGCTGGAGCAGACAGAGAACAAGAAGTTACAAGAGATTATCCAAGAAATCATTGCCGATGTTGAGGGTGGTCGGCAGCTATCGGACTCCTTTGGCAAACACCCCGAGATCTTCGACAAAATCTATCTATCGCTCGTGACTGCAGGTGAGGCCTCTGGTACGCTCGACCAAGCGCTCAAGCGGGTTGCCTCCCAGCAAGAAAAGGACGCCGCCATGGTGAGCAAGATTCGCGGTGCTATGACGTACCCAGCCATCGTCCTGGCAGTGATCATGGGCGTGATGCTCTTTATGTTGCTTGTGGTGGTGCCACAGGTGGAGAAGCTATATAGCGACATGCACAAGACGCTGCCATTCCTCACTGCGGCGCTGATCGCCGTGGCGAAGTTTACTGCAAGCTTCTGGTGGGCGGAGCTGATCTTGCTGGTGGGTGCTATCTACTTCACCCGCCAATACGCCAAAACAGGACCTGGCACGCGCGCTTTCGACACGCTTAAGCTTAATATGCCCTTTGTCGGCAGTATGTTTCGCAAGCTTTACATGGCGCGCTTTACCCGTACTGGCCAGACGCTGCTTGCGACTGGTGTGCCTATGCTCGACATGCTCGACATTACCGCGACAGGGGTCAATAATACGATTATCGAGGCTTCTATCCGCCGGACTGCCGAGAAGGTCAAGGGTGGGCGAGCGCTGTCTGTCTCACTGAGCCGTGAGGATTACATCTTGCCAATGGTGCCGCAGATGATCAAGATCGGTGAGCAGTCGGGCAAGATCGACGAAATGATGGGTAAGACTGCCCAAGTTTACGAAGACGAGCTAGACGAAGAAATCCGCAACATCTCCACTGCCATCGAGCCTGTGCTCATGGTCGTCCTCGCCATCGTGGCCGGTGGTATGGTGGCGGCCATTCTCTTCCCGATATATAGCTTGGTAGGGCAGCTGACGTAGTGCTTGCAGCCAGAATATCGAATACTTTGTTTTCTCTGTGCTAGCTCACTCTCCCACACTTCATCCGATGGAGTGTGAAAACCGGTCGTAATGACCGGTTTTCAGCCCAACGCAAGAGGTCGACATCCAGCGAATGTCGACCCTTACAGTGTTCCGGAGGAGGGAGTTGGGAGCGTGAGCGTGAGAGGTAGTGAAGCTGCATTGACTATTGAATTATGCTTGATTCTTGAATCTTGTGACGATCTCAAGAGAGAAAGTCTGATTCTCTATAGCCATTTATGATAGTATAAGAGTACACCATAGTCGGGGCCCGGTAAGTGTCCATGCCTCGGCTTTTTTGTTGTCTAGCACAGTTCACTTCAGAGTAAATAGCATGCTATACTATACCCATGCCCTGGTAGCTCAACTGGATAGAGCGACTCCGTCCTAAGGAGAAGGTTGTAGGTTCGACTCCTATCCGGGGTACCAGTATTTATATGAACTAACTGCGCAGCGGTATGGTATAGTGCACCGCTCAGTGTGTTGACTTGCTATAGCAAAAACTCGCCAAGGTAACGGCGAGTTTTTTGTTTTGCTTGAGTATCTTGTAGTGGTGAGCACAGAGTGACGAAGCGAAGAAATGTGGGGTTTTATTACCCCCCAAACCCGCCAACTACCTCAGCTGCCCATCGCACCCAGTCGGACATATCCTTCCATCGGCTGCAGGCAGCGCCAACGAACATAATGGCGGAGGAGAAGAGGGCGAATGAGACGACCCAAGCCATAAAGTCGGCTGGCATGGCTCGTGTGCCGTCACTTGTCCAGCAGAGGTAGCATAGCCAGCCAAGTGCTTCTGCCGCAAGTATACAAAGCGCACGGACAATGCCATGGCCAAGGCGACGCTGCCAGTCAGGTGCTGCCAGTAGCTCGGTGGGGCTCACGGCCGGCGGTGCTGGTACCTTTGGCACTGGTGGCGCAGCTGGTGGGTGGTGCGGCGGTGGCACTGGCGGCGCTCCGGCACCAGCAGTGGTGCGGCGCTTGTGGATAAATCGCCCTGCCGTCACCATATGTAAATGCTCCGTAGTATTGTCATGGTTTTTATTATACGCGGGGATTGAGGGGTAGTGTCAAGTTCGTGCTACAATAGACAGCAAGAAAAGCATAACAATCATCACACAAAAAGGCAGGGAATAATGGCACAGACCAAGGCATTTAATGGGCAGCGCGATGGTGAGGAGCTGCTGTTTGTCTTTCGGCGGCATATTATTGCCATGCGCAAGGGTTTTTATATGCTACTGGTACCGCTGGCGGTGGGGGCGATTCCACCACTGATCTGGCAAGACACACTGGAGCTGTTTCTCTTACCAGTGGTGGGGCTGGGGCTCGGGCTTGTTGGCTTTTGCTATCATTTTTTGATGTGGCGCTACACCTACTACATCGTGACCAACCAGCGTATCCGCCAAGTGACGCAAAAAGGATTTTTTGGTACCGATGTGGTGGAGCTGAGCTTGGCAAAAATCCAAAATATCAGCTATAATATACCAGGATTCTCGGGTGAGGTGTTTCATTTTGGTACGATTGTGATCCAAACATTTGTGGGCGATCTCATCATCCGCAATGTCGATCACCCCGAGCAGATCTACAATCAGCTGCAAGATGCCGTCAGCGAGGCGGAGCGCGCAGCACAAGCAGCAGGAGTATCACCATGAAATTACCAAACAAAAAACCCAAACGCAGCCGCTACGGCGCTCAGTCTACATCAACTGCCCCAGCCGCTGGCTTGAAGGATCGCCTTGCAGCGCTCAAGCCGCAGCGAAAGGGCAAGAAAGCAGGTAAATCTGCCAAAACAGAGGCGGGCACAGCCAACCCCAACACTCCCAAGAAGTTTGAGCGCATCACCAATGAGACAGTAGCAGCGCACCGCGAGGAGATATTGGCCGGTGGGCGCAAGTTTAAGCACCCTGTCCAGGTGTCACGCCGACGGGTGATTATCAACACAATCATTGTGGCGCTGGTAGCAGCCTTGCTGCTGGCGGCGGTGGCGTGGCAGCAGCTCTACATTGCCCAGAGCTCCAACAACCTCCTCTACCGCATGACGCAGATCTTTCCTGTGCCGGTGGCTAGTATTGATGGCGAGCTGGTGCGCTATAGCGACTACCTGGTGCAGTATCGGGGATCTAAGTATTATCTAGGCAAGTACGATGAGATTCGCATCGACAGTGATGATGGCCGCGAGCAGCTCAAGCACATCAAGCGTGAGTCGCTCAACCGGGCGCTGGTTGATACCTACGCCGCCAAGCTGGCACGCCAGCACAACATCACGGTGAGTGAGCAAGACATTGATACCGTTATCGAGCAGCAGCGCAACACCGCTAATGGCAAGATTAGCCAAGAAACGTACGATGCATCGTCGCGCATGATGTATAACTGGTCGCCATCGGATTATCGCCAGGCGGTGCGGCGCAGCATTGTGCGGGCTCGAGTAGCCTTTGCGGTTGATAAAACGGCCGATGAGCTGCAGCGCAAAGCCGCGGGGCTGGTGGCAAGCAGTAATGGTGAGTTTGCCAAAATAGCGACCCAGCTTGGTGGCAGTGGCCGCAGCAAACCGCAGGTGGGGGATTCTGGCCTGATCAATCTTGCCAGTAGTTACAACGGCCTCGCGGTAAGTGAGTTTGCCAAGCTCGAGCCTGGCAAACCCTCTGGTGTCATCAAGAGCACGACCGACAGTGGCTACTACTTCGTCAAAGTAAACGAGAAGAACGATAGCAAAATCCGTTTCACCTACCTCTATATCCCCCTCACTGAGCTTACCAAGCAAGTCGCGCAGCTAAAAAGCGACGGCAAAGTGCAAGAATACATTGATGTCCCACAGAAATAGGGGATAGCAATTATGCCCAAAATGCTGGCAACATAGCGCAGCTTTGCGCCTCTCCACATAGGCTCATCATCTCGTGCGAACAAAACCTAGACAACGCTGCCATTCTACGCTATGATAGCAGTAACGTAAGCATATTCGTACATTGGTACAAAGGAGAAGTATGAAACAACACCAAGCGAAACAAGAAGGGTTTACCATCATCGAGGTGATGCTGGTGCTGGCGATTGCCGCCTTGATATTCTTGATGGTCTTTGTGGCGCTACCTGCCTTGCAGCGGGGCCAGCGCGACACAGCACGCAAGAATGATGTGCAAAACATCGCTGCTGCCGTGACGCAATACACATCAAACAACCGTGGGAAGTTCCCCGACAGTAAGGGCCTCAAGGGCTACCTGGGCGATCTCTCAAACCTCGACAAAGAGAGTATTACCGTCCAAGACAACGCGGGCAATGGCACCGTAACGCCTTCCACCGAGAGCGCCATCGTCGTCAAGGGCGTGCGCTGCGACGCCACCAACTCTGACGGTGCGACCCTCAAGAAGGGCACATCGAAGCAATTCGTCGTCGTCACCAAGCTAGAGGCGGGTGGCAACGGCGTGGCATACTGCCTTGAGTCGTAGTAGGCAAGCATATATAAGAAGATGGCTGGTACCAAAGGGTGCCAGCCTCTTTTTATGTATGAGAGTACACGAATTACTGAGTTGTACTTGTGTAAGAAAATATTCTAGAAGGCTAGCGACCAAGCGGGCGGAAAAGCTCTTGGTTTTATCTGGCCGGAACATTTTCGTCACAGGTACGATTCAGTAATCAGAGGTAATACCGCGCGAGCATAGCTTCATCCCAAAATGTCACGTTCTTGTGCTAACCTATTTTTAACGACGTAAGCCCTGAGCCTTCACAGATTCTCACACACCATTGGAGGAAGTGGTGGGGAGGTGGGGTGGCATTAAGAAAATGAGATTTGTATATGCAAGGTGCAGATAAATCCCGATGCTCACACACCATGCTTGCCGAACAAGAAAATTTGCGAAGGCCAGTAGTCAAGTGGGTGTGAGAACCTGCCGTATATTCTGGCCGGATAGTATGTCTGCATGAGCCTTCGGTAGGGCGTGATGATGTAGCACGTTCTTGCATATCTTTGCTATACTAGTGAGGTATGACGATCTTGATAGCAGGCGCACTGCTCCTTCTCGGTGTAGTGCTGGGTAGCTTTGCGGGCGCGCAAGTGTGGCGGGTGCGTGCGCGGCAACTGCGGACTGATAAGCAAACCGGCCACCCCTACGACAAACACGAATGGCGTCAACTGCGCGTCCTCTTGCAGGGTACAGTGCGAGACGATCGCTCGCGCTGCCTGCAGTGTGGGTATGTGCTGGCGTGGTATGATCTACTCCCAGTAGTGAGCTGGCTGTCGACTGGTGGGCGCTGCCGCTATTGCCAGCAGTTCATTGGTTGGTTCGAGCTGGTGATGGAGCTGGTGCTGGGGGTGGGCTTGGCACTGTCGTACCTGGTGTGGCCGTGGGCACTGCCAGCCAGCAGTCTGCTCTTTGCTGTGTGGGTGGTGGTGGCCTTGGTGCTGATGATCCTCGCGGCATATGACGCCAAGTGGCAGCTCCTGCCTGACCCGCTCAACTATGGCCTGATGGCACTGGGCGCACTCTTCGTGCTGGTGCGGATGACGACGCTGCATGATGTTGATTTTGTATCGCTCACGGGGGCGGTGGCGCTGCTGGCGGGGTTGTATGGTGGGCTGTATGCCATTTCGCGCGGGGCGTGGATTGGCTTTGGTGATGTGAAGCTCTGCGTGGGCTTGGCGCTGCTGCTGGGCGATTGGCGATTGGCCTTTATGACGCTGTTTTTCTCCAACATGCTGGGTTGTATCATCGTCCTGCCGGGCCTAGCACGTGGCCAGCTCAATACGCGCTCGCAGGTGCCATTTGGGCCGCTGCTTATCATTGGCTGCGTTATTTCACTCTTGTTTGGTGGGTCTATCTTGCGCGCGCTGGTGGCATTGCCGCTGGGGTTGTAGAATCACCTCATCGCCCTGTGCTGCTAATGCTGCTTGTGCTATACTAGAGAGGTTATGAGTATGCCAGTGAAGCCAGGGTTCACCATTATTGAGATGATGCTATTTTTGGCGGTGAGTGGGGCAATGGCAGCCGGGATTATGGTGGGTGTAGGCGCGACGGTCAATGCACAGCGCTATCGCGATGCCACCCATTCGCTGGTGAGTTTCTTCCAGGGGGAGTACGACCGGGTGGTGAATGTCCAGAATGATCACGACCGCAACCTTGGCTGTAGCACCAGCGGCATTAGCCAGAGCATTACTCCGCAGGTGCCGGGCACAAGCGAGTGCACCATCATTGGGCGGTTCATTACCACTGGCCGTGATGGCCGGAGCCTCATAGCGCGGACAATCTATGCCACGCGCGATGGCTCAACTGCAGCAACGGATTATGAGGCGCTGACTCGCTCTGGGCTTGTCCAGTCGGACACCGCCAGCCAAACGACTACCTACGAGCTAGCCTGGGAGACGGCGCTGCGGCAGGGTGCACGTCACTCGTATTTGATCGTGCGCTCGCCCTCTAGTGGTGCCATCAAGACTTACATTGGCAACACAGACAACCCGATGACCGTCCTCTCGCCTGATAATGACGCCCAAAAAGGCGATACCAACCTCTGTATCGACCCTGATGGATTGGTCTTTACTGGCATTAGTGGGGCAGTGATTGCCCGGGGTGGCAGCTCGGCCAGCAGTGTGAAGTTGATCGGTGGAGGGATAGGCCAATGCTAGGGCGTCGCCACGAGCGGGGTGATACGATCATTGAGGTGATGTTTGCCTTCGTGCTCTTTAGTATGGTGATTGTAGGGGCGTTTATGATTATGAACCAGGGCATGGCGCTGGCGCAGCGCTCGCTGGAGGTGACGCAGGTGCGGCAGCAGATCGACTCGCAGGTGTTACTGATTCGGACTGCTCAGCAGGCGGTCAACCAGCAGCTGTGGGAGACCATCAAAGGCAAGGTAGGTACGACCACGCCCATTACACTGAGCGAGCTCGCTGAGAGCAACTGCCGCCTTTCGCCGGATACATTGCGGGGGCGCGGCGCATTCTTTGTTGCGCCGCGGGCCGATGCTGCCACGGGCAAGCAGGTCATCCGCCTCTTCGAGCCGACCAATGCGAGCTACCAGCCCGAACCGACGACCTACAGCAAGGTAGACTTTGGCAATGATCCGCGGGCGCAGGGGCTCTTCGTCCAGATTGTCAAGGCGGAGGGTGCCAACGCCAACCTCGCCTATGATGTGTATGTCTCTGCCTGCTGGCCGACTGTAGCGAGCGATAAGCCAATGACGATTGGCACTGTAACGAGGTTGTATGATGTGGCGCGCTAACAGAGGTAAAACACAAGGAGAGAAGCAACGGCAGACTGTACAGCGCAAAGAGTCAGGCTTTACCCTCATCGAGCTGCTGCTGGCGATGAGCTTCCTCTCAGTGCTGCTTATTGCCATTACGACCTCCACTCTACAGATCATTGGTCTGTATACAAAGGGGGTGACGCTCAAATCAATCAACCTCGCAGGGCGCGATGTAGCCGATTCCTTCCGGCGCGATGCCTTGGCCTCAGCGGATGGGATCCGCTATGTGTCGCCAGACAAAGGCGGTGGGTTGGGACGTCTATGCTTTGGTACGATGTCGTATGTGTGGAGCCCAGCCGCCAAGCTACAGCAAGGCAGTGCCATCCGCTACCAAAACGACACACGCCAGGGTGATGTGCGCGGCGATATGATTGTCCTAGCCCGTGTGGCTGATGCTGGTGCGCAGTATTGCAACCCAACGGCCCGTGGCACGTACTCGACCGATGTATTTCTTAGCAAAGCAACGGAGCTGCTGGGCTCGCGCGAGGGGGATTTGGCGCTGCGCGATCTGCAGATCAATCCCATTATCGAATCGACCGAGGGCACGCACACCATCTATCGCCTCCGCTTCGTCATTGGCACCAACCAGCAAGATACGATCAACACTGCCAACCAGACCTGCAAGCCGCCCACGAATGACAGTGCTAATTATAACTTCTGCGCCATTAATATTTTTGAGACATTGATACAGGGGTAGAATGATGAGGTGGATACAACAGCAGAGCAACAAGCAGCGGCAGGCCGGCATGGTGTCGCTCTTTGTGGTGATGTTCTCGACCGTGCTGATTGCAGTGGTGACAGTGAGCTTTATCCGCTTGATGGTGCAGGAGCAGCAGCGCGCCAGCAACAACGACCTTTCGCAGAGTGCCTACGACTCGGCGGTCGCTGGAGTAGAGGATGGCAAGCGTGTCATTCGTGCGGCTCTCAAGGGTAATGAGCGGGCCCGTCGTGCCATCGAGCAGCAGCGCTGCAACACCGTGGCAGCAGCTGGTGTGGTGTCGTCCGTCAGTGGTGAGACGACCATCAAGACGAGTAGCGGCAGCAGCACGCTTAACCAAGCCTACACCTGCGTCAAGATCGAGGCCAAGACTGAGGACGTCAAACTCGACCTTGCAGAAGGGGAATCGACTGTTATCCCGTTGGTTGGCGCAGATGCCTTTGATAGTGTGCAGATCGAGTGGATGCGCAAGAAAAACAGCGACAACGAAGTTGCCTCCATTGAAACACCAACCTCCGGTGATCTCCGCTCGTTGCCACGCAAAGACCAGTGGAGCCCCAACGCGCCAGCTCTTATCCGGGCGCAGGCTGTCTTGCCCACCAAGACAAGCGTTAGCCTAAGCGAGCTCGATAGCGCCCAGGTATCGACCAACTTCTTGCGCCCCAGTATCATCACCGACAATGCGAACCCACTCACCATCCAACGCCCTGGCCTGCGCGCCAATAGCGATAGTGGTGCTCAGACGACCGTTAATGCCGTGCCGTGCTCCAACGCGCGCTACACTGGTGGTGGCTATGCCTGTCAGGCCGTTCTCCAAATGGCTGGTGGCGAGTCTGTACCAGCTGGCTCGCGTGTGGCGTTCTTGCGCGTGACCAGCCTGTACAAAGCCTCAGCAGTCAAGATATCGCTCAAACGAGCAAATAGCGTGACGAAGTTCGATACCGTCCAGCCCGAAATCGACTCCACCGGCCGGGCAGACACCATCTTTCGCCGTATCAAAAGCCGCGTCAATGTCGGCTTCAATACCAATGGCAGCTTCACCTTCCCGGAGCAAGGCGTCGACATCACTGGCAGTCTCTGCAAAAACTTCTATGTCACCAACGATGAAGCAGGGCCACTGGGTACATCGTGTAATCCGTAGAAGGTTGTCTCACGCTCCACCTCCCCACACTCCCTCCAATGGAACACTATAAGGGTCGATACTTCCCAAGTATCGACCTCTTGCGCTGGGCTGAAATACTCGTTATTACAACGAGTTTTCACACTCCATCGGATGAAGTGATGGGGAGGTGGAGCTAGCGCAGAGTTCTCTCAACACACCTTATTTCATACAAGATGTTACGACGAAGAGGGGAGAGACGATAAAATATTGAGTCTCAGATAATACTACTCTACCCCTGTTCTCTCCCACTATGAAACTGCTCGAAGATGTCGCGCAGGTGTTGGTCGGTGACGTGGGTGTAGACCTGTGTGGTGCTGATGTTGCTGTGGCCGAGCATGCTCTGGACACTGCGCAGGTCGGCTCCATTCATCAATAGGTCGGTCGCGAAGCTGTGGCGCATAGTGTGGGGGCTGACGTGCTTAGTGATGCCAGCGAGGCGGGCATATTTGCCAATCATCGATTGCACGCTGCGCGTCGTGAGGCGGCGAAAGTCGCCACTGGTGTTTGTGGCACCGTGGTTGCGACTATAGCTGATGAAAAGTGGGTCGAGCGAATCATGCCGGGCGCTGAGGTAGGTCTCGATCTGCTCGGCGGCACGGCTACTGACGAAGACTGGACGGTCTTTTTGGCCCTTACCACGCACCATGAACTCACGGCGCTTGAGGTTGATGTGGTCGCGATTGAGATTGACAAGCTCCGAGACGCGCAGACCACTGGAGAAGAGCAGCTCGATGATGGCTTTGTCGCGCAAGTTGGCTTCCTTGCCATCGCTTGGCACGGCATCAATCATCCGCTCTACTTCGTCATAATGGAGGAACGTGACTTGCCGTTTGTGTGTCTTGGGAAGCTCGATCTTGCTGGGCGAGAGGCTGGTGATGTCGCGCTTAGAGAGGTAGTTGAGAAAGCCGCGCAGCGCGATGAGGTGGTAACTCTGGGTAAGCATGCCGAGCTCCTCGCCATAGACGCTTTGGTAGCGGTTGAGCCAGAGGCGGTAGCGCCGCACCAACTCGGGCGTGATCTGATCGACCGTCAATTCAGCACCAGCAAACTCAACGAAGCGCTCGAGGTAGTGTTTGTAGTTCTCTGCTGTTTTGGACGATCGGCCGCGCTCCACCTCCATATATTCGATGAAGTCAATGATCAAATCTTGCATATAATAGTGCTGTGCCATTTGCCATAGTATACCACAATATATAGACAGAGAGGTAGAGTATCAGGTGTTGGCAGGGGGCCAGGCAGCAAGGACAAGCTCTTTGTAGTGTGGCTCAATAGTGAGAGTAACGAATTCGGCACGGGTCAACCATGTTGGGGTACCTTCGCAGTTGTGCTGGGTTGATTGCAGCGTATGAGAGGGAGTGACTCCTGTATAGGCAAGGATAATCTTGCCCTTGCTGTGGAGGAAGAAGTCTCTGCGCTGGAGGTGTGGTATGGCAAGGCCGCACTCTTCCATAAGTTCGCGCTCAATTGCTTGATCTGGTGTTTCGCCTGCTTCGATATGCCCACCAGGCAAGCCCCAGCTCTTGTTCTTATTAGTATAGATGACAAGAATATGAGAGGCATCCTTGCTGTAGATGGCAGCCTTAGTGGAGACAGGGAAGAGTGTTCGCATAGTAGTATCGTAACACACAACGAGTTTCGTACTCCATCAGCTGTTTTGCGATCACTCACAATACGCTATAATACAAGCAAACCTAACAACAAGGAGCTTTATGAGCGAAACAACAGCGGTGCCCAACAACAATAATGTGCAAAAGACCTTGGTCGTCTTCAAGCCAGACGCTGTGCAGCGGGGGATTGTGGGCGAGATTTTGACCCGTTTTGAGCGAGTGGGCCTCAAGATCGTGGCTGTCAAGATGATCGCTCCGACACGTGATCATTACTACCGCCACTACGAGGAAATTGGCAAAATGGTGTCGCGCCGTGGCAAGCACGCCTTTGGGGTGACGCTGGACTTTATGATGCAAGGGCCAGTTATTGCCATGGTGTTTGAGGGAGTAGAGGCTGTCAAGCTGGTGCGCAAGCTGGTGGGCCCCACCGAACCAATGGCTGCCGAGATGGGGACGATTCGCGGCGATTACTCACACATGAGCTTTGGCTATGCCAACGACGAAGACAAGGGCGTGCCCAACCTCATCCACGCTTCGGGCAACCCCGAGGAGGCCGAGCAAGAGATCAACCACTGGTTCTCAGACGACGAAATCTACGAGTACCATGCATTGCATGAGAAGTTTACGCGCTAAGCGTTGGCATCGGACTGCTGCAAAAACACCTCTTTCAGAGGTGTTTTTGTGATGTGTGAGGGTTGAGGTGAAGATGATGATGTGGGCTACAACAGGGGTTATTCGTGCACTAAATAAAAACACCCACTTGACGCACTGCAAGAGGGTATGATCGCATCCAATACTGGCGCGCTCGACCGGATTCGAACCGGCGATCTTCTCCGTGACAGGGAGACGTGATAGGCCATCTTCACTACGAGCGCATAGGCTAGATCAATAGTAGCAGCAATTACCAAAAATCGCAAGAGGTTTGTAGAGGAATCGTCGAACCTGAGTTTTATCTCACGCTCCACCTTCCCACACTCCCTCCTCAGGAACACTATAAGGGTCGATGTCTCCCAGACATCGACCTCTTGCGCTGGGCTGAAAACTCGTTATTACAACGAGTTTTCACACTCCATCGGATGAAGTGTAGGGAGGTGGAGCTAACGCCAGGAGAGTGACGGTCTTGAACGTATTGTAAGAAAAATCGCTAGCCACTCACTACGGCAGTTTGAGTTAGCACAGAAATTACCTCAGCGTAATGATGTCAGGTCAGGACTCATACGAAGGCCATCCACCAGGTAGGAGCGGAGAGGAGAGTACCACCATCATGTCCTCAGCCACAACCCTCTCACAATAATTCATCACCCTGCAGTGAGGTAGCCTCTACAGGCTATCCCTGCCGCGCCACCTTTCATTTTCGCCTCGCCTCTAGTATAATATAGCGGTGATGCCGCTGTAGCTCAGTTGGTAGAGCGGCGCTTTCGTAAAGCGTAGGTCACCGGTTCGAGTCCGGTCAGCGGCTCCATTTGTTTATGACCAAAGAGAAGAAGGATTTTCTGCGCACCCCTCTCCGCACGATCGCAGCCGATCGGCCATTCTTTGCGGCGCTGATTGGTGTATTTGTCGCGGGTATCATCTATATGCTGGTGATGGGCTTCACGCTGCAGGTGCGCGATGTGCAGGTTTATGTGCGCTACACCGCCTTTGGCGAGGCGCATTTTTATAAGAGTTATTGGTATTATTTACTTAGTTTTGTGTTGTTTGGTGCGCTGGTAATGGTGGTGCACATTGGCCTGATGGTTAAGCTGTATAGCCTGCAGCGCCGCCAGACAGCGCTTTTTGTAGGGGCGGCAGCAGTATTGGTGCTGCTGGTTGCTGCCTCGTATGGATTAGCAGTAATGCACCTGGCGTATCGATAAATGAACCACAACGATCTCGAGCTGCCCATGGGCAAGCGTACTCTCCTCTACCGATTATTTGAAATTCTCCCAGCATTCTTGAGCTATGGGATGCTGATTTTGTTTATCATTTTGTCTTTGATCAATCCACTGTGGGCGTCTATCTACCTTCTCGTCTTGGTGATGAGTGTGATTGTCCGCTCGATTGGCATTGCCTACCGTACACTGACAGGCCACCACCAGCTGGAGAAGGCGCAGATGGTCGATTGGCGGCAGCGTCTGGAGCAGCTCGAAGACCCAGTAGCAAGCTATGCTGCCATTCAGCAGCAGCCATTGCCTAGGCGTCATCAGCGCGAATTTCACGCCCAAGAGCATCGTGAGAATCTCCGCCTTATGGCGGCCGACCCAGCGAGCTTCCCGCGGCCATCGCAGCTCTACCAAGCAGTGATTGTAGCGGCGTACAATGAGTCGTATGATGTCTTGCAGCCTACCATTGAGTCGGTCAAGAACACAACGTACAACAACAAACAGATCATCCTCGTTCTTGCCTACGAGGAGCGTGGTGGGGTGGATATTGCCCGCACAGCTGCTCGCCTCCAGCAGGAGTATGGCGATGTATTCTTCACCTTCCAGACTATCATGCACCCTAAGGACATGCCTGATGAGGTGATTGGTAAGGGTGGTAACATCACCTATGCTGGTAAGCAGCTCCAGCGCTATTGCGATGAGCAGGGGATTGCTTACAGTGATGTGATGATCACCACGCTCGACAGCGACAACCGCCCATATCCATCATACTTCGACTATGTGGCGTATGAGTATATCGTTCACCCCGAGCGCAAGCGTCTGTCGTACCAACCGATTGCACTATACTTCGGCAACATCTGGGATGCCCCAGCACCGATGCGGGTGATTGCGACGGGTAACTCCTTCTGGACGATCATCAGCAGTATGCGCCCCCACACGTTGCGCAACTTTGCCTCGCACTCACAGCCAATGGACGCTCTGGTGGAGATGAACTTCTGGAGTACACGCAGCATCGTGGAAGATGGCCACCAGTACTGGCGCAGTTACTTCTACTTTGCGGGAGACTACAGTGTTTTGCCTATCCATGTGCCTATCTACCAAGATGCCGTGATGGACAACACTTTCTGGGGGACAGTGGTGGCGCAGTTTAAGCAGCTCCGGCGTTGGAGCTATGGTGCATCGGACATCCCATATGTGGCAGTGCGTACCTTTACGCGGCGGCGTAATGTACCGTTTGCTGAAGTGTTTGCCCGCTTCATGCGCTTACTTGATGGGCATGTGACCCTGGCAGTGATGGCCTTTTTGGTCACCTTTGGTGGGTGGGTGCCACTGTTGATCAACCAAGAATCATCGCGCAGCTATGCGGTGCACATGCTGCCCGAGGTGATTAGCAATTTGCAGCGCTTTGCGATGATCGGTATCTTTATCACCGTCTTCTTGATGCTCAAGATGTTGCCGCCACGGCCCGAGCGCTACAAGCGTCGGCGCAGCTTTGCCATGGTGGCGCAGTGGATTCTTATGCCCGTCACATCCATTTGCTTTAGTGCAATTGGTGCCTTTAATGCGCAGACACACCTGGCGTTTGGTCGCTATCTCGATAAGTTTGACGTAACTGTCAAGGCCACTACCGGCTCACGTGACCGCGCTAAAGCCGCTAAACAAGCCCAAAAAGCCGCTAAAAAGCAGCGTAAAAAAGAATAATGCCTGTCGCTTTTGTGCGAAAGTAAACTAGCTTTATAACCGGCCAGAAAATGACCGGTTATTATGTTGGTGTGGATTGGAGCGCAATGTCTCAAACTAGCACCTTTTTCTCTGTCACTCCTGGTGAGAGAGTTATAATGGTTGCACTTAAGGTAGAGCTATAGCAGGACTTCGCGGCAGATATGCATGCTCTAATTGGGGGCAGAAAGGAGAGGCAGCATGAGGAAAAGGCTAGATTTTGGTGCTATGGGGAGTGATTAATGAGAGTGTGCCGCCAATTAATATTGCACCAAGGAGGCTAGCACAAGTGCTGTTGATGCTATTGAGATAGCCGGTTTGCTGACTCGGAGCAGGGCTGCTTTGACCATAGCGCCATGAATGAGCGACTAATAGGGCTCACGTAGTAGCAATGTTAGCCAGGCATTATCAACCTCATCTTTGTGGTGTAATGGGTTTATCTGGGTCTCACTCACAATGTATTTAAGGGAGTGATATGAAAGATGAGAGAGCATAAAGTACAAAAGGCTATTTAATGTAGGTATGGGTGGCGTGCTACAAGCCATGCTGGGCTGAATTACCTTTGGCAATATTCACGCGAGCGACTAAGAGTGGTATCGCTTACTTCCTGATCTATCTTGTTTGTCTCAGGTAAGAGATGGATAGAGAGGCTAAGTGTATAGGTAAGTCATGGACTCCATAATCTCTTTCTATAGTAGTGAGGATCCCTTTAGTGAAGCAAATATGAAAGTTATTTCCGGTGAAGTTTCTAGTGTTCTGATGGAATTTTACAGAGGTCAGGTTGTTGAAATAACTATTATGCTACAAAAATACAAAAATACAAATGAGAACTATGCAAGTATTATATCATCACACGCATATGATGAGCAGCAAAATGGCCATATGCAATGTGGATAACTAATAGTCTGGTGTGGATGAATATTAGCCAAAGAACTGCAGATGTGCCCTGTTGAAGTTGCGCTATAGGGGTAAGTGTTCTGGAAGGATAGTGGGATTGCTAGGTTGAGGCACGTTTCGAAAGGTACGATGGCTTGAAATGGAAGAGTTCTCAATTATACAGGGATGGTGAGTATAACTGTAGTATGAATATATGTACCGTTTTTCATTTATTAGCACTGGTTTTTGCTTCATTCTTGAAAGTAGTAGGGCAAGTATCCCTCTGCTGGTTACTTCCTGCTGTAGAGTTGAGAGTTGGTAGGCAAATTAGTTCTCATGCTTCATGAGAGAAAATGGAGAGAGGCGTATGTGACACTAGGCTGTTGGATGTGGGTGGTCATATAGTGCATAGTATTGATAAGCATGTGCGTTATATCGTATGGCTGATGCGTGAGTTTGATCAGGATGTAAGCCGCCCCTCAGGCTGTGCGGATGAGCTAGGTAAGTGTAAGGTAGTGCGTGAATATGTGCGTATTGTGTTCATAATTAATCTACAAATAGATTGTAATGTAGCTTACTATCTTGCTTGTAATATACAAGTGATGCGATGAATTAAGGGCTCGTAGCGAGAATTAAATACGAGGATGGTGAGGTGCTTATGGGCGAAGGATATGCGACTGCCTGACATACTATTATATGAATATTTTTTTCTAGAATTCATAAAGTCGTAATCTTCAGGAACAAGATGGACAAGCTCGTAAAGAAAAGTAGCCGCACCAAGGAGGGTATATCACTTGCAATTTGCAACCAAAATGTACTATGTATTTCTGCTATATATCAGTTTTTGCGAGAGGTTCTACCTCTGTATACCCATGGTGTTGTGGTAGTAATCGACGAAGGTGCCCGTTTTTGCGGCAAGCATGATTTCTTGTTTGAGCAAATCTTTTTCGTGGGCAATGGTAGTGCGATAGTCGTCACTCACAGCTGCGTGCGGATCGGTGCACGCACCCCAAAAGAGCAGTTCGACGAGCAGCGGCAAAAGCTGCCAGCTGCTGTCTGTTGGGCTATAAATGTATTGATTGCCTTGGAGTGGATCGCGTTGCTTATCAAGCAAGCCAGCCGATTCTAACCGCGCCAAGCGATCGGCCAAAATGTTGCTCGCAATGCGCTCATCGCGTGCGAATTCGCGGAAGTAGCAGCGCCCAAAGAGTAGCACGTCGCGCATGATAAGGAGTGTCCATTTGTCGCCAAAAAGATCGAGGCTGTAGCTAATGGGGCAGGCTGAGCGTTTGTGAGCTGTTCGTGTCATGCCTTTAGCGTAGCATCAAGGCTTGCGTTTTGCAAGTTTGTGGTGTGAGCTGGTAGCGAAGTAATATTATCAGGCTTTACTATAACAAAAAGCACTTACTATAGTAGTAAGTGCTTTCGTGCCAGTGTACCTTACAGACCGACATGGTGCACTGGCGAATAGACCGAAATGGTGGGCAATAGAGGATTCGAACCTCTCACCTCTTCAACGTCAATGAAGCGCTCTAGCCAAATGAGCTAATCGCCC
>CALHWE010000017.1 GCA_938036785.1 uncultured Candidatus Saccharibacteria bacterium | reverse complement strand
AAGATGCCAATTTCATGCAAGCGGCCGCGCACCCAGAACACCAGCACCAGTGACAATACTGCCAGTCCTGCCGCGGCTGCGCCGATAGTGGCAATCGTCAACATGTTTTGCATGCCAGCGATATTTTGGAGGACTCCAGCGAATGCCGCCGCGTTGTCGGTCAGACTGAATTTTTGCCAATCGACGTGTGGTAAGCTTTTAATGCGGTCTAGTAGCAACTTCAGCTGATATGGATGTTCAGCGAAGTACGTTGCCCGTGTCAGTTGCTTGCTACCTGTCAGTTGCTGCGCCGAGGCTAGGTCGGTGATAAGATGGTTCTCTGGCATATCAGACTGCAAGACCGCCGGCTTTTCGCCTTTACCGCTGAAGGTCCCTACGACAGTCACTGTCACGCGCCGGCCGTCTTTGGTGATGTCCAGCTTATCGCCTGGCTTGATGCCATTTTTCTCGGCGAAGGTTTTGTGAATCAGGGCCGCGTTTTGGTCGCGCTCGGTCAAATGCTTACCCTGTTCTAGTTGGTAAAATCTACCAGTAAATTCGCTGAGTAAATCACTCTGCGTCGCGCCCGTCACTTTTGCTTCGCCAGCGATTCCAGAATCCAGTTGCACACCGCTCCTCGCTGCGTCAACCAATTGCTTGCCCGGCAGCCCCGCAGTGGTCTCTGCCTGGAAATTGTGCGCTTTGACCTTGTCCAGCCGCTGCACCTGCTGCGCGATATCCATCGGCACCTCGCCCGATGGCTGCTTGCTGGCGATACTAAAGCCGGCACGGATATTCCGCTCAACCGATTGCTTCAGCTGCGCCATCGTCTGCTGCACCGTCAGCGTGCCGATGAGCAGCGTGAAAATCAGCGTCATGATTAGGGCGATGGTCAGGCTGCGACGCCGCCGGCGCGTCACAGCCGTCCAGGCTCGTGTGATAATCGTCATCATTCGCTCCTAGTCCACTTCGGTTAGTAATTCTTTTGGCGTTGATTGGGTAATCGGCCGCGAAGCCAGCAGCACCGCAATGATAATCACCATTAGCCCAGCGCCCCACACCGCCAGCAGATCCGTTGGTTGCACGCCAACCGTCACCTTTTCTAGCGTACGCGATGACGTCACCGAATCAGCGTCAGCACCGAGCGATGCACCGTTGAGGGAACTGCCAGCTTGACGCGTGGCATTCTGTGCCGCCTGCGACACCACGTGATCGCCCAGTTGTTGAGCAATCAGCCCTGCGGTAAAGTATGATGCGCCGAAACTCAGCACCGCGATCATCACCAGCTCAGCGATATATTGCAGTACAATCTTCGACTGCGGCACGCCCGTCGCCAAGAGTACGCCCGCTTCGCGCTTGCGTTCATTCATCCACAAGTACAGCACCATGCCGATCACCGCGACGCTGACCAGCGCCGTCGCCCACAACATACCGTCGATCAGGCCATACACGCCGTTCACCGCACCAGTCACGCCAGCCAGCTCCTGGCTATTCTTATTCAATTGGTACTTTTGCCAATTGACTGGCAATTTATTTGCCCGCGCCATCACCTCGTCCAGCTGCTTGGTGCCTTTGGTAAAGAACGTGGCGTCCTGATAAATCTCATTGTGCTCGGTATACGCATTCAACTGGCGAGTCGTCGCGATGTCAGTCAAGAACAAATTCTCGAACAGTTCCACCTGGTACGTCGCCTGCTTTGGATTTTTGCCATTAAATATACCGACGATTTCTACCTCAACCTCATCATTGGATGGATGTTCATTGTCGGTGTCGTATTGATTGGCCTTTAGCTTTATCTTACTGCCAAGCTTCAGGTTGTTAGCCTTGGCGAAATCTTCGTGCACCAAAATCTTGTGTGAATCGTTCTCGGTGATGTGCCGACCAGTGATAAGCTTGAGCCCACCAGCCCGGAACTTTTTCTCGGACTCAGATTTATTGACGCCAATGATGGTGGCGGCGTTGCCAAATTGCTTGTCTTTTTGGGCATCATAGCCGCTGCCGCCACTTGGTAACGGCACAAGTTTGGTATTGATGAAGTCGACCGTGGCGTTCTGGCGTTTGACGTAGTCCGTCACGCCCTCCAGATTCTT
The DNA here is from genome assembly GCA_938036785.1 of uncultured Candidatus Saccharibacteria bacterium. GTDB lineage: Bacteria > Patescibacteriota > Saccharimonadia > Saccharimonadales > Saccharimonadaceae > Saccharimonas. Next base: position 84,471 of record CALHWE010000017.1, on the reverse strand, counting down.
CACCGCGTTGATGTCTTTATTCGACACCGTTCCTGAACCGCGCGCCGTTCCCGGATTGGTACGCGGATTATTACCCAGCGTGAAGCCAGCCTTGAGTGTTTTGTCCAGCGACTGTGCCGCCGCGTCGGTCGAGTGCTTGATGGCAAATCCACTCAGCATAATCGTCGACATACACAGCAAAATCGCCAGCAAAATCAGCGTCTTGAGTTTTTTCCTGGTGATATATAGCCAGGCGCGTTGCACAAATGACATAGATCTCCTTTCTTGATTCTATGTCAGTGTAGCAAACCCGTGTGAAGGGAATGTGAAATGGGCAGTATTCAGATGAGTTTCCCTAACTTGCTGTCCTGTTTCTCAATCTCGATAACGTGAACACCGAGGCGTTCCTTATGCGGTGGGTAGATCTTGTGAAGGAGGCGAAGCGCCTCTTCTTTGCTTTTCGCTTGCGGCACGATCTGCTGCCATGACTCAGCCGCCAGCATGTCGGCAAATGTATTATAAATTCGAATTGACTTGATTCGCACAACACCAGACGCATATCCGTTTTCGAGCTGCAATAGCTGACCCTCCTTAAGGCGCTTGATGCTGTTGTAGCCGATGCGGACTTCTAAGGTCTTGCGACCCGACATGATTGCGTCGTAGTACGGACGCTTGATGCGCATCTTACGCATAGACACTCCTTTCTTGTTGAGACTGATTCCCCACTATTGAACAACACTGTCGTGGCATGTCCTCCTGGGGACATATCTTCGGGTGTTCAGTCATGGCATATTTCTTTATAATAGTAGCTCATGCCGCCAAGCTGTATCTTCTGGCGCTTTTCATCGTATAGTCGTGATTCGATGGTTTTATTGCCAGAGACTATTGCGTTAAAAGGTTCTGTTGCTAGTTTTAATTGGTGTGTAATCATAATGAATTTATTATATCAGGATAAATAACATGAGCCACTGGGGCAGTGCGCGGTCTTTGCTATTCTATTATAAAAGCTTCTTAATTTAGTTCACATCAAGTTCAGGTATTTTAATCAAACCTCACCACAAACCGCATGCCCCGCCCGTGCGGCGTAAAGTCGTAGTCTAGACCCTTAGCGTCGAGCAGCATTTTTACCGTGTAGAGGCCGATGCCGCTACTGCTAGCGTGCTGCTTCGCGCTACCAGACGCGCGGTAAAACGGATCAAAGACATGCTGGAGTTGCTGTTTTGTGAGTGGTTTGCAGGCGTTTTCGATGGCCAGCTCATGCTGGTCGCAGGTAAGTTTTATCACGCTCCCCGCGTCGCCGTGGCGCACTGCATTTGACACCAAGTTCGAGATGACGTGGCGCATCATGTCGTGGTTGGCACGAATGGTCGTCGGACGTGCGTCAACCGTGAAAGTCATGCCGCGCGTTTTCGCCAGTAGCGTATAATCAGCAACCACCTTGGTAATCAGCTTATCAACCCGCAGCTGCTTCTCTTGGCGCAAAGCCTGCTCGGCCACACTGCCAGAGCGCAGGACATCATTCACCATCGCCGCCAATCGGTCAACCTGCACCACCGATTCCGCCAGGTAGTGGTCGCGATTTTTGTATTCACCGATATTCAGCTGCATATTTTCGAGCATAATCCGGAGGGCTGCTAGTGGCGTTTTTAGCTCATGCGAAGCCGCGCGCAGGAAGGCGATTTTCTCTTTCTCGAGCTGCGTGATTCGCTTATTCTCATGCTCCAGCGAGCGAATTGTTTGCCACAGATTTTGATACAGTTCATTAATATTTCGCCCCAGCACGCCAATCTCGTCATGACTATTCACTGGGTAGTGCGCGCCCTTTTCCAGCCGCTGCATGGTCGTGGTCACCGCCGCCATCTGACGAATCGGCCGCGTCACAAAGCGGCTATAGATGTACGAAAACACGAGCGCCACCAGCAGCGAGCCAAGCATGGTGTATGGCAATACCTGCAGCGTGGCGAGTTTGGCCTGAGTGACGGGCGCCACGTCGGCCAGTAGCTTGACCGCGATCGCTCGCCCCTGTTTATCCGTCACATTACCCTGCTGCAAAATCACCGAGCGCGGATCAACCGTTTGCCCATCAGCGATTTTCACCACGCTGGTGTCGACCGATTTACCACTGTCTGTCACAATATTGATCGACTCAAAGCCTTGATAGTACTGGTCGTGCCCGTCAATTGTCAGCGTGATGTTCACGTTGTTCATGGTAGCAAACTCCTGGCTGATCCGGCGTATGTCTTCGGTGGACTTGCCGCGCAATTTAGTCGTCAGCGCCGTGAGATTGTCCGCCGCCTCGCGCTCTTTTTGCTGCAGATAAAAGTGCGGCATCGAGGTGTAGACCAGCGCATGCACCAGGATGATCAGCGCCGCAAACAGGCCAATTGATACCAAAAATGTCTTGGGGAATAATTTAAGATTCTTCATAGCGGTAGCCCACTCCCTTTACCGTGACGATGCAATCGAGGTACAATTTCTTGCGCAGGTTTTTGATGTAGACATCGATCACTCGATCAAATGGCACCTCATCATCGCGCCACAGCCGGTCGATGATAGCCTGCCGGCTCCAGACCATGTGTGGGTTATCGACGAGCAGTTTGAGCAGCTGCACTTCCTTAGGCTTGAGGTGCGCGTCAGTATTATCATAAAACCCCTGATAAGCCGCAAAATCCACCGAGGCTAGGCCACGCCGCCATAAGGTTACGGTGGGTTGCTGGCGGCGCAGCAGCGCCTTAATTCGCTTCTCCAAAATCACGAGCGAAAATGGCTTACTCATATAGTCATCCGCCAGCTCGTCAAAACTAGCGATCTGCGTCGGCTCATCGTGTAGTGCCGTCAGCATGAGTACCGGCACGTCGCTCGCTTGGCGAATTTGGTGCAGCACCTCGATCCCGCTCATCCCTGGCAGCATAATATCGAGGATAATAGCGTCCGCCTCGGTAAATTGCTCCAGCGCTTCCTCGCCGCTGATCGCCGTCAGCACCGTAAAGCCGCGCTGGCGGAGGAACTGCTCAGTGCCAGTGCGGAGGGTTGGTTCGTCTTCAACGAGGAGAATATTCACTACTCGTCCACTCATACGTCTATACTAGGCGCTTCTTTGTTATATTGCTGCACAATTTTATCCCCTCGTCATACCAATGTATATGACTATTGTAGCGCATCGCAATTTTATATGAAAAGTATTGTGAAAAATATGCGCGGTGTGCTATGGTGTTAGTATGACATATCGACACAACTTCGTTATCGTTGCTCGTCGCCGCCGCTCTGACTCAGAGGGCTAATTAGTCGTATAGTATTATAAACCAACGAAAGAGCCCTCACCCGAGCGGCTCTTTTTAATTAGTATAGAAAGGAAATATATGAATCACGACACACCTCACTACACTAAAGTTGCCAGCCACGAAGCGGTGAACGGTGAGTTCGATACGTGCCTCTTGCTCTATTCGGGAGGCCTCGACACATCTGTCATGCTCAAGTGGCTCCAAGAAAAGTACAACTGCAACGTCATTACCCTGACGGTCAATATCGGCCAGACTGTTGATGATCTCGACGCCATCGCCGAAAAGGCCAAGATGCTCGGCGCTATAGAAACCATCACGGTTGATGCCCGCGACCGCTTCGCTGATGAGCTACTATCACTGGCCATCAAAGCCAATGCTGATTACCAAGGTGGCTATGCCCTCTGCACGCCACTGGGGCGCATCATCATCTCGCAATTAGCCGTCGAATATGCCGAAAAGTACAACTGCACAGTTATCGCACATGGTGCCACTGGTAAAGGCAACGACCAAGTTCGCTTCGAAACCTACATCACTACGCTCAATCCCAAACTCAAGATCCTGGCGCCAGTGCGTGAGTGGAGTATGGGTCGAGAGGAAGAGCTTGCCTATGCCAAGAAGCACCATATCCCCGTACCACACACCCAAGATTCGCCCTATTCGACAGACGAAAACATGTGGGGTATCACCAGCGAAGGCGGCGAGATAGAATCACCATCGCTCAAGCCAAACTACCACGCCATCCTCAATTGGTGCTCGACCATCAAATACACACCAGACGAAGCCGAGGACATTACCATTGAATTTGTCAAAGGTGTACCCGTCGCGGTTGATAACCGTCACTTTTCACTTCAGGCGCTCATCCAACACTGTAACCAACTCGGCCGCAAACACGGTGTGGGCGTATCAACCCTCATTGAGGATCGGCTGGTCGGGCTGAAGGTACGCGGCGTCTACGAAAACCCTGGTGCTGCCATCTTGATTGCTGCCCACCAAAAGCTTGAGCAATTGGTGTCAACCCGCGTTGAAAATGAACTCAAAGCCGAAATGGACAAAAAATGGGCCTACCTCACCTACGCAGCTCAGTGGTACGAGCCAGCCGTCCATCACATCAATGCCTATATTGATGATCAGAACCAAAAAGTCACTGGCACAGTGACAGTTCGCCTGTACAAAGGTACCATCACCGTCGTCAGTGTAGACTCACCACATTCATTGTTTGATATCAATCTTGCAACCTTTGATTCCAACGACGCATTCAACCAGAATTCGTCCGCCGGATTCATTGAATTATATTCATTAAGTCAGCGAACAGCTGAAGGAGCATACTCGTATGGCAAGTAAACTATGGCAATCAACCGCAACTGGCTCACTCCATCCATTGGTCGAGGCATACACCGTTGGTGACGATCAGGTATTAGACCAGCACTTACTCGGTCACGACATTACCGCGACCAAAGCACATGCTCACATGCTAGAAAAAATTGGCGTGCTGACCAGCGACGAATACCAACAATTGGCAGCGGCCTTGGACGAGCTACTTAACGAGTGGAAAACCGGTACCTTCACCCTCACCAGCGAACACGAAGATGGCCACACCGCCATTGAGCTATATCTAACAGAAAAACTCGGACCGATTGGCAAAAAGGTTCACACTGGCCGAAGCCGCAACGACCAAGCTTTGGTGATGATGCGACTGTTCATCAAAACGGAACTTGAAGCAGTAGCGGACACATTGGCAACAGTCGCCCAGGCCTATGCTGACAAAATTGCCGCCATTGGCCAGACCGAAATGCCTGGCTATACTCATACCAAAAAGCCATGCCCACTACCGTCGGTATGTGGCTTGGCTCATATCACGATGCGTTTCATGACCTCCAGCAATTGGTCGCACACAGCATCGCCGCCATCGACCAAAACCCGCTGGGTAGTGCTGCTGGCTTTGGCGTCACCCTACCACTTGACCGCCAGATGACAACCCGCGAACTAGGCTTCGCCAAAGTGCAGGAAAACCCCATGTACTGTGGCCTGTCGCGCGGCGTTTTTGAACTCATTGCCGTACAGGCGCTCAACCCAATCATGGTCTTTGCTGGCAAATTTGCTGAAGACATGTTGCTATTTACCTCGCAGGAGTTTAACTATTTCAAATTACCCGTTACTATGACCACGGGCTCGTCCATCATGCCGCACAAGCGTAACTATGACGTCTTCGAGATCATGCGCGCCACTGCTCATGCCTATCCGAACTACACCTTGCAACTCCAAGCTATTTCGACGGGTGCTGGTAGCGGCTACCACCGCGATTTACAGCTGACCAAAAAAATCACCATGGATGCCTTTACATCAGCACTCGACACGCTGGAAGTTCTAGCACTCTGCGTCAGCGAGCTGGAAGCCAACACCGACCGATTGGCCGAGGCGATGACCGATGAGCTCTACACTGTTGCCAAAATTAACGAATTGGTGGAAAAAGGTGTACCGTTCCGCGACGCCTACCAGCAAGTTAAGCAATCGTTTTTGGCGAATAATCACTGATCTTGAGAGAAGCGAGCGGAGCGGGGCTTAAAAATGCAACTACCGCCGCACGACGCGCTTGCGATACTCTGCTGCCGTCATGTAGGTCGTCGTATCTGTCACTCGGTCAAAGAAAAGTATGCCTTGACAGTGGTCAGCTTCGTGTTGAAAGACATGAGCAACAAAGCCATCCAGCACCGCAGTATGATGCTCACCCCACTCATCATCCCACTGAGCATTGATCTGTTGATAGCGCTGCGCCTGTGCAAAGAGCCGCCCCTCATCACCACTGGCGCAGCCCTCCCACATGCCTGTTGTCTGGCCAATGCCGGTGTATGACGGATTAATAATAACTTGCTCAAATGGCTCGCGGTCTGGGCGGTTTGGCGTCGGTTTGATAGCAATCACGCTCAGCGCCAAGGCCTGCCCCACTTGGGGTGCAGCGAGGCCAACCCCATAATCTCTCTCCGCCACGGTGTGCTTAATATTTGCAATAAGCTGCTGCACCGCTGGCGTCGTGATTTCCTCGCGGCTCACGTGCCGCGCTTTCTCACGCAGTACCGGATCGCCCGCTCGACAGATTAGTAGGAGTGTTTTTTCTTGACGCATTCTTTAGTGCATAGTATACACGAAAGTAGCTATCAAAAGCTATTTTATCTTTTTCCGTTTCGTAATATAGTTTTGTCTATGGTATACGATATATCATCTTCCTTTCAGTATGGCGGCAAAACCATTTTTGTTTCTTGGTGTACTATACGACAAAAATCTGCTATACCCGATCTCCCCTGGCAACAAGTCTATACGATCGGTGATTTAGCTGGTTCCGTTCCGCTCGTCTATAATGCGGTCAAGAAGAGCTATAATCTCCCTGGCGGTAAAACTGAATCTGGAGAGACAATTGAGCAAACCACCACACGAGAGATGGTAGAAGAATGCAATATGCGCGTTATTGAATGGCAACCACTCGGATACCAGTGCTGCCTTGAGCCAAACGGCACGCGCGTATATCAGTTTCGTGTCTACACAAAGCTCGAGAAAATTGGCGAGTTTACTCACGATCCTGGTGGTGATATCATTGCGCATACCCTTGTTGATATCAACGATGTAAACCGCATCATTGACCAAGGAGATATTGGAGCATGTATGATTCAACAAGCGAAACGGTATTTTTCTAAGGTATAATATTTATAAGTCTATACAACGAAGGAGTTTATCTTGCAACCTACTACGAGCCGTACCATATTTCGTACATTATGGCAAACATCTCAGCCATATCGATGGCAGCGTGCAGCAGCGCTGGTGGTTGCGGCAACGACATTTATAGTTAGTACTTTTGTTGGGCCGCTCATTATTGCACGGTTACTCGACATTATCCAAAGTGGCCATCTATATAACAGTAGTGATGTGTGGTCGCTTGTAGGAATGTATACACTGAGTCAACTTTGGTCAGAAGTAATCGGTTGGCGCTTGACGATGCGCATTATGTGGCCATTCACCATGGCAATGCAGCGTGATCTCTATACCAAGATTTTTGCTAAACTCAGCCACGAGAGTGTCACGTTCCATGCTAATCGTTTTGGCGGAGCGCTGGTGAGTCAAGCAAATAAACTGGCTGGCGCAGTCGATCGCTTTTGGGATGTAATCATTTGGTCGGTCCTGCCACTGGTTATCTCACTTGTCGGATCAATTATCGTTTTAGCCACAATGCTATGGCAGTATGCGCTGTTTTTGGCACTTTTTTCTGTGATCTTTAGCACTGTGGTTTATGTTGGCTCTAAGCCACTCGCTCGTTTGAGTGAGCAAGAAGCTGAGGCAAGTAATGCCATCAGTGGTCAGTTGACGGATATGGTATCAAACATACTAGCTGTTAAATCGTCTAGTAGTGAGATACTTGAGCAGAAACGCTTCGCCATGGCAGTAGAAAACTGGCGCACTGCTGGCCTCAGCACTATGCGTACATATATCATCACGAGCAGTTTCTTCTCTACAGTCAATACTGCCATCAAGATTGGTGCTATCGTCTTCGCAGTTTATGCCGCTCAGCACAGCACAATTTCCGTTGCAACAGTTTATCTTATCATCACTTACACAAATAGTGCAGTGCGTGAGCTGTGGAATATGAATGGTATTATGCGCAACTACAACCGCATCCTCGGCGACGCCCAGACCATGGTCGAGATTTTGCACACTCCAGCGCAACTGGTTGATACGAGTGACGCAGCACTGACTGTCTCACGCGGCGCTATCACGTTTGATCATATAAGCTTTGCACACGATGACGACCCAAATCGCGTGTTATTTCGTGACTTCTCACTCCAAATAGAACCTAACCAAAAACTCGGCCTCGTCGGCACCAGTGGCGCAGGCAAGACAACACTGACGAAGTTGTTGTTGCGATTTTATGATCCAACCAGTGGAGCAATTTTGATCGATGGACAGGATATTCGGATGGTAACACAAGAGAGTTTGCGGCAGCAGATTGCGTACGTACCACAGGAGCCACTCTTGTTTCATCGATCAATTCGGGAGAATATTGCCTACGGGAGACCAGAAGCAACGCAGGACGATATTATACTGGCGGCGAAGCAAGCTCATGCCTGGGAATTTATTACACAATTGCCAAAGGAGCTAGAAACAGTAGTTGGTGAGCGCGGCGTGAAGTTATCTGGTGGGCAGCGACAGCGGATTGCGATTGCACGAGCTATTCTCAAGGATGCGCCTCTATTAGTACTCGACGAAGCAACTAGTGCATTAGATTCTGAGTCAGAGGCGCTGATTCAGCAGTCGCTTGAGACATTAATGCAGGGACGGACGTCAATTGTGGTGGCGCACCGATTGAGTACGATTGCAGCGCTAGATCGAATTGTTGTGGTTGATGAGGGTCATATTGTGGAAGAGGGAAGCCATGACGAGTTACTGGCAAGAGGTGGTATATATGCACGATTATGGTCACGACAGAGTGGTGGGTTCCTCACGAGCGAAAGCAGTGACACTCCATAACAAAAGGACCAACACATCTGTGCCGGTCCTGAGGAGGAAATCTGTTAGAGGGTAAATTTAGGCGTCTGCTTGTTGCAGAGCGTCGATCAGTACTTGCTTTGGCTTCATGCCGACCAGTTCTGCCACCACAGCACCGCTCTTGAAGATCTTCATGTTGGGGATACTCTGCACTTGGTGCTGCAAGGCAAGCGCTGCATTGTCTTGGCTTGCTTCGGTATCAACCTTGACAATGTCGAACTCCGTCTCTTCAGCAATCTGCTCAAGCAGTGGTGCCATTGCGCGGCACGGTGGGCACCACGGTGCCCAAAAGTCGACCAGCACTGGCCGCTCACTCTGAAGAGCATGCTCCTCAAATTCTTGCTTGGTAGTAGTATTGTATAGTGCCATGGTTATTTCTCCTTATGAATTATGATTATCGTGATGACAGGGGTGGCATGTGCCAGTAATGATGAGCGGCCCATCAACAAGGCAGTCTGCTACCTGCCGCGCAAGCTCATGCCGCAGCGCTGGCGCGATAGTGATATCATGTAGGCCGTCGCAGGAGCTGCAGACAAAGTGGTCGTGCGGTACAGGATTACTATCGTAGCGCAGGCAGCCGTGCGCCGTTGCTGGTGCAAGGCCAATCACCCCATCCGCCTGCAACCGCTGGGTGATGCGGTGTACTGTGGTCGCGCTCACACGGGGGTAGTCGTGGCGTAGTGCGGCCGCAATCTCGGCGTTGGTGGCATGCTGCAGCTGACGAAGAATCGCGATCACTCGATCGGTGTATTTCGTCGTTCGGCGTTGTACTGCTTGCTCCATGCAGCTATTGTAATTCATTTACAATAAAAAGACAATGCTTTTCTTCGGTTATTTTCCAAACCCTATCTGCTCAGTGCGAGCACCTTTTACTTCTAGTGCTCGATTTGAGACGCCAATCCGCTCAAAGAAATATCACCTCGTATATTACTAGCATAGGAAGGCATAGGGTTTCAAAGCCTAAGGTATGAAACTCTTGCAATAGATACTACACCCGATCCATATTGGTTATGCTATACTAATGGCATGACAACATATCCAACTCCCCTGCGCGAATTACTGAAGCTGACAAACAAGACAGTGCTCATCACTGGTGCCGCGATGGGCATTGGCAAGGCGATCGCATGGCGCTATGCCGAGGCTGGTGCCGCCCTCCAGCTCGTTGATCGCGATGCCGACGCGCTGCAGCAAACCGCTACTGAGCTACGTGAGCAATTTGACGCCGCCGTCACGACGCATATTGTTGACCTCTCCAATCACAACGCTGTCACCTCGCTGTGGCACGATATCACCCCAACGCCAGATATTCTCATCAACAACGCTGGTATTTTTGCACCAGTCAAGCTCGCTAATATCGACCAGGCAACCTTCGACAAGACAATGCAGATCAACACTCGGGCAGTGCTCACCATGTGTCAAGAAATGATCGCTCGCCGCACAGCACCAGGCACTATCATCAACATCAGCTCCATTGAAGCCCTCAAAGGTATGACCTACGACATGACGCTCTACGCCATGAGCAAGGCCAGTGTTCTCGCGCTAAGCCGTGGGCTCGTCAAAGACTTTGGGCGGAGTGGTTGGAAGGTCAATACCATCTTGCCGGGCGGTATCAGCACACCAGGTGCTCAGAAGATGGGGCTTGCGGCGCTCAAGAAGCTCGACTTCTCCATCATCAAGACTGGCCTCACCTATAACCTCCGCCTTCCTGCCAAGAATCTGGGCCAGCCCGATGACGTTGCCTGCACTGCGCTGTGGCTTGGTACGCCAATGAGCCAGTACGTCAATGGGGCGGAGATTGTGGTGGATGGCGGATTCCTCGCGGTGTAGTGGCTGCATAATTACGGCCGATATAGCAGAAGAAACCAGCCTCACATGACTGGTTTCTTTGTTTTTCATCACCTTTACATACGTCGCATGACGTACTTACTCACTAGGTGCTATGCTGCTGCATCGTCGCTACCCTGCTCGGCTGCAACGTCTTCAGCATCCGCGTTTTCGGCGGCACCAGCGGCGGCCTCATTAGCGGCAGCAAGTGCACTTGGCTCGTAGGCACTCGCAATGACGAGGTCCTTCACCGTCACGTCATCATCGGCAGTACCTTCACGGCCATCGTCGTGTTCGACTAGTTCAACACCCTCAGGTAGTGTGATGTCGCCCACTGTCACGCGGTCACCCTCACTGGCTAGACCAAGCACCGAAACATCAAGCGTTTCAGGTAAATCCATCGGCAAGGCCTTCACTTCAACCTTCTCAATTGCTTGCAGCACGACCAGTCCATTCTTCTCAGCTTCAGATTCACCCATACCAATAAGGCGCACTGGCACCTCTGCTGTGACTGGCTCGTCTGCACGCACCGCATGTAGGGCAATGTGGCGAATCACGCCCACTCGCGTTGGGTCGTAATCGATACTTTTGATAAGCGCAATGCGCCGCTTAACCCCTGTCAAATGAATTGGTGTGTGGCGGCCAGCTGCTGCGACAACCTTTGCTACCTCACTACTTGGTGCCTGCACATCAGCAGCATCCATACCAGCACCATACACCACTGCTGGCGTTATGCCCTGGCGGCGCAATTGGCGAACTTTCTTACCGTGAATTGATCGTGTCTCGATCCTTAGTGTTATCTTATCTCCCATAGTTCTCCTTTCGGATATATTTCCGGAGTTAAGTAATATTGCCTCTTTAGTATAGCATTTTTGTGCTGCGTAGGCTAAAAGCGGCAGAAAGCTCCCCTCCCTGAGCAAAGTATGGTATACTAAAGCGCGATGGAATCACTTATACATGCAATTACTGGCCTCGGCATTGCCGCGGTTTTGCTCGTGGTCTATGCAGAGTCTGGCCTCTTGATCGGTTTTGTCTTACCCGGGGATAGTCTACTCTTTACGGCAGGCTATATGGTGAATCAAGAGATCCTTCGCCTGTTTGGCCACCCACTCAATATTCATCTCTTTGTTGCAGCGATCGCTCTTATGGCAATCCTGGGCGATAGCACTGGCTACGCCTTTGGTCACAAAGTCGGACGTAAGCTTTTCCTCAAGCCTAACTCGCGCTTTTTTAAGAAAAAGTATCTCGAGCAGGCCGAGCAATTTTACCAAAAGCATGGCTCACTAACCATCGTCCTGGCGCGCTTTGTGCCCATCGTGCGCACCTTTGCCCCAATTGTCGCTGGTGCCAGCAAGATGCACTACAATACGTTCCTCTTGTTTAATATCGTCGGGGGTGCGCTATGGGCCGCCATCTTCACCTATCTTGGCTACTTTGCAGGCGCAATTCTTACTGGGGCTGGGGTTAATATTGAGGTAACCGCAATTATTATCATCCTTATCTCCGTTGCACCGATGGTCATCCATGCACTCAAACAAAAATCGACTCGCGATAAGCTCAAATATCAGCTCTCTGTGCTACTCAGTAAGGGCAAGCGAACGAAGAAATAACCTCAGTACATTTATTTAGCACACTGTTTGTGTAAAAAAGTCAGCGCATGAGCAGCTGGCTCTTTTATTTTGTCTTGTTCGACTATCCGATATTTTTGCCCTATACCTCTTGCCTGGCAGTCCGCGGCTCATCGCCATACATCTGACGAATCTGCTTTTCATACTCTACAAATGGCGGCAGACTCATCGCTGCACGGCGCTCATCAAGCCGCTCAGCGTATTGGACCAGGTAGAGACGAAGGGTTTTACCCCGCCCCTGAAACTGCGAGCCATATATCTGTGGCCGACCACGCAGTAAACACACCCGGTCTTCGAGGAAGGCGATATCGCGCAACGCGACCTCACCACGTGGCGCTGCCTTCATTAGCTCAAGGCAGTGCTCCATAAAGTCGATATCTGGCGAATGCTGTAGTAACAACCACGCCGCGGTCGAAGCCTTACTGCCCACCATACGTAGTGTTGGCCAACCAATTGCCGCCACAATCGTACGCAAAAATTCAGTCGAGTCAGCGTCGAGCGATGCATCCCATGCCCCACCACCAACTAAGTACTGCTGGCGCATTGCTTGATCGCGCTGGGCATAGCGGAGAATAGCGGTGCGATATGATTGCCCGTCAGGTTGTGGCTGTTTTGATTTCATGTTGGATATTTTGCCTTAACATAGTACTATTAGCCCAACAGTGGCCGCAAATACTTCCCGGTAAACGACGCTGGGTTATGCGCCACCTCCTCGGGTGTACCACTGGCGATGACGGTGCCGCCGCCCTGCCCGCCTTCGGGACCCATGTCAATAATATGGTCGGCACATTTGATAACCTCAAGATTATGCTCAATAATAACCATACTATTGCCGCCCGCTACGAGGCGTTGGAGAATCTCGAGTAGCTTCTTGACGTCGGCCGTGTGCAGGCCGGTAGTCGGCTCATCGAGAATATAGAGTGTCTTGCCAGTCGTGCGCCGGCTCAGCTCGGTAGCAAGTTTAATGCGCTGCGCCTCGCCACCGCTAAAGGTCGTGGCGGGCTGGCCGAGCTTAATATAGCCAAGGCCCACTTCGTTGATCGTCGTCAACTTGCGAGCAATTGCAGGAATGTTAGCAAAGAACTCACAGGCTTGCTCAACCGTCATATCCAGGACGTCGCTAATCGTCTTACCTTTGTAAGTGATCTCAAGCGCCTCACGATTATAGCGCTTGCCATGACATTCGGGGCATTGGATATAGACATCAGGCAAGAAATGCATCTCTATCTTAATAACGCCATCGCCCTGACAATGCTCGCAGCGCCCACCTTTAACATTAAAGCTAAAGCGCCCTGGCTTGTAGCCGCGAATATTCGCCTCGGGCGTGCCCGCAAAAAGCTCGCGAATCTGTGTAAAGACACCGGTATAGGTAGCGGGGTTGGAGCGCGGAGTGCGGCCGATCGCCGACTGATCGATAACAATTGCTTTATCGAGCTGCTCGACCCCATCGATTGCATCGTGTGCACCTGGCACTGCTTGGGCGCGATGTAAACGGGCAGTGAGCTCGCTCGCGAGAATGCTATTGACGAGCGTCGACTTGCCACTACCACTCACCCCTGTCACCAGTGTGAGGACGCCAAGCGGGATAGTGACGTCGATATTCTTGAGATTATTCTCGCGTGCCCCGCGGATTATTAGTGCACGGCCCTGCTCAATCGGGCGGCGCTGCGCTGGCACTGGGATCTTCTCCGCACCAGACAGATATCGACCAGTGATGCTTTGTGGCATGCGTGCTACCTCTGTTGGCGTGCCACATGCCACGATTTCCCCACCGTGCACGCCAGCACCCGGCCCAACATCCACCAGATAGTCAGCCGCCGCAATCGTATCTTCGTCATGCTCTACCACAAGCACGGTATTGCCTAGGTCGCGTAGATTTTTGAGCGTCTGGATGAGGCGATCGTTGTCCCGCTGGTGGAGGCCAATCGATGGCTCATCCAGCACATACAGCACCCCCTGCAGGCCACTACCAATCTGCGTCGCGAGACGGATGCGCTGCGCCTCACCACCACTGAGCGTGTTCGCTGCTCGCCCTAGCTCGAGGTAGCTGAGTCCAACATTGTTCATAAAGCCCAGCCGCGCCATGATCTCTTTGACAACAAGCTTAACGATGTGCTGCTGTTCCGCAGTAAATTCCAGCTGGCCTATCATATCCAGCGCATTGGCAACGTCCAGATTGCAAATATCCATAATGGAGAGGCCATTGACTGTCACTGCCAGCACCACTGGTTTGAGTCGCGCTCCCTTACAGGCCGTACACTTCCTCTCCCGCATGAAACGCTCGATATCTTTGCGCATAAACTCACTATCGGTCTCGCGATGGCGACGCTCGAGGTTAGGGATGACTCCTTCGTAGGTCGAGTCGTAATAGCGATTACCGCTGAGGTGGATGCGATATTTTTGCTTGCCTGTGCCATACAGCACTTTCTGCACAACATCATCACTTAGTTCCTTGACAGGCACGTGCAGACTAAAGCCGTGCTCCTCAGCCACCGCGGCGAGACGCTTCATGTACCACGCTTCGGCATTAAAGCGATTGAAGGGGCGGATTGCTCCCTCGGCAATCGTCAGATTGGGGTTAAGGATGAGCTCTGGGTCAACCTCCAGACGTGTACCGAGGCCCGTGCAAACCGGACACGCCCCCTGCGGCGCGTTGAAACTAAAGAGCCGCGGCTCAAGCTCGGGGATTTCCTCGCCTGGGTGATCCATACAGGCATAGCGCTGGCTATACGTCGTGATCTCCCCACTCGTGGCGTCTAATACCTGCACGACCCCACTCGCAAGCTCCAGCGCTTGCTCAACCGACTGCGAGATGCGACTCATCATCGTTGGTGCCATCACGACACGATCGACCACCAGTTCAATATCATGCTTATAGCTCTTCTGCAGTTCTGGGAACTCATCAAGCGCATACACCACGCCATCCACCCGGGCCCGTGCAAAGCCACTGCGCATGTACTGCTCGGGGATGTGGGCAAATTCCCCTTTCTTTTGGCTCACGATCGGTGCCAGTAACATAAGTTTGCTCCCCTCAGGAAGTTTCATAATTTCGTCGATAATAGACTGAGCTGTCCGGCGCTGGACAGGCTTGCCACAGCGCGTGCCATCGGGCATAAGAGCCGGGCAATGCGGCACCCCCACCCGAGCAAAGAGCAGGCGCAAATAATCGTAGATCTCCGTCACTGTAGCGACAGTGGAGCGCGGGTTGCGACTCGTCGACTTTTGGTCGATGCTGATACTGGGGCTTAGGCCATCAATAGAGTCAACGTCAGGCTTATCCATAATGCCAAGAAACTGCCGTGCATAGCTGCTTAAACTCTCCACATAGCGGCGCTGCCCCTCAGCGTAGATCGTGTCAAAGACGAGACTCGACTTACCACTACCACTCAGGCCTGTCACCACCACAAACTGATCGCGCGGAATGGTCACGCTGACATCTTTGAGGTTATTCTGGCGTGCCCCAACAATCCGTATCTGCTCCGACATATCGTCTTATTGTAGCATGTATACTGGCGAGATACTAGATTTGTGCAAGAAGCCAACTAAGCCTCTCCACATCTTTTAGGGCGCTACACCCGCGATGTAAGCTACTCCTTCTTTGGTCGGCTTGCCGCAACATAGGAGACGAGGCCACACCAATACAATGGCATAATACTATAGATAATCCATGCCTCAGATGCCTTACCAAAGAGCTGCAGCGCAAGGGCCGACTCCGAGGCAGCAAGTATTGTCCCATTGCAACTGCCCACGCTCCACCGTAGCCGATAGTCTGTCAGAGCTGCCGCTGTCCCGCTTGTCATCAGTACCATAAGTACAGCAGCATACACTTTTATTGCTCCAGCAAGGAGCGGGCTTCCTACACGCGGTAGCACGCTGTGTAGTATCGAATATACCATTATTGCATTGCCCATGAAGGTAGATAGCAGCAATACCCAATTTATGCGCCTGGCGGCCCCCTTCGCAAGGGCAAAGATGAGGCGCCACAAATTTATAACACAGAGCACCAGATACGCCAGCAAAGACACCCCCAGCCCAACGATGAGATGCGAGAAGGGCAAGAACGCCACCAGCGAGTCAGCCACAGCAAACAGCACAAGCGCTACGAGAAGGAGCCACGTCGTTGGCTGATCCCGATCGCTATAGCGCCAGACTGCAAGAAAAATCATCATCGTCGTGAGTGGGCCCATTGCTTTTTGCAGCCACCACCACTGGTCTGCTGGAGCAAACTGCAGTAGCTGCCACACCACTGCACAGAGAAACGCTGGCCAGAGAGCCCTCAAGAGTTTTGTTAGTTTCATCGTTAAATTCATAGAAAATATAGTAGCCCATCCTACATACAGATTGCAAGGCAATCAGTGTATTATCCAGAACCAGATGTTTCTCACTCAAATTTACCGAGCGAAATATCGAGCAATAGCCTCTTCCGCCTCCGCCCAGGTGCGGCACTCAATAGCGCGCGGATCGTCGATCGTAGCGCCTGGGTGCCATGGCCGTTCGCCAAATAAAATTGCCAAGCCAAGCGGCGCATCATCTCCTGCAAGGCCACGCTCGAGGTGATGCGGCGAGTCATCAATTGCAACCTCCATATTATGCTGCCGGTATGTTTCTGTCTTTGAGTTGACCATTATCTTGATGCCGTCCTCGGTTTCGACTGGCCGCTGTGTCAAAATAACCTCTTCGAAGACATCAGGCAGATACTTTTCGATGCTCTGCTTTGTCACGTCTGCCAGGCCATAGTGCCGAGCCGAGACTGCATAGAGTCGATACCCGACCGCTAGTCTTCGCAACGCCTCGATTGTCTCTGTGTCTGGGACTTGCATCTCCTCAAACCAACCAGGCTTCACCATGCCTGGCGTCGTCCCCAGTTGCAATCCATTAAATCGCTCCTGCACTTCTTCTTGTGGTACGTCCCAGGTCGATTGTGGCATATCAGGCTGAAAGTTGGTGCCGTAATGCTCGTTATATGCTGCCACTAGCCCTTCAGCACAAGGGAAAACAACGTCATCGAGATCAACGGCAATGGCAGGTCTGTTGCTTTTTACGTATTCCATAATAGATTCCTTTATCATTCACAGGTTATAGCAACTCTGGCCGCTCCTGCTGCACATAGTGTCGCAATGAGCTAATATAATGCACGGCCGCCGCAAAGGGATAGTCAGTCTGCGGCGTGATAGGCTGCTGCATAAGCTCATCTGGTGTGAGCCATTGGTAGCCACTGTGCTCCCAGCTGAGGGTAATTTCTGGCGCATCGCCATCAACGCGTGCCGCATAGCACATATAGCTTAGTCGCTGGCCATCGGGGTGCGGCAGTACGTGCTCGAAGGCCACACTCAGCTGACTCGGCGCAAAGCCAAGGCCAGTCTCTTCTTCTATCTCCCGCCGTGCTGCCTCAAGTGGTGTCTCGCCAGGCTCGACTATGCCACCAGGCAGGTCGGTACCGTGCGGAAAGAGCGGATGTGTATTACTGCGCTCAAGGACGAGAATTTTGCCAGTCGCATCAACAATGAGTGCTTTGGCTAAGAAATGGGGGTGGTTATTCTCTGGTTGGATTGCCCGAGTAAAATATATGTTTGTCATGGCGTCTATTATACACAAAAGAATGGAGACTGATTGCTGCTATGTCCTTTTGGTCCCACTCAGAGGGGCTAACCACCGAAACATCAATGTCTTATATTGCTCTTATGAGTATACGCACTTGACGCTAAAAGGCAGTGTTGAGCAAATCAGGTGCACCCATCAGAACTCGTCAATTAGCACTCTTGCACTGAGAGTGCTAATTTGCTACTATACCGATAGGCTGCGCGGCTGATACCCAGCGCGATCGGCCACTCGTTTTTAAGTAACTCACCGGGCGCCCTGTTGCCCACACTATATAACTACAAGGAGGAATATATGCCACCAAACATGAACCAACAAGACAACAAAAAGCCCCTCGAGCAGTTCGGCACCGACCTCACCGCTCTAGCGCGTGAGGGTAAGCTCGACCCAGTGATCGGCCGGGACGAAGAAATTCGCCGCACTATGCAAATCCTCAGCCGGCGTACCAAGAATAACCCGGTGCTGATCGGCGAGCCGGGTGTGGGTAAAACCGCCATCGTCGAAGCCTTGGCGCAGCGTATCGTCAAGGGCAACGTACCAGCCTCGCTAAAGGACAAGCGGCTGATTAGCCTGGAGATTTCGAGCCTACTAGCCGGCGCCAGCTTCCGCGGCCAGTTTGAAGAGCGCCTCAAAGGCGTATTAAAAGAGGTAGAGGAAGCCGCTGGCGAGATCATTCTCTTCGTCGATGAAATTCACACCATGGTCGGCGCTGGCAAAGGCGAAGGCAGTATGGACGCCGGCAATATGCTCAAACCCGCCCTAGCCCGCGGCAAACTCCATATGATTGGCGCCACCACGCTGGCCGAGTACCGCCAGTATGTCGAAAAGGACGCAGCCCTGGAGCGGCGCTTTCAGCCAGTTTACGTTGGCGAGCCGAGTTTTGATGACACCATCGCTATCTTGCGCGGCCTCAAGGAAAAGTACGAAGTCCACCACGGCGTTAAGATTGCTGATGATGCCATTGTGGCGGCAGCGCGGCTCTCTACCCGCTACTTGCCTGACCGCTTTTTGCCCGACAAGGCGGTTGACCTGCTGGATGAAGCAACCAGTGCGCTCAAGATGCAGCTGGAGAGCGTGCCGATTAGCTTGGATCGGCTCAATAACCGCCGCTTGCAGCTGGAGATTGAAGAGGCCGCGCTCAAAAAAGATAAATCCGACCACGCCAAGGCCCGCAAAGCGGAAATCAAGCAGCAGATCGCTGACCTCCGGGCTCAGGCCAAGGCGATTGACAGTAAATGGCAGCACGAAAAGGACATCCTCCAGACTGTTAACACCACTGCCGAAAAAATGGACAGTCTGCGCTCTCGTCTTGAAATCGCTGAACGCGATGCGGATCTGGCAACCGCTAGCCGCATCAAATACGGCGATATGCCAGAGCTAGAGAAAAAGCTGAGCACCGCCCGCCAGGAGCTAGCGGCCATCCCACCAGCCGACCGCTTACTGCGCGAAGAAGTCACGCCCGACGATATTGCCAGTGTGGTGGCGCGCTGGACGGGCATTCCCGTCGAGCGGCTGATGGAAAGTGAATCAAGTAAATTAACCAAGCTTGAAGACTCAATCGGCCGCCAGGTGATTGGCCAAGACCGCGCCGTGGCCGCCGTGGCGAACGCCATTCGCCGTTCACGCGCTGGGCTCAGTGATACCAATCGGCCAATCGGCTCCTTCCTCTTCCTTGGCCCAACTGGGGTTGGCAAGACAGAGGTAGCCCGCAGCCTGTGCCGCGAACTATTCGACGATGAACACGCCATGATCCGCATTGATATGAGCGAATACATGGAGCGCCACGCCGTAGCCCGCTTGATTGGCTCGCCGCCAGGCTACGTTGGCTACGACCAAGGCGGGCAACTGACCGAAGCGGTGCGCCGCCGCCCCTACAGCGTGGTGCTGTTTGACGAAATCGAGAAGGCCCACCCCGACGCCTTTAACGTGCTCCTCCAGGTACTCGACGACGGCCGCCTGACTGATGGCCAAGGCCGGACAATCGACTTTAGCAACACCATTATCATCATGACGAGCAACGTTGGCTCGCAGATGATTATGGACTTTACTGGCGATGACCTGTCTGTGCTGGACAATAAAATGCTTGAGGTGCTGCGCCAGCACTTCCGCCCAGAATTCCTCAACCGCATTGATGACATCGTGATCTTCGACCGTATTCACGAGCAGGCCATGCGGGCCATCGTTGACGTGCAGCTGGAGCGCGTTGCCCGCCAGGTCAAAGACAGCCGCGACATCACGCTCCAGTTTGATGATAGCATCCGCGACATGCTAGCCCGCGATGGCTATGACCCGAGCTTCGGCGCCCGACCACTGAAGCGCTTAGTGCAAAAGCGTATTCTTGACCCGCTGGCGCTGGAGCTGATCGACGGGCGCATTCGCGAAGGTATGACGGTGGTAGCGAAGGCAGCTGATGGGCGAGTCACCTTTAGCCCGCAGGCGTCCGAGTAGCTTTTACTCCCCAAAGATGCTATGCTAGTATGATAACCATTAATGAAGGAGACAACGACACTATGACTATACTCGTATGGCTTATCATCGGTGGTGTGGCCGGCTGGCTGGCATCTAAGGTGGTAAACCAAGGTAAGGGCTCAGGCCCGCTCACCAACATCATCGTTGGTCTCATCGGCGCAATGCTCGGTGGCTGGCTGGTAAGCCTGATGGGCGGCGACGCCAATGTGCTGACTGGCTTTAACTTCGCTAGCCTACTGACCGCCTTCTTTGGCGCAGTTGTGCTGCTGGTTATCCTCAAGCTTATCAAAAAATAAGCTCAGGCCCGGCCAACTTTAACACAAAACACCCCAGGGGATGGCTGGGGTGTTTTATATGGGATGAGTTAGGCTACGCAAAAGTCTTTATAAGACCTACTCAAGAGAAGCAGCTGCTTGCTGCCACCGCTGTGCATACTCTGGATGCTGCGCCGAGAGGAGCTGGCCGCGGCACAGTACCGCCTGGCATTGCTCGCTGGTCACATCTTCTGCTGCCAGCGCCGCACGCAGCACCGCACTGACAAATTCTGGCTTTTCCTCTGCCCTGCCTTCATCAAAGGTAAGACGCTCAAGCGCCATGAACCCTTCACATAGCAGCTGAGCTGGCTGCGCGGCCGTTATGCACTGTTGCATAGCTGGGTCGATCATATCGGTGAGATGGTAGTAGTTCCAGCCGAGTGTTGCACCATAGCGCCGCTGCCAATAAGCACGCTTTTCGTCATCATGCGCAATCGCTTCAGGGTGTGTTTGCAGCTCACTCAGACCGGCTAGGCGAAACGCCAGATAGCGCTCTAGAGCTTGGCGCTTGATATTATCCGGAATATCATCAGACTGACGCCAAAAGGCAATTTCGTAGCCCTCATCTGCTTCGCAATCAGTGATCAACTCACCATGCACACGACTGATTGGTGCGGGGTATTGCTGGATTCGCTGCTCGATAATCGCAATGCGGTCAGCCAGCGGCAGCTCACGCACCGAGGCAACGATGTCTTTCTTCGTCCCTTGTACCGTCATCGCCTCCTGGCAGGCAAACGCTTGCATTGTTGTCGCTACATGCTGCGGCATATGCCCACCAAATATCACATTGATACGCGGCGCACCTTCTGGCTCAGGTTGCTCATTCCACTCATCACCCACGAGGTCAAAGCGCCTGCCTGCTGCCACACCCTTAGCCCGCAGGAGTGGCGCGCTCGAGTCTTGGGTGAGTGGCATAAGAAAATCGCGCAGCTGTGCGGAGGTAACATCACCGCGCAAAGCAAATGATTGTGCACTTACATTATGGTCGTGATCGCAATGGTCATGGCTGTGATGATGGTCATGGCAGTGGCTGCCGCACACCTGGGCAACTGCTCGCTGGCCAAGGTGAAGTTGCCGCTCTACGCCGCGCAACCTCGCCAGCACCTCTGTATAGTCTGTACTACCTGGACGAATGAGCTCAACAGCCACCTCAGGTGGCAAGGCAGGTAATTGCTCGAGCACAGAATCGATCACTGTGAGTGCTGCTCTATCATTTGGAGTGTGCGTTATACCAACAATGTCTGCCACCGCCAATTGGCTCGGTAGCACTTGATAATGCATGTCGCGTGATACTGTTCGTGCGTTAACCAAGGCAAGGGCCGAGAAATCATAGCCACTTGAGCTTACCACCTCAGCGATCTCCGTCCCTGGCGCAATCCCGGTTGGCTCAATGAAGAGCATGTCTACCCCAGCATCGTGCACACGGTCGAGTGCCGCCTGGAACTGCGTTGCATCCGAGCAGCCAATACAGCCTGCCGTGAGCGGAATAATCTGCTCACTACGATTAGCTGGGTGCTGAGCAATCCGCCTCGCATCCACATTGTCCTGGCCGACGTCATTTACCACGACTGCGTAGCTTGTATCGAGCGGTACACGTTCGATCAGCTGATTGAGCGTTGTCGTTTTACCTGCACCGAGTGGCCCAAGCACCCCAAGCACTTCAAGCGAATGATCATTCGATGATGTCTGTTTATATTTTTCCATTGTTTCTCCTTATGGTTATTCTTATTATGTGTTAGTAACCCCCACACCACTCTTTATAATGCTGTACCACGAGTATTGCAGGTTTATTACAGAGCAAAGGGCGCAAAGCCACACGTACGGCCAACTACGCGCCAAGATGTGGGAACTGTCCATACGGCAAGAGGGCAATCTCGCGCACATTGCACTGTGCAGTGATGACATACTTCACTGCATCACCGATTTGCTCAGCTGTAAAGAGTGGATACGTCTCTGGCGTTTTGTCATAGCCAAGGTCGCACGTGACGCGGATCGCCTCATCCATTGTGTAGTCGTTGTCAAAAAATCCAGTGTCGGTACTGCCTGGCATGATCTCAGTGATAAAGATATTCTCTGGCGTAAGATCGAGGGCTATTGAGCGCAGCAAGCCATGGCCAGCCGCTTTCTGAGCTACATCTAAGCCAAGATGAGCCTTGGCGCGCACTGCTGCCGCGGCCGTGATGCTCATAACCTTGGTGTATGGTTGGCGGGCAAATACCCCGTGCTGATGCAGTGCCTGCAACAGTTTGACCAATGTGACGCAATTATTTTCTACCAAATCAGGGATAGCCGCTGCCTCCATATCCCAGGTATGGGCAAGGAGACTATTGTGCGGCAATGCCGCCTTGGTATCTGATGCCCCGCCATAGTGCACAACGTAGAGTGGTGCACCCAGCTCTTGCTGGAGAGCTGCTGCCTGGCTCGCGGTCCGCTCGATATCAGCTGCGCGGCGCAGGTCGGCTGGGATAAAACGGTTGGTTGGTAGGCCGCACGTCTCGGCAAAGATTGCCGCATCATCTGGTTGGTATCCTACGACCAAAAGCTCATACTGCCCAGTAAGCTGCTTCACAACGCCAGCGGCAGCGTTCATTTTATAGTGCTGCCCTTGATAGGTCAGATACTCGATTTGTCCAAACTGCGAGGTAAAGTGCCGTTTGGCTGGCGTCACTTTCGCGCCAGTGATCATAATAAGTGGTTGCTGTATCATGGGTCGTATGATACGAGAGATTCTTAGATTATTGCAAATTTGTTGCAATAAGTGCTATACTATTGCTCGTATGGATGATTCGCTCGAGCTATTTGCCACTATCTTGCGCCAGCGTCATTACCGCGTAACTACTGTGCGACGGGCAGTATTTTGTGCTCTCTACCAGCACGGGCCATGCACGATGCGCCAGCTTGCCGAGTACACTGCCGTGGCCGACCGCGTGAGTGTGTACCGCTGCGTGGAGTTGTTTGAGCAGCTTGGCATTGCCCAGCGACTACCGATTGGCTGGAAGTACCAGCTCGAGCTGACCGATGTCTTTATTCGTCATCATCACCACGCAACGTGCCGCCGCTGTGGGCGGGTGATTGATATTGCCGAGAATGAGGAGATCGAGCGGCTAATCGCGGCAATCGCTCAAGCTCATCACCTCGCCGAGCCCTCGCACACGTTCGAAATTCAAGGGATTTGTCCACGCTGCCAGCGTCTTCGACAGGCTAACTAATCTCTACGCTCTCACAATTAAGCGCCTTAAAATTTATCGTTATATAACGCTTCTTCTATTCAATCCATAAAGAGCTGCCCACCAATTTTCGTGGTTCTCTCCCCCGCCGCTTTCTTCTCAAGAATATTACAAGAGTCGGCATTCACTGACCAGTAGCTGCTCAGATTCAAGCTGATTAGACAACCAGCTTCTTACTCTTGCTCAAATGAAATAGTAGAGAATCAATAGAGAAAGTGAAGATTTTGGATGCTCAAGGCTCTTCTAGCCATCCACCGGTACCACAGCCTCAAGCCACAGCTGCAGCTCCTGCATGATAAATTCATCTGCTGTGCCTGCCTTGGCCAGGCGCTGCAATGATGCCATAAAGCTCGGCAGCTGAGCCTGCAGGTGGGTGCTCCGCCATTGCTCCCACTGGGCTTGCTCATCATCACTGAG
This sequence comes from uncultured Candidatus Saccharibacteria bacterium, assembly GCA_938036785.1. Lineage (GTDB taxonomy): Bacteria > Patescibacteriota > Saccharimonadia > Saccharimonadales > Saccharimonadaceae > Saccharimonas. The sequence continues at coordinate 60,205 of CALHWE010000017.1, read as the reverse complement.
GCTCTGTGGGAAGCTACGCGCCTTGTAGTGGAGTAGCAGCTCAGGCAGGCGCTCATCACGAAAGGCTGGGTGGAAGTCTGCCAGTGCCTTGGCATCGGCATTACGCACTGCAGCAATGTGCGCCTTGTCTGCGTCCGAGACAAAGCTGTCGTAGAGCTGCCCTTCGGGGTCGGTCGATTTTTTGTACTCACGCTTTTTTTCATAGAGTGTGCGGAGCTTCTCAGCAAAGTCGGGATGGTGGAGCAGGATATCGCGGTGGCGCGCTACAGTAGCCGCCTCGAGATGAATCTTGCTCCAGCCATCACCCTGCTCTAGCACACCAAGTGGTGCAACGGCTGGGCAACGATTGTATTGCAATGGTTTGACAGGTAGCGCCACAAAGCCATCGGCTTGGCGCTCCTCCCAGGTGGCAAAGATTTTCTTAGCAAGTTCCTGCTGGCTTAGGCTCACAAACGGCGTTGGGTCGTAGCGCAGGTCATAGACCAAGACATTGCTATTGGGTGCTGGTGCTAGCGGAAAGGCGACGGTCGTCTTGGCATGTTGTTTGTCGTAGCGGCCACTAGTATAGACGAAGGGCTGCTTCGTCTCGAGATTGACCAGCCGCTGCACTGCCCTCTTGTCGCGCATCGCAAGGAGATAGTCAAAGAGCTGAGGCTGAGCGCGCTTCACTAGCTTCGTTACTTCTATCAGGGCTGCTACATCGGCGAAGGCGTCGTGTGCATTATCGTGTACAATGCCGTTGGCTTTAGTAATGAGTTCCAGACGGTTAGTAGGCTGACCATTCGCATCCATCGGCCACTCAATGCCATCTGGCCGCAGCGCCCGCGTCAGCCGCACGACATCAAGCATATCCCAGCGGCTCCGCTCATCCTTCCAGCTCCACTCGTATGGATCATAAAAGTTCCGCCACAGCAGATGGCGGATAAACTCATCGTCAAAGCGCACATTGTTGAACCCCACAGCGATCGTCCCTGGTGTGAAGATCTCCTCGCTCACCATCCGCGCACACTCTGCCTCGCTATAGCCCTCCTCTAGCGTCTTCTGCGGCGTAATACCAGTCACCATCAGGGCATCAGGGCTTGGCAGAGTATCGTCATTCAGCGTCACGAGAAAGTTATATGGCTCGCCAATCGGCTGCAAGTCCATATCTGTCCGCTGCCCGGCAAACTGCATAATCCGATCCGTCTGCGCCCGGAAGCCACTCGTCTCAAGGTCGTAGAAAAAGAATGTTTGTGCCACCATACACTACTGCCAGCCGTGATTTACAACTTCTATAGCGTGTCTCGCCAGAAACTTCTTAGACGCTTTTGTACCAGCACTTTTTTCATAATGCTCTAGCTCATAGACACCTTGCTTCACTTTATTCATAATATCTGCCACGGTATCCCATTTCCACTCGAAAACACTCTGATTTAATTTAACGTCATCAACTGGTGTCTCAGCATCAAGATCGACTACACTAAGAACTTCTCTCGGTATATCAATCTTACCCTTTTCCCAATTTGGCATGATATACTTCAAAGCTTCCAATTGCCGAATATACTTTCCAAAGTCGTCACCTTCTATATAATAATCCAACACACTTCTCGTGCGGAGGTTCGTCCCTGCGAGAACCAGCTGCACATCCATTTCTCTGCCCTCTTTACCATAGATAGCGTCTAGCTCTGATGTACTGAGGATTTTCCGCTCCTTTGTTCTCTTACGATTATCGATTGTCGCTTCAAGCCAGTCACCAAAATACCGATTTGCACTTTCATTAGGAAGTTGCTTCTTCTCCAATTGAGCTAATACATACTGCGTTAGCTTACCTACACTCGTATCGAGGAGTGGCTCGACATCATTTTCGCGGACTCCTTTAAGTAGTTGTTCAGTGTACTCTTCAGGGCTAGCCTTCAAAAGGTGATCACTGAGCGATGGCTCTTTGCCAGCGAGCGCGCAAGCGATATCGTATCGAACATTAAGAAACGCTTCTTGTTGAAAGCTATTAGGGCCTAGATACCGTCGATCAAACAGGGGCTTCAGCGAGGTCTGTACTAGCGTCATTCCTACAGCACCAATAGCTCCAGCAACTCCACTACTACCCTCGTGGCTCAAGTTATATGTGCTTCTTAGGTCCAAGGCCGCAACTTCCAGAGTACTTGGCACTTCTTTTTCTCTATTGCTCATACTGCCTCCTGACTATATTAACCTGTCTACTATTATACCATAAAACAACCTCTGTTGAGACAGCAGGCTTTATATATTATTTATTGCTCCACCAGCGGGAACGGCTGGCTATCGCCAATCTGCACGATGCTGTCGCCCTCTGCTCCTTGACGAATGAGCTCGTGCGTGACACCGAGGCGCTTCATGATATCACGCAGGCGATTGACTGCCTCAAACTGGGCGAAGTTCGTGCGACGAGCGAATTTCTCGAGCTTTTGGCCAGACACAGCAAAGACACGCGGCATCTCGCCATCCTCTCGCGGGTTAGTGAGGCCGCTCTCTACTGCCGCCTCAGCACACTGCTGCGCCGCATACCCCTGCAATTGCTGCACTGCCCAGGCATCGGCCTCAGCTTGGCTACCGAGTGTAATAGTCGCAAGCTCTTCACCATCAGCAAAATCGTCGTCTTCTTCAGCTGCCGCCTCAGCCGCTCGTGCCGCTACTACTATCTGGCGCAAAGCTCGCAACACATCAACGACCCCCTGATGCGCAATCGAGGAAATTGCAAAAATCGGCGTTGCTTTGTCAACTACCTGGCGCAGACTGTCTATTTGCATCTGAATGATATCGTCATCGAGCCCATCACACTTCGTTAGCACGACGACCTCTGGCCGCTGAGCGAGCTCTGTGCTGTATTGCTGCAGCTCGTGACGAATCGCTTGGTAGCGCTCGGCTACATCATTGCTATATACATCAACAAGATGGAGGAGCACAGCCGTCCGCTCGACGTGCCGCAAGAAGGCATCGCCCAGACCCTTGCCTTCGCTCGCTCCCTCAATCAGGCCAGGAATGTCAGCAATCAGGACCGAACCATCATCAATATCGGCCACACCAAGGTTAGGTGTGAGTGTCGTAAATTCGTAATTCGCAATCTCCGGGCGAGCATTACTCACCACGCTAAGGAAGGTTGATTTACCAGCATTAGGAAAGCCCACCAAACCAACATCAGCCAGTAACTTCAGCTCTAGCTCCGCCTCAAAACTCTCCCCTGCCTCACCCAGCTCAGCCATGCGCGGCGTTTGACGCACACTAGATTTAAAATGCGCATTGCCAAAGCCACCATCGCCACCTTTGGCAATGACAGCCTCTTGCCCTGCCTCGGCGAGGTCAGCGATTACCACACCATCTCGCTTCACTAGTGTCCCTACCGGCACTTTGACAATAAGCGGCTTACCAGATCGGCCTGCCATCTTCTTCTTACCACCCGCAACACCGGGCTCCGCCTTGAGCTCTGGTTTGTAGCGAAACTTGAGCAAGGTGTTAAGCTGTTCTGTTGCAACAAATACAACATCACCACCACGACCGCCATCTCCACCATCAGGTCCACCTTTGTCTACGTATATTTCATGTCGAAAGCTCACCGCGCCGTCGCCGCCGCGACCTGCTACTACTGTTACCTTTGCTGTATCTACAAACATATACTATTAAGTATACCAAAAACACCTCTGCGACAACAGAGGTGTTTGCTTGGCTTAGGGTATCGAATTAGTAGATGTACTGGTAACGACCACCGACTGCTTCGTTCCATGGGATGTTACCAAAGCCAACGCGGTTGAATCCACCACCCCAGCGGAAGCCGTTCATCTCGCTAATGGTGACCGAAACACCAGGGTTAACACTCTCGACGATAGCAACGTGGCCATACCCACCACCGTTTTGCATCACTGCACCAACGGCTGGCGTTGTACCAACACCGTAGCCAGATGCGCGAGCGAAGCTAGCCCAGGTAGCAGCATTGCCCCACTGGCGGCCGATTGGCCGGCCAAGCTCAAGACGGCGCTCATAGGCATAGAAAGTACAGTTACCCCAGGCGTAGCCACCACCGTCGCCGCCACCTGTCCAGGCATGAGCTGTACCAGCAGCACCGCCGTAGGCACCAGTGCCGTTGTAGCTATTTGTGCCAGTTGTTGCGCTGGCTGCGCGAGTAGCAGCACCCGATCGTGGCGCTACGTAGCCTGGCTGCTCCTCTGTTGGCAATGAACCATCAGGGATGATAAGCTGCGAACCCTTAGCAGGGGTAGAAGTCAGCTCAAGATCGTTGTAGAGAGTGAGCTGGTTCTTATCTGCTTTGTATTTAGCAGCAATGCTATCAAGTGTATCACCATCCTTAACAGTATAGAGGATGCCATTAACTGGCAAGATCGTCAGCTCTTTGCCTGGCTCAAGCGCATCACTGGTGAGCTTGTTAACCCATTTGATAGTCTGTGTGCTAATTTTGAACTTATCAGCAAGGCTTGGCACACTATCGCCTGCAACTGTCGTGTATTTCTTAATAGTGCGGTTGTCAGCTGTTGGCTGAACGATCTGTGGCTTATTAATCGTCGTGGCACTCGTTTGGGTAAACGAGTTCTCTGCAGCAATTGACTGCGAGAGGTTGGCGACGTTGTTGGTGACAGGCAGATTTGTGCTCTCAGCAATTGATGTAGCAACATTGGTTGCAACAAGCTGATCTACCCCATCTGCTGATGGTGTTGCTGCCGTCTGACGTGTTGCACTGACAGGTGCAGCACTAGCTAGAGCGGTGTTCTCTGCCAAAATAGGCTGATAGCTCATGGCGACAAGTGAAAGTACTAGGACAAAAACCCCCACATAGGCCGATGTCCGTACCGGCGATAATGACTTATACAGTGGTCGCGGACGCCGACTCCGCACGGTAATAGGCGAAAGTTCGAGTTGTGAAGCCTGCTCGGCTGCTTGTTGTTGACGAATGATCGTTCTCCTGCGCATCTATTACTAGCGCGCTGCTACCTCACTCTGTCTTTCTTCTCTTATGCAAGAGAACGGAGCACACATGTCGACCGATTTTATTATGATATTAAAAAAATTGATTTCGGTGCTCGTACGACATTTAAAGGCAGGCCATTGGTAGAGCAATTTCCCTCTCTTGCATTCCCCGTATTATCACTCCCCGACTGGCTACCATCCATTCTACTACGCGGTTGTAGTTTAGTCAATGGTTTACAACAGTGGTGGGAGATGATATTTTGTGAAAATTCAACAGTTTTGGCCTCGCGACGTTTATGTGTAGCATATTACCGTCAGGGCACGAAACGTAGCTCAATATCGCTAAGGAATATGCGAGAACAGGTGCAGCCTACAGCTGGGATCTATAGCTCAGAACAGAGCTTCTTACAGTGCTGCTTGATGTTGGCCTGATGCTCGGCATCAGTGTTGGCAAAGTAGACATTGCCATCATCACCAGCAAGGAAAAACTCATAGTTGCCCGGGGCTGGATCGGCCACTGCTTTGAGCGCACCAAGGCCGGGTGTGGCAATCGGCCCAGGTGGCAAGCCTGGCTTGATGCGTGTATTGTACGGCGAGTCGAGGTTGACATTAGGGCTCACACCAGCAATGTCTGCCCCATAGATGAAGGTCACGTCCGAGCCAAGTACTTTGTTCTCGCGCAAACGCTTGTAAAAGACTTGAGCAATCTGTCGCTGGATCTGGTAGCAATCTTGGCTCGCACCACCACACCCCATCTCGCGCTGGATGATAGAGGCGAGGGTGATAGCTTGGTAGAGATTGAGTTTTTGGGCTGCAAATTTGTCAACCAAGCCATTATTTTGAATCTGCTCGTACATATGCGCGAAGGCTACCTTAAGAGCTGCTTCTGGACCTTGATTGGCCGGCACAGAGTACGTATCACCAAAGATATAGCCCTCGAGCGAAGTGCCAGCTGGTTTATTGGCAAAGAGTGGACTGTCGTACGTCTTAGCGAGTGCAGCTTTGATCGATTCCTCACTGTAGCCAGCTCGCTTGAGTGCTGTGGTGGCATCTTGACCTTGCGGCTTATAGCGCGAATCGACAACAGTACCACCTGGCAAGAATGTGACAACACGATTATCATGACACCCCTGCGAAAGCTTGGTCACGATCTCAGGCAACGACTGTGCAGGGCTAAATTGACATACGCCAGTATGGAGTTGATTGCGCGAGCCCGACAGGCGGGTGTAGATATCAAAGGCGCGAACATCACGAATCAGCCCCTGCTCTTTCAGTGTAGTAGCAACAGTCTTGAACGTGTCGCCCTCACCGATCGTTAGCGTCTTCGTGGTGGTGTCGGTCTGGTCGACCGGCTGCAGGTTTTGATGATACCACCAGTATGCTGCTGCAAGGATGAGTAAAATTAGCAATCCAATACCACTGAGCCACCACAGCCATCGGCGGCGCCCGTGGCGTGGCCGCTCAGTATTGTAGCGTGGGGATTTTTTTTGAGAGCCAATCGTCCGGCCCTTTGGCGCATCATCTGCAAAAAGTGGCGAAACACCGTCATTGTCAAGTAGACTCCCTCGCTGCGGCTCCAGTGCGGGCTGCGGCGGCTGGTCGTCATCAAAGCCATAGAAGCTATCATCATCAAGCCCAGAAGGCAGCGTATCATCAGCAAAATCATCAACTGGAATGGTGGTTGGTTGAGACTGAGATTGCGGTGCTGGCTGCTGGACTGGCACTGCGTATGTGTCGCGAGACGGTGCTGATGAGCGGTAGGGCTGTGGCTGAGGTGCTGGTTGCGATTGTGGTTGAGACTGAGGCTGTGGCTGAGGCCTACTCACCCACGCGTAGGGGTCATATGCCTGCTTCGGCTCAGAAGACGGTGCTGACTGCGGCTGGATAGATTGTGTCGATTGTGGCTGTTGTTGCCCTACCGTTGGGCGATGTGGCTCTGAGCGACGAATATACGGTGACGCAGATCGCCCTGAAGCACCCGCTGCAGCAGCTGAGCGTCCCGAGCGTGGCGTGATGCGTTCTACTGGTGGTGGCGACATTGGTGGGTTTGGATTCCCTACCTGGAAGCCTCTGCCTGGCTGGCGGCGAAAATCAGTCATAGTGCGTCTCCAAATAGTCTTGCAAAATAATACTGGCAGCGACAGCATCGATAGCACCCTTGCTATACGGCTTTCCTTGAGCACGAAGATACTCCTCAGCTTGTACGCTGGTGAGCGACTCATCTTGAAATGCCAAGCGCGGCGCAATATCCGTCAATTGGGTTGCAAACCGCTCAACATAGGCGGTCTGAGCTGTAGGCTCGCCCGATTGATTGCGCGGGTAGCCAACGACGACCACCCCAACACGCTCACTCATAATCAGCTGAGTGATTTGCTCAAGTTCACTACCATCCACTTCAATCGTATCATATGCGACAGCAATTCGCACGGACGGATCGGCGATTGCAACACCAATCCGCCGTTCGCCAACATCAAGCGCTAAGTATGTTCTCTTATTGTTCATTGAGGTCAAATACCACCTTTATACGATTCGTGTCATTTGGTGCTGATTGCACCCAGAATGGTGAAAACGATACATCGGCCGAGCTCACTCCCTCAATCTTCTCGACATGCGAGCGGATCTCGGCATAGCGCTTGCCCTTGGCATAGTCTTTGAGCTCCGACTCGTCGACTTTAGGGCCTATTTTGCCATTGGTCGTGATAGTCGCATTGTAGGCATTACCATTAGCCGAAACATTGGTCACCGAGAGCTTATTGACGCCATTGCTATGAACTTGCTGGTTGGCCTTGCCATCAATCTGCTGCTTGAAGTATGCATCAAGGAAGATGCCTGCCTCGCGCTTCTCAATCGCCGAGAGGGAGTACTCCACTGCACCAGTCAGCTGGGCTTTGCCGTCGGTTGCTTCGCCGCCCACCTTGACGTTCGGTTGGATGTCGCTGTCGTTTTGCTTGAAGGTATCATTCAGAATGATATAGCTGTCGCCATTAAACTGTGAGGCAAGCTCGCGCTTAGCACCATTGCTATCGAGTGAGCTATGGAGTCTATTTCTCGCCTGCTCAATATCACTACGCTGTACTGTGGTAATTGTCTTGTCTGTGCCACCAGAAGTATCATGCGTGAAGGAGACGGAGAAGCCAGAAGGCCCCTTGGCCGAGCCCGATGCACCATTGTACTTCGTGCCACTCTCTACTGCGGTGACCTCTGTCGTGCGGCCTCGCATGAGGTCGCCACCCGACGCGTTAGAGTCGAATACCACCGACGATGTCGTTTTATACTGCATACCATTCTCGGACGTGATAGTCGTCCCGGCGTCGATCGTTGCTCCATTACGTAAGACGTCAAATGAAGCCGGCGTAAAGCGCACCGTTCCCGTTGCCTTTGCACCAACATCTTCTTTGCCGGTGGCAGTGAAGTCGATCGAGATAGTTTTGCGCGTTGTCTTGGTTGTTGTCTTGATTGTCCCTTCTTGTAGGTTTGAGCCAAGCGAATCGCCAATCGTAACGCGGGTACTAAGCGGCAGATCAGAGGTACGAGCCTTGATCGTGATGGTCGCATGTGGTGCGAAGAAAATCGCCCACACCAAGAAAACGATCAGGACAACGAGTGCCGCACCACCGATCAAGAGCTTCTTGCGCATTTTATTGAAGTCCGGTACCTTCACCTTCTTCTTGAGATCTGAGGCAGCCGACGTATCAGCTGCTTTGTCGTCGTCATCTGGCGTCTTGCGAGCAGCCGGGCGGGTGGCAGGATGAGCCGGTACAGGAGTAGTAGGCGTTACTGGCTCAGGATCTTCTGGTTCGAGCTCACTACCATCAATGACATCTTCGTCATCGACCTCGAGCGCTGGGATCTCAGCCATCTCTGGCCGGCTTTGCAATGTCCGCGCCGTAGGGATACTTGCCGAAGCCGCCAAAGTCGAGAGTGCTTGGTTACCAGTGATAATGACGAGCCGTTTACCTGCTTGCTCAGCAGCGCGCTGGACGAGCTTGAGATTGACAGCGCTCTGCATAGCACCAATCCGCTTGGGTGGCACAAGTGCGACGATTTTTTGCGAGGAGTCCTTCACCTTGCCAATAATGGCGGTAATATCGTCCTCGGTATCGATATAAATGACATCTTTTTGCATTTAGATCCTCAACATTTTATTCAATTTATTGCGTAGTGTTTCTGTTTCGCTTGCCCCAATCATCGTATCGTAGCCCACGCGCAGGAGGCCCATCGCGGTGATAAATGAGTGGTCGCTGACCTTGTTCGTCAGGTCGACCACGCCCGAGACGTCACTGGGCTTAATATGCTGCACCACTGGCCGGCGTGTAAAGGGGAGGTCGGTATACCAATCGCGCGTCTCGAGGGCTTTGACTAGTGGCTTGAGGCTCGCTCCACCACCGCAGAGCAAGATACGATTAGGCAAGTGGTCAACCGAGCTAAATTCGCTCAGAGCAAGATCGACTCCTGCTAGCCAGACATCGAGGGTTTTATCAATTGCGGTATCAAAATGCTGCTTAAGCTCTTGTTTCATCTGCTCGTGATTAGTCGCAACCTTAAGCTTCTCAGCCTCGTTGTAGCTAATGGCACACTCGTTGGCAATCGTATTGGTAAAGCTGCGTCCACCAATACCAAACATCCGCGTCCCTTCCACGCCACCATCATTTACTACTGCAATGTCTGTTGTGCCGCCACCAACATCGGCAAGAATAGCCGTAAATGAGCTATTCGCATCTGTACCTAGTACGCTCCGGCTTACCGCAAAGGGCTCGGCTGCTACTGCCACGAGATCGAGCGCTAGCTCATCAGCCACGCGCTCAAGCGCACCAATGTGCACCATAGGAGCAAAAGCAGTGTAGATCTGCACCGCTACGTCCTTACCTTGGAAGCTAATTGGGTTGCTGACCTTGTAACCATCAATGTGAATGCTGACGAGTGCAGAGTTGACGAGCTTTACCTCTACGTCTTGGTTACCCGTCTCGAGAGCGATCTGCCGCTGCGCCTTGATGGCAGCTCGGTCTTGCACCTTCTCGATGATGAATTCCATCTCGGTCTCATCTAGTGGGCGATCGGGCTGCGGACGACGGTAGCGAATGGTATTTGTCACACCCTTCACAAGCTCGCCAGCAATGCCAATCACTGCACGGCGCGCCTGTATGCCAGCCTCAGACTCGGCTTGGGCCAGAGCATCTTCGCAGTTGCGCACGACTGCGGCAATGTCGGCAATCGCACCAGAGTGCATATCGCTGCGGTCTTGGTGTTTGCGCCCCACACCAATGATCTCAATCTCCTCACCATTAACCCGAGCAAGCAGCGCCTTGACGTACTCTGTCCCAATATCAAGACCAACCAGGCATTCGCTAGCGCTGTTATCTGCTCGGGTAAGAAATCGATCGAAAACCATAATCATCTCTATTATATACCATATACAGGCCTGCCTGCTAGCCCTAAACGGTGATTATTGGCGAATTTATGATGAAATGATTCATTTTGTACCGAGCACTGCAAGCATCGTTATTGAGAAACATTGCAGAAACATCATACAGTGGTAGCACCTCCTTGACAAAACAGAGGTAACCACTGTACAATACGCCCACTATGACTAACCGCGAGCCAGTCGATTCCGTCCCTATCGGCATCTTTCCACTTGAGAACTACGAGCCAACCGAGCTCACCCTGCTTGGCCGCCACCTGTACAAAACTATTGCAGCGCTTGAAGCGCACCATGCCATGCCCGACGAAACAACGATAGCCTACCAAGCTCCCTTTGGGCGCTATAACGAAGGTGGTACATTGGCCGTTGACCTCACAGCTGATGCCACTGGCCTGACCGCTGGCCAGCTCGCCTTTGCCGACCCCGATAAGCATCATTCTTTTGCACTAACACTGGCGGATAATCGGCAATACTGGTATAGCCGGACCGACCTCAGCCAGATGCCTATCACTCACAACCACGTGGCACGCCTGCTCGACCGCTCGCGCCCGCTTGACCATGATTCGGAGCTATTTAGATGGTATGCAACCAACCGCGGCACAACCGCTGCCGACCTCCAGACTCTTCTTGACGAAGCAGTCCTCCCTACGGTTAATCCTGAGCAAGTTCGCCGCGATGCGACCTACTGCTATAATGATATTATTCTCAAAGGCGAACAGTGGTCTGGTGTGCGTCTTGCACTGACAATACGTCGGCTTGGTCAGCTTGCTATGGGCATTACAGCAAATCTAAAAATACCCTACAGCTGTGATGAGCTCGACGCACCAGTGACTTGCCGTATTACCAGTGATGACTTAGAATATACCACACTTGCCTGCTTTTATGATCATAACGAAACAACCTCGCAGCGTCGCCGTACATATGTTGAGCCAGACGTCGCAGGGCTAAGCAACACTATCGCCCAGCTAACAGAGGATATGGTTGCTGAGCGCTGCGCTCTCCAGTAGGGTCACGCCCTCTCTTCTGTGCCCTTGTAGGTGTTATTAATGCCAACACAACAACACCAGTAATATGTTACTGGTGTTGTATTGTTTATTCCTGGTTATCTACTAGCAGCGCTACCGCAAAACCGCTTTGATCCGGCGGATACCGGCCGAGCTCGACTCTTCCTTAGTGATTTTGAAACGCTTACCACCTTCGGCCAAGACACCAGTGTGCTCGACGTGTGGGCCCCCGCACACTTCGAAGCTCACGCGCTCATCACCTTCGCCAATGGAATAGACCTTGACGGTGTCGCCGTAGCGTTCGCCAAAGGCACCGATTGCACCGAGCTTCAGTGCTTCATCGGTTGGGTACACGGCAAAGCTAACCGGCAAGTCTGCCTCGATCCAAGCATTAACCTGGTCTTCCACCGCTTGCTTTTCCTCTGGGGTGAGCTTGTCGTGATTGAAGTCGAAGCGCAGGCGCTGAGCGGTGATGTTGCTGCCATGCTGCTGCAAATCTGGTGCTTTCAATACCGTGCGCAGCGCTGCACCCAGTAGGTGCGTTGCCGTGTGATACTTGAGGTGAATCGGGTCATGACCCTCTAGCCCACCGCTAAATTGCCCCTTGCGTGCCGTCTTGGAGCGCTGGCGCTGCTCGGCCATTTTGGCGTCAAATTCTGCTCGCCAGTCCTCAGAGAGCGAAATCCCCTGCTTGTATGCCTCCTCTGTACTGAGCTCTACCGGGAAGCCAAAGGTATCATATAGCGTGAATAACTCCGCGCCAGTCAGGCCATCTGCTCCATACTGCTGCATCTGTTTGAGCCCCTTGCGGAGCGTTTGCCGGAAGGCTTTTTCTTCCTTGACGAGCACGGCGATGATCTGTTCGCGCGCTGCTTTGACCTCTGGGAAGTCTGCCTCATATAGGTCGGCAATCACCGGCACCACTGCTTCAAGAAAATTCTGCTCAATGCCAAGGTCGAAGCTGTAGCGGATAGCCCGTCGTAAGAGGCGACGCATCACATAGCCCTGCTCCTTGTTGCTCGGGATGCAGCCATCCACCGCCATGAAGGTGGCCGCTCGCAGGTGGTCAGCAATCACCCGCATACTCTCGGTATGCGAGGTGTAGCTCTTGCCACTAAGCTGCTCAAGCTTGCTGATAATAGGCCACATCAGGCTAATCTTAAAGACATCAGGGTCGTTATTGGCCGCAGCCGCAATGCGTTCCAGACCGGAGCCGTGGTCGATATTCGGCTTATCTAGTGGAACAAACTGTCCCTCGGCTACCTTCTTGTATGCCATAAAGACGTTGTTGCCGATCTCCATGAAGCGCCCACAGTCACAGTTAGGGTGGCAGTGCTCACCAAATTTTGGATCATGCTCGATGAAGTCAAACTCATAAAACATCTCGCTGTCGGGCCCGCATGGGTCACCGACTGGCGTCGTCTCGGGCCCGCCGTTGCGACTCCACCAGTTTTTACTGCCGTCGTAGTAGAAGATGCGCTCACCTGGCCGGATACCACGGGCCGCGCCGCGCTCTTCGCTGCCGATGTCGGCACTCTTGGCTTCAATCCCTTTTTCGGCAAATTTCTGCCGCCACAGCTCGGCTGCTTCGGTGTCTTTGGCAATGTTGTACTCAGGCGCACCAATGAAACACGTCACATACAGGCGATTTGGGTCGAGCCCCACCTCCTCAGTGAGGAATGTCCACATCCAAGTAATCTGCTCTTTCTTGAAGTAGTCGCCCAAGCTCCAGTTACCGAGCATCTCGAAGAAGGTGGTGTGGCGATTATCGCCAATATCGTCGATATCTTGGGCGCGCAGGCAGGTCTGCGAGTCGGCGATGCGCTTGCCCTGTGGGTGTGTCTCACCCAGCAGATATGGGATCATCGGCTGCATGCCCGCACCAGTAAAGAGTGTCGTCGGGTCGTCGGTTAGGATGAGCGGGGCCCGCTTGATAATGGCGTGCTGCTGCTTGGCATAAAATTCGAGGTATTTGTTGCGGGTATCTTGAGCATTCATAGGGGGTATTATAGCACGGACGCACTACCTCGTGCATCTTTGGTGGTATTCCACGCTTACCTCACGTTTTGGCGCGACCTCATCATCACACCGAGTCACTTCTTAGACTATTCCCGAGCATGTATAGCGTAATGGCGTTGAGAAGTTTTTCGCATCACAAAAAGAACATCATCAATGCGAACGCCCACATACAAAAATCGACTCATTCAAGAGCCGATTTTTGCGCGATCGTACTTATTTCTCACGTTTGAAAAGCTTGTTGCGATGACGCCACAGGCCAATTGCCCCACCAATGAGAGCAGTCCCTGCCCCGCCGAGGAGCCAGAGGTTGGCACCAGTGTCGGCAAGCGCAGCTGCTATAGGATGCGCCTGCTCGGGCGTGTGGGCTACCGTCTTTGGTGCGGCGACAGCTTGCGGTGGTTGTTGTGGTCGCAGCGCAGTGCGGATTGCATCAACCCGCCGCTGCAGTGCCGCCTTGACTGCATTATCTTTGACAGTATCGACTACTGCTTGGGTTGTTGCAAGCAATGCAAGATCCGGCTTAGCTTCGAGTGCATCAACGGCTTGCGTGGCTGTCTTTTGGCGTGCTTGATCCTCCTGGATGGCTGTGGCTATAGCAGTGGTGAGCGCCTTCGTTGCTTTGGCAAGTTCTGGCGTTGTGGTTGCTTTGAGATTTGCGAGGCGATCTGCCTCTGTCGCTGCTGCCGCAACGTCTTTGTCTGCTGCAACATAGGCTGGCGCAGCAGCAAGTTCTTGCTTGGCTTTGTCGTAGTCGGTGTGGTCGACGCGGAGGTCATCGATTGCTTGCTGAAGCTCTTGCAATGCTTTGTCGATCACAGCCTGAGGAGATGTCTCATCAGCCACCACGGCACGGGCAATAACCTGTTTGGATATTGCCTCCGCCCTGGTGTGTGGGCTGTAGCCATCCAGCACCATCGGCTCAGCTAGCTTCGCTTCGAGCTTTTCAGTAGTTGTGACCTCTACCTCGCGTGTCACCTCTGCTTTATTATTAGCATTATCGACCGCACGGTAAGTGATTGTATATGTGCCTGGTTTTGGGTTTGCAAGGTCAAGGTTTTTTGCGTCGATAACCACGCCATCGCTATTAACACCTGTTCCGTCTGCCCCATCATTCACTGCCACAGTACGCACAGCATCGGCAATCGAGCGGCCTGCTCGCGCCACGAGCTTCTCTGGCTTGGCTGGCGTAAAGACTGGTGCGGTAGTGTCAGCATCAGCATACGCCTGATGCGCCACAAGCTGCGGCCCCACAAGCCCAATCCCACCAACGACGACTGCCGTCGCAGCAATAACTCTCATCCGAGAGTGAGTGTGTTTTACCCTCATAATAATCCCCCTTATGGTTGTCTATAAGTGTCAGTATACGAAACTGCCGTTTGGGTTGTCAACAGAGTTACTTCTGAATGGTCGTGCGACGACATATTTCCTGATACTTAAAGGGAGAATACATGCCTTGCAGAATAGCCTCTCTGTTTTCGCTCATTATTGAGGTAATAAAGCAGCTATAAAGCCATGGAATCGACGACAATCCCTCCGCCGAGACACTCTGCCCCGCGGTAGATCACGGCTGATTGGCCGGCTGCCACGGCCCGCTCAGGGTCACTGAGGTGGAGCGTGGCTTGAGCCTGATCTGAATCATACTGCAACGTGCATGGCCTCAGCTGGCCACGATGGCGCAGGCGGACGGTCAGCTGGTCGCTCGCCGCTGGTGCACCATGAATCCAGTGCAAATCACCCACCAACACATCATGACGCCACATTGCTTCATCATTCATATTACGGCTCACGTATACCACATTCGCTGCCATGTCCTTACCGACGACGTAATAGGGCAAGCCGCCGCCGACATCCAGCCCATGGCGCTGACCCAGGGTGTAAAAGATCGCACCATCGTGCTGGCCTAACACTGCCCCTGTTTGCTTGTCGATAATATCGCCCGGGCGAGTGGATACATACTGACTTAGGAAGTCTCGCATGCCGACATTACCAACAAAGCACACTCCCATCGATTCCTGCTTGCGCGCTGTCCAGAGACCACGCTCAGTAGCCATGTGCCGCACCTGCTGCTTGGTATAGCCACCAAGCGGGAAGAGTGTATGCTGGAGTGCATCACTCGTCACGCGGTAGAGGAAGTAGGTCTGGTCTTTCGCTGCATCGGTTGCGCGGTAGAGGCGATCAGGCTGGAATGAATGTTCCTGACCGGTCGCCGCGCTGTCATCCTCTGCACATGCGCCACCGGTCTGCGCATAATGGCCAGTAGCAATGAGATCAGCCCCACGCTCGCGCGCCGTATCGAGAAAGAGCCGAAACTTAATCTCTTGATTGCACATAATATCGGGGTTAGGCGTGCGCCCAGCTTGGTACTCAGCTAGCATGTAGTCTACCACCTTGTGCTTGTAGTCGTGCTCAAAATCAAAAACGATAAAGTCGATACCCAGCTGCACCGCGACCCGCTTAGCATCGGCCAAGTCTTCCGCCCAGGGGCACTGCATGCCGGGTAGGTCTTGGCTCCAGTTTTTCATATACACGCCGGTCACGTCGTAGCCCTGCTCAACCAGCAGCGCTGCGGTGAGGCTACTATCCACCCCACCACTCATCCCGACAAAGACGCGCTGCGTCATGGTTGCACCGCCTTAAACCAGCCAATCTTCACCAGCTCTTCGATCGTCAGTTGCCAGCCACTTGGTGTGAGCCACCAGGTGTCTGACCACTGCCGGTCGGTAGCGACAGGGTGGCTGCGCATGGCAATATGCGGCACATACTGGCCAAACTCCAGTGCAACGCGGCGCGAGTGGTAGGCACTGGTGACGAGGATAATCGAGTCAATATTCTTTTGGCGAAGGAGTTGGCCAGTTTTTTTGGCATTTTGGCGGGTGGTTTCGCTTAGTTCCTCGGTGAGGATGGCACGATCGGGCACACCAGCCGCCACAGCTTGGCGGCGCATTGCCTCGGCATTGCTGGGGCCGGTCTTATCGGCAGCAGCACCTGAGAAGACGATGAAGCGTGCCCATCCATTTTGGTAGAGGCGAATCGCTTCGGCGGTGCGGGCCTGGGTATCGCCACCACTCACTGCCACAATAGCATCAGCAGCCTGGCACTGCTCAGCACTACTCGGGGCTGCTTGGCACGTGGCAAGGTCGTCGCGCGTCAGCCAGCGCCCACCAAGCCAAACGAGAAGCATCAGGGCGATAAATATCCCAGCAAGCCAGCGTAATAACTTCACCGCCGCGCTCCCTTCATCCGCTGCTGTTCGTGCTGCACTGCTGCAATGATACACTGCGCCGCGCGCTGGCAATTCTCCTCGGTCGAGAGCCGTCCTAGGCTAATGCGTAGACTTCCGTCGGCTACCTCTGGCGGCAGGCCAATCGCGGTGAGGACATGGCTGCGCAAACCCTTATTGGCCGCACAGGCGCTGCCAGTTGCCACAAGCACACCATCGCGCTCAAGTAAGAAAACGAGCCGCTCGGCATCTACCCCCAGGAACGAGATGTGCAGATGCCCCGCCAAGCGATGCTTCATATCACCCGAGACAACTGCCGTGGGGATATGCTCGCACAGAGTTTGCTGCATGCTATTACGCAAACGTTCAAGGCGCTGCGCCTCGGATTTGCGATGTGCTTGGGCACATTCAAGTGCCGTTGCAAAGCCGACCGCACCAGCCACATTCTCTGTCCCACTGCGTAGGCCACGCTCTTGCCCGCCACCAACGATGAGCGGATCAAGCCGCACTTGGCTAGCTAGCCACAAGAGGCCAACTTGCTTAGGACCATATATCTTGCCCGCATTAAGTGTTAGTGCATCCACGCCAAGGCGCGCCACATTAATATCGAGCTGACCTGCCCCCTGCGAGGCATCACTGTGGAGGTAGAGCGGCGTTGGTTCACCCGCTTCGAGTCGTCGCTGGCGCTCACGGGCTACTACTGCGGCAATTGCCCGCAACGGCTGAATCGTCCCCAGCTCATTGTTAGCCAGAGCAATACTGACGAGTACCGTCTCTGGACGAATCGCCTGGGCAATCACCTCGGGCATCACCACACCCTTTGGGTTCGCTTTCACCACTGTTACATCATGCTGGTGCGCTGCTGCTAACACAGCATGGTGCTCTATATTTGCCGTTACCACATGGCCGTGTACGCCAGCAAACATGAGGTTGATCGACTCTGTTGCACCAGCCGTCATAATAATCTCATCTGGCTTGCCGCCCAGCGCCACCGCAAGACGGTGCTTTGCCTGGCGATAGGCCTGCCGCACCGCTACTGCCGGCGCATAAGGACTAGACGGGTTAAAAAACTGCTCTGCAAAGTAAGGCTGCATCGCTGCCAAAACACGGTCATCCATCGGCGTGGCCGCTGCGTGGTCGCAATATATCATCTCTGGTTTCACTCCAATTAGTATAGCACTCTAGTCCGGATCGGCGAAACGCTGGCCAGTATTGGGGTCAACGTGGTAAATCTCGCGTGCTACCCGCTCATAATAGAGGCGCGTCGCCATGACAAAATTACGTAGTTCATCACCGGTCAGGTAGCTGTAGCGAGCACCCTCTTGTGCTTTGAGGATGCCTTGGTCGTTAATCTCGTAGCGGATGGTATTGGTCTGGATATGGCGCTTCTCGTCTGTCCACTCTTCGTGCCAGATCCAAGTTTTTTCGTCTAGGCAAAAGAACTCGCGATGCCGCCCCTTCTCTACCGGGCCAAATAGCTCTGCTCCAATCTCGCTCTCAAGCGTGATAAGCTCGCGCTCAGTATAGCGCTTAAAGGGGCGCTTCTTCGACTTACCAATACTGGTGTCGCCCGCCAGCAGCGCATAGGCCTTGCCAAGGAGTGAGCTTGGCTTTTTCACTAGGCAGCACGCCTTCCGGAGTAATAATAACCATTACCGTTATTGGCAGTATCCGCTTGTCTTGCTGTATGTGACGATCTATCTAGCGAGTTATTGCCGTTTATCGAGTATACCTGGGCTTCATGCGAAGATGGGTATTCGTCGTCTGGTTCCTTTTTTTCATCCCAGAAACTATCGTCAAGTTCAGTTTCACCACCAACAAAGGCTCGCGTTGCCATAGCCTTGACAACACCATTCGTCCCTTTAGTCTCCTCAAGTTGGCGTGCATCATTGCTGCCATACATTGCAAGTTCTTGTTCACGCATCTTCAAGACTAGATTCGTCACTCGTGCAGCATAGAGTATATTCTCACGATAAATTGCTTCTGGGGATACCGTCTTACCCTTGTCTTCATCCTTTGTCGTGCCATTATATGCACGCAAAGCATCAGCAAGTCCTGCTGCAACACGCTTCGCCCGTCGCTCTGCCATGAGATCCTCATACGACATAATACCAGAGCGATTCTCATCGCCTTGGGGTTTTGACTCCTGCGTCGCATCGCCCTTATCTGTGGGCTGTTGTTGTGGTGGTGTATGATCTATCGAAAAGAAACTCTCGCCGCTCATATATCAAATAACCTTTGTACATTTGCCGTTGTGGTGGTGGCGATGCGCGCGATAGGCAAGCCCTTCTTGGCTGCTTGGTCGCGGGCTACCTCCTCCACATAAGCCGGTAGGTTGATTCTACCACGGAAGGGCACCGGAGTCAAGAAGGGGGCATCGGTTTCGAGCAGCATGGCATCGAGTGGGAGATCGGTGTAGAGCTGCTGCTGAGCACTGTCCTTTGTGAAGGTGCTGATGCCATTGACGCCAATATATAAGCCGCGAGCACGGCCGTGCTCAAGCTGAGCCTGGGTATCGGTAAAGCTGTGCAAAACGCCGCGCACTGGCTGGGCATCGTAGATAGGCCAAAAGTCCTGCCATACTGCGCCGTGAGCTTGTTTCTCGTCGCGCACGTGGAAGCTAACGGGCAGCTGAAACTCCGCTGCGAGCTGCAGCTGCGCCTGAAGGCACTGCTGCTGCGCTGGGCGGGCGCTATTGTCATAAAAATAATCTAGGCCAATCTCCCCTACCCCGACAATGACGGGCCGGCCCTGCCGGAGTGGCTTCTCAGCGAGAAGCTCGCGGATGGCGGCAATGTCTGCCTCACCCGCCGCCTCAGCATCATGGGGATGAATACCCACCGCTGCATAACAGTGGTCGTGCGCCAGGGCAAACTGCACCGCCTGACGCGAGCTGCGCACATCCGTCCCAACACAGATCATGGCAATGCCAGCCTGGACAGCCTGCTGGTAGGCTGTCTCGCGTGCTGCATCGTCGTAGAACTCGCTATCGTGTAGGTGGCAGTGCGAGTCGATGAGACGCGGCATGGGTGGCGTACTACTGTGAGTATGTGTCGTATCACTTGTCATAGCTATACTCCTTTGTTTATGAGGCGGCGTGAGCTCGTGGGTCGGGAGTGTGAATATAGCGCTTCGGGAACAGCGGTGGGACGTCAGCCGGCACGACGCCAGTACCAAAGATAGTGTGGATAGCCTGAGCGGTGGCAGGCATGAATGGCACAAGCTCATCGGCAATCTGCAGCAAAGTACTGGCCGCATAGGCTAAGACTTCGCTCAGGTGCGACTCAGCGTCGTGGTCGGTGGCGCGGCGCTTAGCGATCTCCCATGGCTTGACCCGCTCGAGGTATTGGTTGAGGCTGCGGACAGAGCTCCATACTTCATCGAGTGCTTTGTCGAACTCCAGTCGCTGCATCATGTCGCGGTAGATGGTCATATCGTGCTCGGCTTGCGGCGCATCGCCAATCACTCCTGCTTGGTAGCGCGTCAGCATGGCCGCCACCCGCTGCACAAGGTTGCCGAGGTCATTACCGAGCTCGCCGTTGTACGCTTTCTCAAATTTCTCCCAGGTGAAATCTCCATCGTCTTGGGTAGGAATATGGCGGGCAAAGAAGTAGCGGAAGGCATCGGCCCCGTAGCTCTGGATAATTTCCATTGGGTCGACCACATTGCCGACTGTTTTGCTCATCTTACTACCTCCAACGTGAACGAAGCCGTGAACGAGTAGTGTCTTAGGTAGTGGAAGGTCGAGCCCGAGCAACATAGCTGGCCAAATCCCTGCGTGGAAGCGCAAGATATCCTTGCCAATGACTTGCACATCGGCTGGCCAATACGCCTGCCACTCAGCCCTATCCGGATAGCCCAGCACCGTAATGTAGTTGGCTAAGGCATCGAGCCAGACGTACATCACCTGGCTGTCGTCGCCTGGCACTGGCACACCCCAGCTGAGTGTCTTGCGCGGACGGCTAATTGAGACATCTTGGACGCCATTTTTAATAAGCTCGAGGAACTCATTTTTGCGGAACTCAGGCACGATTTTCATCCGGCCTTCAGTAATGGCTTGGCGAATCTGCTCGGTAAAGGCACTCGCCTTGAGGTAGTAGTTCTCCTCTGAGACGCGCTCATACGGCGTTTGGTGATCAGGACATATACCATTCGTCTCGTGGACTTCCTTGTCGGTAAAGAATGCCTCATGCCCCACGCAGTACCAGCCCTCATAGGTGTGCTTGTAGATCAGCCCCGCCTGAGCAAGCCGCTGCCAGATATACTGCACTGCTGCGACGTGGTGTGGGTCAGTCGTGCGGATAAAGTCAGTGTATTCTGCGCCAACTGCCTCCATCAAGACTTTGAAGTTGCCATACATGCTGTCCACATAGCCCTGTGGGTCGAGCCCATTCGCCTGAGCCTTGGCAGCGATTTTATTACCATGCTCATCCGTGCCAACCTGGAAGCGTACCTCGTGGCCATTTTGCTTCTGATAGCGCGCCCAGATATCGGCTAGGAGATAGTCGAGCGCATTGCCAATATGCGGCTTACCGTTGACATAAGGAATAGCAGTGGTGATGTAGGCGTGTTGTTTGGTCATAGGGGTATTATAGCATGGGGCGAGTTAGGGTGTCTTGGGCTGCTGCCGCTTGGCAATATCAATCAGCACATAGAGCTTATCCGTGCTCTGCATCAGGGTGATGGTGTCGTCCTGGTTGGTCATCCAGACAGTTGAGATAGCGAGACCTTCTGCGGCATGCTCGGCTTCGTCCACCTCATCGCTTGGCTCACCCCAGGCTGTTTGCCCAGCCTGCACGTATTGGCGGTAGAGGTCGAGGCACTCTGCTGTGGGTGAACCATTAGCAAACCATGCCACTACCATAGATATAGTGCTACCCTCGCCAGACACCATAACCCGCAGTGGCCCATCATAATACCACCAGGTATTCTCCTCTTGCTTCATGAGCTGCCAACCCTGGCTCTGCATTGTGGTATCAAGCTGCTGCATAGACAGGGGCCATGACTGGTGCAGGATGCGATCGATCCAGGCGGTGAATTGCTCTGGAGAGAAGTATGTCTCCTCATGTAGCTCACTCTCCAGGCGCGGCAATGGATCAGAGCCAGGATAGGGACGAATCGTGCGCGGGCGGCGGGCACCATCGGACGGTGCACCAGTTTGCTCGCTAGCAAGGACAAACATGATTGTCTTGTCCTCCTTGTTGAGATTGATACTGACGTACTCCCGCGAAGCTGGTGTTTGTGGAGCAAAACCCTTCCACATCGTACCAGTGAGATGACCTGTGTGTCGTACATCGGTCGGCCAACCCCAGGCCGCCGTGCCGGCTGCGCAGTATTCGTCGTAGAGTGCGCGGCACGCGTCTGCTGGTAATTGGTGAATTACATCAATGACTGGGCTACTCGCCACCGACGTTACAACGTCATTTTCTATTGTAGCAAGCAACGGCATGTGACCATCGTAGTGCATACACTGCTCGTGCCCCGTCTGCGGCTCTTGCTCACGTGGTTTGACGAGCTGCCAACCAAATTCTTGGACGAGACTATCATACACCTCATACGTCATTGGCCAGGGGAGCTTGCGGAGTGCATTAATGAGTGAGACAAGGCGTGCGCCGTCAATCGGCTTAGGCTTGTCAGATGACTGAGCTGATGATTGGTTTGCCTGCATAGTACCTCGTATTTTTACTTATGGTATATCTCTTTGGAAGATAAGAGTACTCGTATCGTACCACGTTTTGGTGTAACGTGCTACCATTCAGTCATGTTATTGACAAAGCTGCAATCTATTTTATATAACGCACTACTCTACTATGGAATATCACCCATCATCCTACTCTCCCGAGCACTACTCGCTCGCCGACCATTGGAAAATCAAGAACCAGGCACGCGAAAAAGGGCTCTTTACCCCGGCGCCGGCGGGGTATCTGCTCCGCACGACTGTTGCTAAGAAGCTCCATGTGACGTACGCAACGATTAATCACACTGTTAAAACCCTCGGCATAACACTCGAGCAATATCGTGCGCGACGCCAGAACGGCCAGCTGGCTTGCACACTAGGCTACCACCTCTCGCCTCGGCAAGCTGAGCAAGTGGCGGCTTACCTGGGGCGATCACTTGGTGCAACGGTTCGCTAAACACTTAGGCTCGACACACGCTCCCACTACCTATGCTATAGTATGGTAATGCGTATGGAAAAACCCCAGCAATCAGCACAATTACCCGAGGCATTTGACAGTCATACTGCTCAAGTAGAAAAGCTCAACGACTTACACAAACTTCTACGCTTTTTGCTTGAGAATGATCTCGGTCTTTCTACTCACGACCCGGCGCAGGCATATATGTCACAACATATTCAAGAAACATCTGCATCGCAGCAACTCCTTCGCTTTATTGCAACCATCCAACCACATGGCACCCAGCCTGCTCGCACCGTTATCACCTATCCAGATGTTGCTTTTGTTTTTGATACTCCAGCTGTAGAACAAGCCGCGCAGGCTCAGGGCAATAGCTATCAACCATTGCACGAGTATAGAAAACACGATCTTGCTGAGCTTGTGCAAGATGAGACGTGTGGTGTTGCTCTATCGACCGATCATCATTTTGCTTGGTATATGTATGATGCACTCACGAGCCCACTTGCTGATGTGCATCAGCGTATCGCTGCCGACCAGACGAACAACAACTGGCTCCATGGCGTCTATCATCATGGCCCAGAGCCACTTATATCTGTTGGCCGGGCTTCTCGCCACCTTGGTATAACACCGCATATGGTAGAGAAAGCTTTAAGAGATCATCGGGTTATCAAGAAGATCGGCAAGATCATTGTCGCTCCACGCGGCAAATCGATGCGCCCATTCATCACACCCGAACAACTTCTGAGCCTCCAAGAGCATTTTCACCCCTACAACGCCGATACTCATACACTCCTCCCTCCACAGGAAGAAGAAATGACCTGCCCGCAACTCGCCAGAGCACTTGGTGTACACGACATGACAGTGCGACGAGCTATTGCTACCCTTAATCAAGAAAAATCCGAAGGCGAGGACAGTCTGACTGGCACAACACGCAAAGAGCAAGGTCGACGCCCAACCGTATATTATTCATCTGAGCAGCAGGCCCGTATCCTCACTAAGCTCCGAGAGAAAGGCTATTCTGTGCCAGCAAAGCTGCGTGATAAGCTAGGCGAAGACCTCACGCATAAAAATTAAAGATGCTACAATAGTAGCTAGTATGACTGTACGACTCCGCGCGACACAAATGCAACCCAGAAATATCCCAGAAGAACCAACAGCCCTCTCTCATACACCAACACCACTGGATTTATATACAGCATTGAAGCAGTTAAGAAGTCGGTCGGGATATCGCTAACTTATGTGGTACAGTAACTACTTTCCTGTGATACGCACAAATATCATCTCATGTTCGTCTGGCCCTGGGTTGTGGATCTTGTGCTGCGTATCGGGTGGAAAGATAAAGACGTCGCCTGGATTGTAGGTATATGTACCATCTGCGTCAGACACCTCACCACTACCTTTGAGGACGATCATTGTTTCCTCGACACCGGGGTGGTCATGCCAGTCAAAAGTTGCGCCTGCAGGTAGCCAACCATGGGTGATCGCCTCGCAATACGGGCTTGTGGCGTGCTCAGCCGACACATAGACTTTGCGTGCCCCACTGCCACCGTGGGCAGATTCTTTGGGGATGGTGGTTGCTGGACGTTTGATAATGCGCATGGGGTTGCTCCTTCTATTTACTTATTGCTGCAGTTTTTGCTTATAGTAAAAGGCGTTTGCCTCGATCTCTTCCACTGTGTCTGGGAATTGCTGCCCAAGTTGGGTGCGACTAAGTTTTAGTACAGCATCTTGTGGGCTGAGCTCAGATGCAGCCAGGGCTTGGCGCACATATTCGCGAATACGCCAATACTGCTGACCATCCTTGATAAGCTGCTCCCTTGGTGCACTGAGCGCACCAACCATCATGCCTGTGGCGGTGTGGCTTGCTTTTTTGAATATAGCGATGCCGACGGCAACAATCAGCAGCCACAGCCCAATAAGCAACACGATAGCGCTTTGCTTGGGGTTGCATATCGCCACCAGCACAAGCGCACCAGTTATGCCAACGGCGATTTTATGCCGCTGCACGAAGCTCTTCCGCTCCCCTGGCTGCTGCGCGGCCTTCGCATTAGAATCGAGCTCGGTAGGAAAGGGATATGATATCTCACTCAGCGCACTTCGCGCAATAATGTGCGAAATATCATCGCGGACAATTGGGTCAAAATGCTCTATGCGATAGTCGTCCTGCAGCTTCTTGGTCGATCCATCAATAATATCAACTGCCATAGCAACACCGGTCTGAGCTGCCATATCCCCGAGCGTTACGCCAGCTCCAATGCCAAACGAATTTTTGAACCATCCCATAATCACACTCCTTCTCTTGTATCCACCCACGGTCGATTGATGGGCAAACCTTTTCTTATCACAGAATAGCTGATGTAATTACATATTGCAAGGTATATGGGAGTAGCCGACGCAGTCATACCGCGGAGGAGCTTGACATTCGTCTATCTGCAGATTGCCGTTAATTTTCTCGCATCATTGCCAGCACCGCAAACCGCCCACCAGTGTCACCCGCTGCGTGCGAGAAGTAGTCGGGGCTTGTTACTGTATCGACAGGCGAGATGTGGATATTGCGCGGCGCAATGCCCGCGCGCTGGCACGCAGCAGCATTAAAGCCCTGCAAGTCAAGATGGATACCATCAGCTTCGTGCGAGCAAAAGGAGCGCCAGGCTGGGTCAGTTGCCTGGTCAAAATACTGCATGACGTAGCTCTGCTGCTGCGCGCTTGGGCTCATCCAGACAATGATATCCTCTGCCCGAGAGCCTTCGTGGACGAGGCGATCAATTGTCCGAACAAGCAGTGGTGAGAGTGTCGAATGCCGCCCCAGATGCAATAGCGCGAGCACCCGTTACACCGGATCATACAGCACCGTCGCCACGCAATCGGCCACTGGCAACAATAGCCCCACTCCAGGTGAGCGCGTCACGAGGCCGTCCGCCACTATCTCGGCAGTATGGCGAGTCGTCGCAGCGCTATCGACCTCGCAGAGCTGGTCATAGCTGCGGCCTGCGCCATAGACAATCCGCTGATACACCACATCCGTATATGCGGCCCCGCTTGCCTGGCAAAAGGCCTGTCGGTGTGCCACCACCTGCGGGTGATGTATTTCACTGAGTGTGCGGTCAAGCATTGTGCCATCACTACGCGATGACACGCTAACGAGGAGTTCTGGCGGGAAGCAGGTAGGCTGATCAGCCCGGATCATCGCGCGCGCCACTCTTGCATAATAGTGAGCCACTGGGCAATCGACACATCCTCTGCCCGCCAGTCTGGCGATATACCAGCGTGTTGCAGCATTATCTCGACTTCTGTCTTGTCTAGTGCAAGGCCCGCCGCAAGTGCACTGCGTAGCTTCTTGCGCTTCGCTACAAAGCCCGCCCGTACCACGCGGAAGAAATCCTTTTCGTCTGCTGGCGACACGAGAGGCTGAGCACGCGTCTCGAGCACCACTACCTGCGAATCTACCTTGGGCGGTGGCACAAAGAATTGGCGTGGCACCACTGGGCCTTGCTTCGCCTCAGCATAGAGCTGAGCGCTCACGCCCAATAGGCTCATTGCGCCGGGCTCAGCGGCAATTCGCTCAGCTACCTCCTTCTGCACCAGCAGTACTGTGCGGCGCGGCTTATTCTCCGCTGTCAGCAGCTTTTGGACAATCTTGCTCGTAATGTAATATGGCACATTTGCTACCACGATATAGTCAGTAGGAAGCTGGCTAAGGTCAAACTGCAGAATATCCTCATGTACGACTGTTAATTGCTTGCCGGGGAATTGCCCTGGTAGTTTGCGCGCGAGGTCGGCATCGTACTCTACCGCGGTTACCCTGCCCGCCCGAGCAAGGAGCCGACTTGTCAATGTGCCAAGCCCCGGGCCAATCTCTAGCACCGTATCATCAGGGGTCAGTGCTGCTGCATCGGCAATCGCCGCCAGCATATCCGGGTCTTTGAGCCAATGCTGCCCTAGAGATTTTTTATTTTGTAATGCCATAGCTGTATTATACCAGGGTCAGCAATAGTATGCTCTGCATAACTGATTGATAGCTTCTATAACCACAATCTCTTTTTGTCATAATTCTTATATTCTATCTTCTCCTTCTTTATCTATTTATATCTTTATAACTTTCTTTATCTAATATCTATCTATTTCTATACCCATCTCTATATATCTATACATCTCTTTCTCTATTTACTTTATCTTTCTATTTCTTTATTTATCTATTCTTTATCTTTCTCTATATATCCATATCGATTTCTCTCCTATTATATATAAAAGAAGAGAAAAAGAGTCTGCTGTAACAGAGAAAAAACAGGGTAACTATAGTACAAATCGATTTGTACTATAGTTGGGAGATAAGAAATGGTGGCTAAAGTGGAGAAATATTGTGCAAATCTATGTACTATGGCATAATCCATACATGGATACCAAAGAAACCTCAGACACACCTTCAGACTCTTATCACTTATCTCTGCTCGAGCTACTTGAAGAAAAGCTTCGCAGCATTGAAAAGCAAGTCGCGCTCATTGGCTCCGCCGCTGTTGGATACTGGGCTACTCATAATCATAGCGAAGAAACAGAAGAAACAGAAGAAACAGAAGAACGTCGCCAGCGTTACTAAGCCAGACGTCTCACTATCATCAGATAGCCCTAAGTCTATTATTGATCCCGCTCCTGCTATAGACTCTCAAGAGCACAACATACCATCATCACTACAATCACTTTCCGAGGCAGATCCTTCTACTTCTTTTGCAGACAAATCTGAGGCAGCTCAACCATTGGAAACACTGTCACCATCTAAGGCATCAGAGACCACGCCCCTAGCAGAAGAAGCCAACGCCGAGCTATCATCAGAACCAGCCACCGCAATATCCTCTGTCGAAGCACGTGACAAGCAGGAAAAGCCTGATCTCTACGCTCGTATCGTGTCACCCGATTACATTCCTGCGGTGAGTCCACCTGAGGATGTTGAACCAATCACTCTAACAATAGAAAGCGATAGTACTATTGCTATCGGAGATCATCGCACCATCCTATCTGGAGATGAACTATTTATCTTCAATACCCTCCTCTGCCATCGCGATAAAGTTATGCGGCCTCATGACATTCGCGAGCATGGCTTTCAGCCTCATGCACGCAGCGAAAATACAAGACGAACCACTTTTTCCCGCAGCGCCCGCGTTTTGCTATCACAACTTGCCTGGCTTACAGACGAGTCAACCCCTGTTGTACAAGCACTTGGCCAGCGGCGTGGGCGCACATATCAGCTCAACCCCGCCGTCGTCGTAGTCGATACCCGTCCGGATACTGATCATGATACACGTCCGTCTCACCCCAACACACCACTACCTCACGAGTCACTAACACATGCGCCTCACTCATCGGATACTCATCAACCTAATAACCTAGATACCAAGCACTCAGCAACAACACTGGCCGATCATAGTCAAATAAGCACAGTGTATGAGCACACTACCACTCCTGATACAGCTGCTATTGCCGATATGGTATACCAATTAGTAACAGAGCTTGACCCAGCACAGCGCCCCACAAAACGCCGTGTTATCAGTGTTCTTTATCATGAGTTTGGCATCGATATGCCTAGCCACGCCCAAGACGAGCTCTTTGCGTGTCTCGCAAAACGCGATCTCATTTTAATGGATTATACTCCTGATTTTCAGAACCAACCCACCACGCAAGAACAAGCACCGTCGCCCAAGAAACATCATACTAAACACACTGTGCGATCAGCAGCAACAAAACGTCGTTCTCGCACAACAAAACAATCTGATGAGGCCGCTCACACGTCACTGACTTCGCGTGATATTTCTTCTATTATGCGCGAGATCAACCGCTCAGATGCTGTTGGGCGAGCACGATCAGCCCGAGACAACCCAGAAAAGCGGCATCATGGCAAAAACTTCCGGCGGAGGAGTAGCAAACGACTTGGTGGACGAGGTCAGGGTAAAAAGAAGACGTTCGAACAACTATACGCTGAGACCATCGCAGCAGCACAATAAATATATCAGGATTCTACGCGGTATCGGTATCTACTTGCCGTCCGCCTTCGTCCAGTCCGTCGCGAGGTCAAAGCCATGCGGATGCTTAGTAGCAAAGCTACCGGTATCGTACACTTTGCCTGGGCCCATGCTTGTTTCAACCACCGAGCAGCGTGGGTAGTTGCTATAATTCGCCGCCACGAGAATGTAGCCGTCTTTATCAACCTTAGCCCCATCACCACGAATGGTGTAGGTGCCACCACCACAGTTGTGCATGGCTACGTTCATCGGCAAATCGTAGTATGTCTCGCGGTGCCTCACCCCTTTGCTGTCAGTAAAGTGATGCGCACCCTTGCTCTTCGTCAATGGATTCTTGGGCTTGGTCCCAACTACTTCTATTTGCGCAGTCGGCTGCTTTACCACTGTTTGCGCTGCTAGGCGGCGTTGCACTTCAGCACCATCCTTCATCTCGACTGTATAAGTCAAGCGGCGAATGCCTGGCTGGCCAGCTCGCTTGATTGTTTTGCTACCGATGAACTGCTGCTTGTCTTTGATCGTCTCGGTCGCAAATGCAATCGGCTCCTCCGCCGTCACCGTATGTGTTGGTGCGCGATGGATGGTCATCATCTCACTTGGCCCGTCCAGTGCAACGTTGCCAGGTGTCTGGAAGCTGACTCTATCCTCGCGGTAGAGTACCATACCAGCTGCCTTAGCAATATCCTGCGGCGTCTGTGCTGCGGTGAGCACACGAGAACGTTTCTTACCATCTATCACAGTGACTAACCGAGCGCGCTGGATTGTCACTGTTGGTGCTGCTTGCGTAAGCGACGCATCAAGGTGGGGAGAGACGGAATCATGCGAGGTATCGATCTTCATACCCGAGGTAGCGATGAGCTCCCGCACAGACGAAGCAGTCGAGTACACAGCACGCTCTCGACCATTCTCTACTACAGTAACCAGTCGAGCTGGCACCGCTGCTGGGCTCTGGGCCGAAGCATAGCTTGCCACAACAAGGCCGCTTATGACACTCAGCCCCAGCAAGCAGGCAATCATTGGTTGACGATGCTGCCACAGACGATAGAGGCTCTTCGTAATCATCTCACTCTCTTAGCTAGGCTGCTAGCGGTAGATGTCTTGCAGCCCCATCTTATTCTTACACGTTGGCCAGGGTTGCCAACCACGACGCTGGTACGTTTCCCAAGCTTTTTGGTCTTGGACCTCTGGTGGCGCCTGTGCTGCATTGGCATAGCCACCAAAGCCACCCCAGGTCTTGATGTCAAATTGGTACGCACCGTAGTAACCATTGCCAGTGTTGGAAGTATAGCCTCCTTCACAGCTACGTAGTTTTGCTAGTGCCCCTGCAAAATCACCGCTAAAGGTGGTATCGACCGACTTCTTCTTCGTCCCAACGATCTCGACCCGGTTGACTGGCTCTTGCGTTACCACACTGCTGAGCTGCTTGCGCGACTCTTCGCGGCCATTCTTCATAATAATCTCGTACGTCACGGCCTTCTTGCCTTTTTTGCCCTCGGTCTTGACTTCCTTCTTACCATGTTCGCGGTCGGCGTCTTTAATCTCCTCTGTTTTGAAGTCAACTTCCTCCTCTACTGTCACCGTCTGCTTGCCATTACGCCAGAGCTCTACCGTCATACCAGCTGTCAGTGGTACGCTAGCCGGCACTGATAGTGTATCATCAGCGCCTAGAGTGATTTTCTTAGCCTTAAGCATTGCACCGACCGTCTTCTCCATCGTATATGCCTGGATGGTTTTGCCATAAAATACGAGCGTAAAGGGCGTTGCGCGGCGGATTGTCATCACCTCTGCCGCCCCATCAGCAATGATATCGCGCGAGCGAGCCAGCACCGCTTGGTCTTCATCGTGCAGTGGAATACCCGCCTGCTCTGCAATCTGCTTGCCTGTGCGATAAGCGGTAATAAGCTTCGTATCTGCCCCACCATCGCGAATCACCACTGGTCGCGCTCGATAGATATTTACTTCGTACGAGGCACTCTCTAGTGGTGTATCAAGCTCAGGCTCGGTGCGGTCTTTGTCATCAAGTCGCACATTTGCCTCACGCAACGCATCACGCAAGGTAGTTGCCTTAGTGTAGAACCCGCGCTTGGCCGTGCCTTCGTGCAATGTGATAATATGCTCACCACTACCTGGCTGGCGCGACGCTGCATGGACGGACGGAATCCGCCATAGACCAATACCAACCAATGCAACCATACCAGCGATAGCAAGATTGCGTGGCGAGAGAAATTTCAAAAATGGAATAGACTGTATCATAATCTGCGTAGCAATATACGCTACGATGTAGTATAGCAAAATGAGGGTAAAAAAGCTAGTGGATAGCCTACAAAAGCTCTCCTTGAATCCTCGTCATATCAGGGGTAAAGATGCCACTACTGCTTATGCTCAGCAACCAAACTTCGCACCACTGCCGCGTCATTCCATGGTTGGCGCTGGCCATTAATGATACGGAATTGCTCGTGGCCCATACCAGTGATAAGAATGGTATCGCCCGCCTGAGCAATAGCTAGCGCCTGGGTAATAGCCTCGCGCCGGTCGGCAATCTCGTTGGTGTGGTTTGCCCCACCAGCCTGGTGAATGCCGCGCAGGATTGCCTGGCGGATGCCAGCTGGCTCTTCGTTATAACTCTCTTCGTCGGTAACGATGATCTGGTCAGCCAGGCGAGCAGCAATCTCACCCATGATGGGCCGCTTCGCCTTGTCGCGATCGCCCGTCGCGCCAAAGACCAAGATGATACGCTGCTTGGTGATGGCTCGTGCTGAGGTCAGTAGCTTCTCAAGTGCATCAGGGGTGTGGGCATAATCGACTACCACATCGTATGGTGTATCCACCGGTACACGCTCGAAGCGCCCTGGCACGCCAGTTAGGTTAGCCACGCCCTGAGCAATGTCCGCTGGTGCTACGCCTAGTAGCTGGCAAGCTGCCGCTGCAGCTGTCATGTTGTAAATATTAAATATCCCCGGAAGATGTGTTGTCAGTGGTAGCTTTGTTGCATCACCAAGAAGCACCGTTGCGCTACCACCCGCTTTACGAGTCGCTGCCTGCGTAATCCGAGCTGTGGCAGCTGCATCTTGACCATAAGTAATCTTCTGCTCACGCGCTGTGTATTTATCAAAGAATGGAAACCATTCGTCATCACGATTGAGCACAATAAAGCGCGGCTTCCGGGCAAAGAGTTTGCCTTTGGCGGCGGCATAGCGCTCCATCGTTTTGTGGTAGTCGAGGTGGTCTTGAGTGAGGTTAGTCATGACTGCAACTTCAATTGGCACACCATCAAGCTTATGTTGATCAAGTGCGTGACTGGTAATTTCTAACACAACAAAGTCCACATTGGCTCGCTTAGCCTCGGCAAAGAACTGTTGCATCCGCGCGGTAGAGCCGACTGTCGCATTGAGGTCGTTGAGCTGGCGCTGACCTGCCACCTCGATTAGTGCCGTGGAGAACATTGCTGTGTGGCGGCCACTCGCCTTAAGGATTTCATTGATATAGTTAACGGTGGTCGTTTTACCATTCGTACCCGTCACGGCGATAACGCGCAGATGCTTAGCCGGGTTGCCATAGCGGGCCGCTACCAGGGCAATACGGCTCCGCCGATATGCTTCTTCAAGAGTGTGGATCATCGCTGCGGGCAAGAGGCGGCGCAGCTGCTTTACAAGTGTGTTTTTCATTTTTTTAGTATAGCATTTTTTGGCCGATGGCGGGTAGTTCTAGGGAGTAATTTTCTCAAGGCGAGCATATTGCACATTGAGCTTCTTGGTAGAGCCATTTGCGAAGCGCACACTCACTGCCATGCCATCGATGTCGATCACCTCACCATCGCCAAACTGGAGCGACCGTACCATATCGCCAACCTCATACGGCATGACCTCATCCAACGCGTCGTCGTACACTGGTGTAGCTGGTTCGGTATGCACCATCGACAGGCTCATGCCCATATCGTCAAGAAAGCGTGATGGGCTGTTGTAGCTGCGGCTACCAAATTGCAAGCGGCTCTGCGCATAGCTCATATAGAGCTCCTGCCGAGCGCGTGTCATCCCCACATAACAGAGACGACGCTCCTCTTCGAGTGCGGCTGGCCCCTCCTCGAGTGCCCTGGCACTGGGAAATAGGCCATCCTCAAGCCCCACCATATACACCACCGGAAACTCCAACCCCTTGGCGGCGTGGAGCGTCATAAGCGTCACGCTGTGCGCACCCGTCGCTTGGTCGACCGAAGACATAAGCGCAACTTCTTCAAGAAAGTCTGACATGCTAGCAAAGGCCCGCGCGTCAGACAATAATGCACTGAGGTTAGCCTCGCGATCATCAGCCTGAGGCGAGCCATCGAGGATATAATTGCGGTAGCCCGTCTTAGTAATCACATCATCAATCAGTTGACTTGGATCAGCCGCGGCCTCAACCTGCGCTTGGAAGCCGCGTAACAACTGGCCCAGCTGCGTCAGGATAGTCTGCGCCCGCTTCGTCAGTGTCGCTGCCTGGCTGGCATTAACCAGTGCACTAATGATATCGAGCCCACTGGTACTCTGCCAGATGAGGAACTTCTCCAGGCTCGTTGCTCCAATCCCCCGCGTTGGTACATTGGCAATCCGGCTAAAGCTCACACGGTCATTTGGCTGGTAGATAAGACGCAGATAGGCCAAGATATCCTTAATCTCCTTACGGTCATAAAATCGCACCCCACCAACCAACTGGTATGGCACACGCTGTTGATTGAAGGCCCGCTCAAAGGCATAGCTCTGGGCGTTGGTGCGATACAAGACAGCAAAGTCGCTATAGTCGCGCTCACCAGTCGCCACCTGCGTAGCAATCTGACTCGCAATGGTATATGCCTCCTCTGCCTCATCATAGGCAGCTTGTACTTGCACTGGTGCGCCTGGGCCTGCTGCCGTCCAGAGGGTTTTATCCGTCCGCTGCTGATTTTTGTTAATCACATTGCCAGCAGCTTCGAGAATGGCCCCTGTCGAGCGATAATTTTGCTCGAGCTTCACCACCAGCGCCCCTGGGAAATCGCGCTCGAAGTTGAGAATATTCGTAAAATCTGCGCCACGCCAGCTATAGATCGACTGCCAGTCATCCCCCACCACGCAGATATTGCGCTGTGAGTTGACTAGCAGCTTGATGATCTGATACTGCGCAGCATTTGTGTCCTGATATTCGTCAACGAGAATATGCTTAAACTGCGTCTGGTAGCGCTGACGCACCGCTGAGTGGTCGCGTAGGAGACGCACTGTCTCGAGCAAGAGGTCATCAAAATCGAGCGCACCTGCATCAGCCAGCAGCTGCTCATACAGCTGGTAGATCTCTGCCACTGCCTGCTGGAAGGGAAACCGCGCACTAGCCGCATAGTCACTGGGCGAGAGGAGTTGATTCTTGGCTTTGCTAATTGCTGCACTGGCAGCACGCGGTTTAAGCCTGTCCGTACCAATGGAGAGCTGCTTCATCGCTTGTTTGATGAGCCCTTGACGGTCGTCTTCGTCATAAATCACGAAATTAGATGGAATGCTGACAGCCGCACCATCACGCCGCAAGATCCGCACACAAATACCATGGAATGTCCCCATCCACGGCATAAAGGAGCGAGGCGGTTGGTCGGTTGGCGGTGTGTGAGAAGAGCTTGCTTGGGTAGGCCCGGCAATCTGCCAAAGACGCTGACGCATTTCGCGGGCTGCTTTATTGGTAAAAGTAACAGCCAAGATTTCATTCGGCCAGACGCTCTGCTCGGTTAGGAGGTAAGCAATGCGGTGTGTGAGCGTTTTTGTCTTGCCACTGCCCGCCCCTGCAAGAATTAGGACCGGGCCATCAGATGCGACCACTGCCGAACACTGGGCGTCATTCAATCCATCGAGTATATCCATAGTAGCCTATTATACCGGATGCCGCCACACTGGCGCTAGCCAAAGAGTGTATAATAGACCGCGCCAAGACCAGCACCAAGCGCTAACAGCATGACGATCCACAGCAGCCAAATCCAGCCAGCAGCTTGTTCGGGACGGCGGCGCGACTTCTTTGGTGCGCGAGTAAATTCTTCAGCACTGTAGATTGGTGCGACCACATTACCTTCGTTCTCTTCCTGGAGTGCTTGGTGGAGAGCGAGCGCAGTGTCACCGTTTTGGGTGGTGGCAGCCGCTTCCTCGATGGTATTGACGTGTGCTTGGTCGCTCACATCTGGCTCATCATCCCACTCAGTCGCTGCTGTCATTGGCTCGGCTTCGACTCGCTCGGCTTCACCGTAGTAGTCGATATCTGGCTCACCAGGGCCAGGCACAGGCAAACTCAGGTCAATCTCATCTTCTGCAAACTGCGGTCCTGCTCCATCAGCCGATACCTCATGAGAGTCAGCTGGCTCATCTGGGTAGAGTGACTGGTCAGCACCGTAGTGATCCTCTAGCTGATATGTGGTGTCATCATGTGGCAGAGCAGCTTCTGGTGTGTCTTGCTCGGGTAGTGGGTAGTGATCGGCCGGATAGAGTGATGGCGCATTCTCGCTCGTGTCTGTCAGCGCATCAATGAATTGCTCAGCCGAGGCATGCTCATCATGCGGCGCAAAAAGATGCGACGGTACCACTGGCTCGTTATTATCAGCTGGAGCCATGCCAAATGTACCAGGCTCATCATGATACATCCCCATCGGAGCAGTATCGGCCAATGTTGGCGCATCACCCACTAGCGTATCAGCACCACCCAGTGGGCGCTTATCGACCTTCGTCTCAGCATCGGGCAAGAATGGTGTGTAGCCAAGCGGCTTTTCGTCACCAGGCTGGAGGTCGAGTGTCTCTGCGGATGGTGTCCCATCAGGCGTTACTACATCGGATGCTTTAACCTCATCACCTGCCGGAGGAGTACTCTGCGCTACTCCTGCGTGATGCTGCGCTGGCTCATGGCCAGGCGCAGGGCGAATATCCATGCCAACCACTGGTGCGCTATTTGTCAATGGCTCAACCACCGCACCTTGGCGGCGCACCCGTGGGCGAACCGTTTGGGCAGCTGCAGCAACCGGAGCTGCGCCACCCACGATATCCATAAAGCGACCACGCGGACGCTGTATAGCTGGAGCAGCTGCTTGATCATCACTTGGCTCAGTTGGTGTTGTCTCGTCTGCGGTATGCACAGCTGACGCATCGGCAACCGATGGCTCAGTCTGTTGGTCGACTGACTGAGAAAGCGTAATTGGCACGACATCGGGCGCACTCTTTGGCGTATCCTCCTCTTCTTGCGGAAGTGTTGGTGTATCATTGGTGGGCACCTCAGGGCGAGCAGCAATAATCTGCTGCGCCTTGGCTACAACATCATCAGCTGGTGCAAACAGTGGTGCAGCGGGTGCATAGGGTTGCTCTGCTTGGTCATCAGGAGTATCCGGCAATTGCATATCTGTCGTGCCTTGCGCAATATCATTCGTATTCTGAGCGGCATCGGTTGCATCAACAGCGTTCGCTTCCTCTTGCGAATCAGACAACGGTAGAGCATCAAAGTGTGGCTCAGGGGCTGCCCGGTGCTCATTATACGTACTAAGGAGTGGCAATGGGCGATCGACGCGAGCTTCTGGCATAGTGTCCTCAGCAAGCACCTCCTCTGGCTGTGGCAATGGGCTGTCATTGTCCGCTCCCACATCAGGCATAGTGTGCTCAGCCGTCAACAACTCTGCAGGAGCGATATCGCCTGCCTGCGATTGAGGTGGCGCAGTGGTGGGCTCAGTCCAGGGGCTACTCTCACCATCAAACGATTCATACTCGCTTGGCACACTCACGTCAGCTGCTTGGGCCGCCGTCTGGCTATCGTCCACAGCACTCGTATTTTCTACCATTACCTCTGGCCACGCAGATGCAGCCTGGTCCGTATCAAGGGCTTGCACGTCTGGCGTATCATCCG
The DNA here is from genome assembly GCA_938036785.1 of uncultured Candidatus Saccharibacteria bacterium. Classification (GTDB taxonomy): domain Bacteria; phylum Patescibacteriota; class Saccharimonadia; order Saccharimonadales; family Saccharimonadaceae; genus Saccharimonas. The sequence goes on along the minus strand of CALHWE010000017.1, from coordinate 23,609 downwards.
GCTCATCGTATTGCAACTCGGGCCAAGCTGGCTCGTTGAGCGACTGGTTTAGCGGCTGCACTGTCTCGGTATCAGAAGTATTGCTACTGCTCAACACCGCTGACACATCTGTGTTTGCTGGTGTTTCTGGCGCATAGAGCAAGTGATCATCGCCAGCGTCATCAGTGCTGCTCGTGTTGGTTATATCATCAGGCTCATCCTGCAGTGTAGCTGCTGGTACATCATCAGCAGTATGCGTATCATCCGTTGGCTCTACTACCGTCTCCGCAGAGGGCAGCGACGTATCACTCTCCTCCTCTTTTGGCGGCGGAATAATGAGTGGTTGCGGAGCAAATGCATCATCAAGATCATCAACGACAGATGTTTGCGCTGGCTCAGTCTCATCATCTTGTGCGCGGTTCACCTCATTGAGGTGGCGGACAAGTGCTTCATCGTCGTCATCATCGCTCTCAGCGTCTTCGCCCGCAAACTGATACGGCATCGTTGGCGTCTCCGACTCAACTTGCTCAATTGTCGCTGGCGCTTCTTCCTCTGTAGCCACAGCAGATGTTTCGTCACTCACTGCTCCATCACTCTGGGCTGATGGCGCAGTGTTATCTGTCTCCGCTATAGGAGCTGACACGTCTGAACCTGTTGTGGACGATACATCATCCACTGGCGTTACTGCACGAGGTGGCGCAAAGAACGGCCGTGCTGCCGACCGGCCAAAGAACTGCGCTCGATCGGCATACGCATCGTCACTCTCGTCATCATCGTCACTCGCGGGAGTAATAATATCGTCAGGGTCAACCGTCACAACTGCTGCAGGCTGAGATTGAGATGACATGCCATCTGTCGTCGTCTGCATTGGTGTTGCTGTATCAACAGAGGTCGCTTGAGTTGATTCTGCATCATCCACCGCATCAGTTTGCTCTAGATTAGCAGGCATCGATGCCGGTTCGCGTTCTGATGCAACGACCGACTCCGACAGCGCTCGGGCACGGTCAACAGCTGGCTCAGGCTCAACTGGCTCATATGACTCCCCTGCTGGCTCTGCTTCGTCCGCTTGTTGCGACAGCGGCATGATCGTCACCCCGCGGCGGCGAGCTGGTGTACTATTTGTATCGGTAGCAGAGGTAGTATCAGTGGCTGTGGTACTATCATCAGTCTGCACTGTTTCATCAGTGCTATTAGTATTATCTCGAGGTGCTAATGCAGGTGACTGCTTAGCTGGCGTTGCAGTATCTGGTGAGTCTGCCTGCTGCACTGAACCTGTTGAAGTGTTGTTATCCTGGACACTCGAGGTGCTTGCACTTTGCGTACCATCACTTACCTCAGGACGAGCTGAGGTTACTACTGACGTCGTTTGCTGGGATGGTGCAGCTTGGCTGCTTGATGAGGCCGAATCCTTGCTTGGTGTGGTGGCAGGTGCTTCAGACGGTTTGTCTGGCGTTGTTGGCAGCTGACCAGACTGGCGCATCAGGTCGTGCACCGCGCGGTCGAGTTCGTCGAAGTCTATATCTGGCATGAACGGTTTCCTTTGTTTGTTTTTATATAAACGCTACAGTTTTTGTGTGGTGCACACCAGTCCACACCCTGATACAACGAACCGAAGCCTCGTATCGAGTTTTGGATACTACCCCAGTTGTTGATCAATCGTATGCCCACAATGTATCGCTTATGTTGTTTTCTCTAGTGTAGCTTATTTCACATTGTGGCGCAACTCACCTTGCTCATTTGGTGCGAAGTATCGATACGATGACTAACATACCCATACCATCGTGTTGCACTATAGGCAATAGTTTACCTCTGGTCGATTGGCTGATATTTTTGCAAAAGGTACTCAGCCTACATGATGTTATTTTTACACCACTTTTTCATATACGCTGTGTTATATACAACGGTACAGTATGCGAAGTAAAAACAAAATAGACAAATTACCCTACTTTCACCAACAAAAACACCCACCGTAGTGATAGGTGGGTGCTTCTATAGAGTGTTCTAGCGGGTCTAGCGCTCGAAGGTGCGGACGCTTAGTGTATCTGTCCCACCAGTTGCGCCAGGTTGGCGACCACTGATAATAACAGCAGTCACCGATGATACATCACCAAAGGCACCTTGGCTGAGCAGCTCGCGCGTGAGGTCGCTCCCCAGCTGCTGGCTGTCGGGCCGGACGAAGCTGCGCGTTGCATACGACAGTGCAAGCTGCTGCGCTACGCGGGCGTCTGGCGCCACAGCAACGATTGGCAGCTCTGGGCGGCAAGCAGCAATACGTGCGGCAGTCGCACCCGAGCGTGTCTCGGCAACGATCACTGTTGCATCAACTTTGTGCGCAACATCAACGGCAGCATGAGCAATCGCATTGAGCCGACGGTTGGTGCGACCCTCCTTGATGGGCATATCATTCATCGGCCAGCGCGACTGAGTGTAGCGCACGGTGTCGGCCATCATCTTAACAGCCTCAACTGGGTAGTCACCATTGGCCGTCTCGTCAGAGAGCATCACAACATCTGTTCCAAGGATGGCAGCCGTTGCAACGTCACTTACCTCAGCCCGGGTTGGCTCGGGGTTATCGACCATGCTGGCTAGCATCTGTGTCGCAACAATCGAGAGCTTGCCATACTTGCGGCAGAGGCGGATAATTTCGCGCTCAACGATTGGCACAATCTCTGGGCTTGTCTCGACCGCGAGGTCACCGCGAGCAACCATCACGCCATCAGCCGCCTTGACGATTTCCTTGAGTGTTTCTGGCTCGATAGCCGCCTTGGTCTCGACCTTGGCAATGATTTGTGCAGTCGAACCATGGCTGAGCAAAATCTGGCGTAGGTTGTTGATATCCTCTGCACTCTGGATGAAGCTCAGTGCTACGAAGTCAATGTCTTTGTCTGCCCCAAACTCGATATCAGCCAGGTCCTTGGGCGTGAGAATGTCACCACCAAAGTCGGTGTCGGGCAGGTTGAGCCCCTTGCGGCTCATTAAGAAGCCATCATTACTCAGGCGTACCTTGATGGCGGTGTCGCTAACGCGCTCGGTCATCTCACCGCGCAGCTTACCATCAAAGAGATAGACAGGCTCACCTACCTTGACCTTATCAGCAAGGTTGTACTGAATGGGCAGACGATTGCTGCCATCGTGCTCCTCCACTGCGTGGTCGAGGATAATTTCATCGCCTGCCGCAATGTCGAAGTGATTATCCTTGAGTACGCCGAGGCGAATCTTTGGCCCTTGCAAGTCTTGCAAAATCGCAACAGTGCGACCAACAGTGGCACTCGCCTTGCGAATCCAGGCAATCTGGTCAAGCCGCTCTTCGTACGAGCCGTGGCTAAAGTTGAGGCGAAAGCCGTTGGCACCCGCCCGGATCAACGCTTCTATCTTCTCTGGTGTGTTGGTAGCTGGCCCCAGAGTAGCCAGTATCTTTGTACGTTTTGTAGAATTATTCATTGCGTACATATTATAGCAGCATAATGCCAAATAGTGAAACACAAGCGGCATCACTTAGGTGAGTATACATATACGATAAACCGAGTATTTTGGCCAATTTTACCCCTTTCATTACCCCCCTCCAGCATACTGATAGCTACTCTCTATTAGCCACCCCACATCAGAGCCAAAAAATAGATTGGAGTAGCCTATTCTCATACACCGTTTGCAAAAATGGCGTGGAAAGTAGGATAAGCAAAAAAGCGGAGGCTATGGTATTTATCTACCGATCATTTGACAGCACCATGTAATCACAGTATGCTAGGCTATAACATCACTTTACTATAAGGAGTCTCACACTATGGCACCATCCCTCTTACATCTCGCACTGGCACTCGACTGCTTTGGCGGTATTCTCTATCTCTTGTTTACGCCGCGCATACCACGAGCTTTCTTGCCGTGGCTGACGGCGGGAATCGTCGTGCTTCATCTTGTGGTGGCTGGCATATTGTACTGGCTGGGGCAAGATGGTGAGCTCCTCGTCCTACCTATGGCATTGTATGCTGTAGCACCAATTGTCCGGCGCTACCAGGGCAAGTAAGACTATCTATATCTCTTGTAAAAGCTCCTCAGAGACAAGACCACTAGTGTACATATAACAATACCGCAGCGTCATCTACTGCGGTATTTTGCTAGCAAAAAAAGGAAATAACGCTAAGCTTGGCTTAGAATAAGGCGCTTTCTCTCCGAGAGAAACGCAAACATAATGGCTCGCTCATGAGCAAAAGAGGAGGAATGATCACCCATCGCGCCTATCCACCTTGGTGGAGACCTCTGGCAAATCTATTGCCAACTGGCGATAGCGCCCACGGCTGATCGCTGCACCAGTAGCCTAACCCATAGCTACCTCTGTGCTAACATGTGTTCGAAGTACCTTATCAGTACCCCCTACGACAGTGTAGCACTATATCGAACAATTAGCAAACGTTTGTTTCATTTTTAAAGATTTTTGTTCGAGATTGCTGCCTAATTTTATATATTGCAACCAAACTATGCATCTCAACACTCATTGCTTGTAACCTATAGACATCATCTCATCTACTACCTGACTTGCCGCAGAAAATAACATATAAATGTACACGAGTCTCTTGCAAACAATTGCGAGTACGTATATTCTATCATGCCGTCATTGATTGCTCGTGACTATGCTCTTGCGCAATGCCCATCGGCGCATCAACCACACGCACAGTCCCACTCCCACCAGTGCCGCTATGCTATCGATCATGACATCGCGCAGTTCACCACTGCGCCCTGGTACGAAGAGTTGATGGATCTCGTCTGTCACTGCATAGAGACTGCAATTCAGCAAGGCAAAGCTCGCCACAGCGCGCGTTTGCCAGCGACGGATAGTGATGCGCAATGCACGATACATCAATATACCAAGGATAAAATAAGCAATGATATGAGCGCTCTTGCGTACAAGAAACGTCAAGAGAGCCGTACTTACCCCTGGCATAGCCTGCTGCAAATGCCCAACAATCACCCCACTCTGCCCGCTAGAGACAGCGGCTGGCTGGTGAGAGAGAGTGAAGATAACTGCCATCCAAAATACCGGCGCTAGGATATATAACCTGCGCCACGCTCTACTCTGCCCCACGGTCTACCTCCCAAGCCTGAGCCAACTTATCCGCCTGCTTTTGTTTGAGACCTTTCATCTTGCGAAAGAGTGTCTGCTGCAAGGCACGTAGTGTGTGACGATTGATAGCAATGACACCCGCGCCCGAGACGACAACATTGGCAATGGTTGCATATGGTGAATTAATATAATAGAGGCCAATTGCAAGCACATATAGCAGCGCAACACTGCCAACTGCCATGCGATCGTACGTGATATTAATCGATTTTTTGATATCGAGATGGCGAAAGATAGCCATACCAAGATATGCTGCGATCATCGCTACCGCTGGCCCATAGAGCCCAATGACGGGTATAAGTACTACAGATAGCCCAATACTAATACCAGCTGCAACCAATGACGTATAGAGGACCTGCTTGGTTCGTTTCTTGGCGATATAGATCGCGCTATAGACACCAACAATTGCACTAAAAAACGACCCAATCAAAAGAAGCGGGATATAAAGCCGTGCTTCGCTATAGCGCGCGCCAACAAGTATATTGAAAAAAACCGATACGCCGACGATCAGCACCACACCAAAGCTGCCAAATACCCGCACACTCATATTTGCCACTTTCGAAAAGAATGCATCGCGATCCTTTGATCGAATATGTATCGAGGCCGACTCCGCCCACGATAAGCCAAAGAAATTATACACTGCTGTAAATACCTGCGGGAATTTATAGGCCACTGCATAGATGCCATTCGCCGTCACTCCCAGCAAGGCAGCGATGATCATACGGTCGGCAGCATTGACCACCCACCACGAGATGTTATTTGGGATAAGCGGCAAAGCATAGTGAAGAAGTTCTTTCCTCGTGTCTCCATCACACAAAGAGAGGTCGATATACTGCGGTATCCTGAGAGTTGTAATGAGATAGAGCGCACTCACACCATTGCCAATCACCGTAGCCAGCAGCATACCCGTTGCACCCATCTTGAACACTGCAATGAAAACGATATTAAGTACAACAATCGTCGCACCCGCCACCATGCTCCCAATAGCATATTGGGTATTGTTGCCAAACCCACGCGCGACTTGCAGGCAAAAGTTTGAGGCTACCGCTGCCACCACCGCACCAAGCGCAAGCCAGCCATACGGCACTGCCACCCATTGCATCACTAATACAAAGAGCACACCAGCCAGTAGCATACTACTCCCCATCAGCTGCAGCGCATTAGTGATCACGCGCGCTTGCTGCGTATGATGCCCCCGCCCATCAATCAAAAAACGAAACACCGCCATCTCGAGTGATAGCATCACCACTGGTGCAACAAGCGACACTACCACCGTAACGAGATCAACAACTCCAAACTCAGCCGCCGCAAGATATGCCGTATAGAGCGGGAGAAGCAAAAAGTTCAAAAATTGGGTTGAGATCTTACCGAGTGCAATAATGATCGTATTTTTGACGAGGGTGGTAGTTTTTGACATAAATACAGCTAGTCTCTCCTTTTGAGTACAGTATCAAGCACCTGGAATTGCTCCTCAGCAAGCGGCTTGAGGTGTGATATATCTTGCGCAGCAATCGCATCAAAATTAATAGCGGTGGGGTCAAAGTCATCAATTGTACGGATATCAACCACTGGTCCTGTATACTGCATGTCGGCCAATATATTGATCGTCTTGTCGCTATACGCAATCGGGAGAATCTTTTTACCGAAGACCATGCCCACTATATTAGCATGGAAGCGTGACCCAATGATAGCACGTGCTTGAGCGAGCGTCTGCAGTGCACCGTCTATATCACCACGGTAGCGATGGATACTCACCTGCTGCTGCAATGTAGTTGGCAGCTGCGCGAGGATGCGCTCGCACGCTGCTTCGTCCCCTTCTTTTTTGCAAAAGGACATGAGCGTAACAGTGGCAGTGTTGTCGTTAGCTAGCAGCTTGGTTGCGAGAGCGGCGATCGTCGTGTCGTATTTCGCAGCCACCGTAGCATCAAACTTCTGCGTTGCATTGATGACCGATATCACATAGGAGCCATTATCGCTCGTCAGGTACGGCGCAACATCAAGCGTCAAGACGATATCCGTTGCACAGCGCACCTGAGGAATATCTTTGGCTAAATCGTACGAATAGCTATCGCGTACACATACATCGGCAGCCCCACGAAAGATCGATCGCACCATCTCGAGAAACTCTGGCGACCGATATGGGCCAATATTAGAGCCAAGGATATAGTATGGGTGCGAGAGTCGACGATAGAGTTGCTGCTCTTGGCTCCAGAGTGTTGGATTTCCCTGCTCGATGAATAACGATCCGCCGATATACAGCAAAAGATCACCAGTAAAAAACCGCGCTGGCGCCACAACAGCTCGCCCACGCCGCACATAGCGCATTGCTCTATTGAGCAAATCACTCACCGCAGACGCCCGAGCATTATCATAGCGCTGCACAATGTACCGCGATCGACTGCTGATAATGAACGGGTTGCGGTACCGCTCTAGGACAATCTTCACAAACAAATCATCACCCAAATTTACTGCATCATAATAGCGTAAGCTAACCGTTTTCATGCGCTGCCTCCCTTATGTTTTGTCCTTCTCCACCACTGTAAAATGGTAACTCGTGTATTTTTGAGTGCAATATAGCCATAGGCGATGCCAAGTGATAGAGAGCGTTGCTGCATTGCCCAGCATAGCAGCTTCTTGCGCGCTCGAGCAAGATCGCGCCCAACTGTTGCTGATAGATTTTTGGTTGCAGAGTGGATATTATCTTCACGATACACATACCCTCCGTAGTCAATCATCGCCACCATCTGTACATGCCGAAAGTACGCAATATTAAACATCAGATCTTCACCAATCTTTACCCCCACCGGGAAATCGACGCTATGCCGCTTGATGATCTCCGCTCTATATACTTTGTTCCATGGTGCATTAAGTGTCTCGCGCACCACAAGCCGCCAAGCAATTTTGCGCACTGGGCAAGCTATCGTCTTGCACGTATCAGTGTGTTGTGCATGATATTTTTTGTATATAAGCACATCATGCTGGCTGGTGTATGCCTGCAGTAATGTCTCGACAGTCGTCGCATCGCGCAGGGCATCATCAGCATCAACGAACATAATATAATCGCCTGTGCTCTTGGCAATACCTGCATTGCGGGCAGCAGACACACCAGCATTTGCTTGATGATATAGCCGAATACGGCTAGATGCACTACACAACGATTGGCACATCGCATACGAATCGTCAGTCGATCCATCATCGACGACAATGATCTCAAGCGCTGGATAGGTCTGCACTATCAACGACTGCAAGCACTCGGCCACATAAGCAGCAGCATTGTATACAGGCACGATGATTGAGACGACTGGTCGTGTCATAGGCTAGCTCCTTTTAGTCGTTTTATCAACGAAATAATCAACCACTGCGGCATCAACTGCAGCATTAAACTTACGCGCAAAAAACATCCGTGATTGCTCGATGGCCGGTATGTCCCCCTCAGTAAGCAGTCGTGGCGACCCCGCCTCTTGCGTATTAGTGCTTGTCCAGTCGATATACCGTAGATTATCAGAAACACAATATACCTCACACTCCTTTACCTCTGGCTGCATAAAGATCGTCTGAAAATAGATCTCATCAGAGGCCAAACTCGTTCGAAATACCTCTCGAAATTCTGGATGGGCTGCAAGGTATGCCAGTGCGCGCTGGCCCACGTCCTTACTCACCGTAAACCACTGCGAACCAAAATAAAAATCAATATGTGGGATCTGCTTCATCATACGTCGCGGTAACCGCGAGCCAACGATTTGGTAGAGCGCACGAATATACGGCATTGCCTCTTGTCGAGTACCCTTGCGCCGCATCCATGACGGATAGCGCAGCACAAGTCGCTCCAGACCACCCATACCATGCCCAATGCCAGCAACTGGCATTTTGCGAATCGAGCAATACAGCCCCCTATCGTCATCACGCAAGAATGCCGCTAGCTCTGCCACTGGCCGAACACACAAGTCTGCGCCACTGAGTAGCGAGATATAGTCATTATCATCATCAATGGCAGCCTGGAGCAGCACCTCGGTAGCATTGTTTAAGCTTGCATCACCCCAATTGAGCGAAAATGTATCAGCTATACACGTAACCCGTGAGTGCTTTGCCATCTGAGCAACAAACTCAGTGGCATCACTCTTCGCATCGATAAAGATATATACGCGACTTTTTTTATATGCTAGCAGCTGGTCAATCAGTTGCGATACTTGGCCAAAGTTATTATGTGCAATGATGGCAAACCCCAATTTCATCACGAGCTACCTCCAAACAGCATTGATTTATACGGTATGATATCGGCCTGCATCAACACAACGTATGATATGTAGAAAATAACGAGACCATAGCAGACAATCCCTACCATCATCGCCCTCCTACCACTCGGCGACTGAGGGAGAGACGGCAGCTTGCCAAGCAGCATCACTGGTGCGATAGAAAAGTACACAGCGAGTCGTTTTGTGATCTGGCTTGGGTCAAGATTGACTAACAAAATGACATTTAGCACTTCTAGCACATAGAAAAAGCGATAGTGTATATCATCATATCGATAGCGCAATATCATAGTAAATATCACAACGAAGCATATGTGGACATAGAGCTGGAGGTTAATCCCCGAGCCAATTATGTTGTCATAAATACTATAGCGCGAGAAGATACTCTGGCTCGAAAACTGTGCAATCAATAATGGTAACACCCCGCCAATGATAAGTGCAATAAGTACTGTCTTGATAGCAAATCGGATGTGCGTGCCCCGCTTTGCCTGCACCAAGAACCGTACGAGATATAGCGGCAACAAGAATAGCGCCGATGTATGCAAAGAACTCGCGCATAAGATTGCAAAGACGTACTTAGCTGGCTTTTTCTCAAGAATAAACGAAAAGGCGTACAGTGCTATCATTGCAGCAGCAGATTGCCGAACGATATTGAGTGAGTTTGGAAATACGAGCATCAAATAGAGGAAATACACCAGTGCTGGGTAGCGAACATGCCAGCGGCGCATCGCACAGAAGAAAAAGACGATACAAATTATCGACATAATTGCAAACATAAGCCCTGGCCCATCCGTCAGCCACTGCGAGAGTTTGTTGATGAGATAGAACCCAACTTCAGTACCGTTCGACCGATTGCTAAAGAAATCACCGATCGACAACGTCCGAAAGTCTTCGAATACCTTAACATATGTTGCATAATCAGTCCCAACATTATCACGCAGTGCCGCGACAATAACTGGAATGATCGCAGCAACTATCTTGAGCACCATACTCTTATATCGGTAGCCAGCTCGCAAGAGTAACGCTGCTCCCGCAAAGACACCGATATAGAATAGGTAGCTTGCAATATCATTCATATATGCGCTCCATCATTTTTTTAATTGAGTGTGTCTCGTAGCGAGACAAGTCTATCTTTTGCGCAGACGTGTCTGCCTCGCTTGCTGCAATCGATGCCAGTACATCTGCCATGCGCTTCGTATCTCTATCGGGCATCGTCTGCACAAGTGGTGTCTGCTGAGCAATATCCTGAATACCACGGCACGGCAAAGCAACCACCGGCAACCCCACACTCACCGCCTCTAGTACATTAACGGGCAACCCCTCGCGCCCACTTGCTGACACAGACACATCAGATATCCCTAGCAGCTGCGGCATATCACGGCGATACCCCATGAACTTTACATGGTCAGCAACACCAAGCTGCTGGGCAAGTGCCTTATACTGCTGCTCTTTGCCACCAACCCCACAGAGGACAAGCTTCGCCGTTGGTACAGTCTTGAGCAAATGTGTCATCATCCGGATCAGAAAACCTTGATTCTTATTCTTATTCAGTTCGGCAGCATAGATAAGAATAAAATCATTCTTGTGAAACCCGTATTCTTGGCGCAGATGCTGCTTCTCTCGCTTGGTAAGAGATTTATACACCGTTAGATCCACCCCCACCCCCGGCACATACACTACACTGGTAGCGAAGTGGCGGTTAGCTCGGGCGTAGTCCTCGGCATTAATTGTAATGAGAACGTCAGTGTAGTGTGCCATCAGGCGCTCGATGGGATAGTATACCAGCCAGTTGAGCAGCGGCGCACCCGTGAAGAAGTGAAAACCATGAGCGGTGTAGATCACCCGTGTGCCGCGCTGCCGAGCCTGCCGAGCCGCAAGACGCGTCACGACACCCCCTACTGGTGTATGAGTGTGGATGAGGTCGTACTGCTCGTGGTCGATAATCTCCTTGAGTTGGCGATAGGCCCGGACATTACTGAGTGTGAAAGGGCTACGCGTAAATGGCACGACAAACTGCTTGTCACAATCCTCAATATGCTCCTCGCCCATCGAGGCATAATGCACTTCGTATCCCTGCTCACGCAGCATCCGCATGAAGGGCCGGTTGAACTTCTGGAAGTTGGCCGTGTGTGAGGTGAAGAGGACTTTTTTCTTATTCGAGGGCATTATCGACTCCTGTTACTGCCCGCTCATTCCCCTCCGTATGGCCACTCATCATTAATACCGCTCCAATCGTCTTTATCATGATCTTAACATCGGTCAGGAAGCTCAGCTGTTGCACATACTCACCGTCCATTTCGGCTTTGCGCTGGTCGTCTAGGTCGTCGCGGCCATTTACCTGCGCCCAGCCAGTGATGCCTGGCTTGACGGAATTAGCCTGGTATTTTTGGCGCAGGTTAATAAGCTTTTTCTCTGTCTTAATGACGGGCCGTGGCCCAACGATGCTCATCTCGCCTTTGATGACGTTGAGTAGTTGTGGTAGTTCATCGATAGATAACTTGCGCAGTACCCCACCGAGTGGTGTGATGTAGCTATCTGCGTTGGTAAAACTATTGGTTGGCATATTCTTTGGTGCTTTCGTAGACATAGTGCGGAATTTATAAACTGTAAATAGCTGCTTATCTTTGCCGAAGCGCTTCTGGCGGAACAAGGCCGGCCCTTTCGATGTGAGGCGAATTGCTGCTGCAACCAGCAGCATTGGTAGCCCTAGAATCACCAGCGCAGCCAGCGCGATGCTCACATCTTCGATGCGTTTTCCGTATTCCCGATACATGGTATACCCCCTTGTTACCCTGTGTTGTTATCGTGCCGCGTACCCATGCGGCTGTATACTTCAGCAAAATAAGTTCTGTGTAGGTAGCGCAGCTAGCGCTTAGCCTTGGTTGCCGCGGATGTAGCTGCGGCAGCTTCGGCCACGCGCTGCGACTGCGCATAGTCGTAGGCAAAGAACAATCCTACGATGGCAAGCAGCAGTGCGCCACCGCCACCAAGTGCCATTGCCTGCCACAGCCCTATGCTTGCTGGCACGTTTGGCGTATTGACAGCGTCGACTGTTTTGATGCTAATTTTGGTCTTGCCATACAATGCTTTTGTTTGCTTTTCAAACTCGGTAATTGCCTGTTTGAGTAAGGTTTCGCTCATCTTGGGCTCACCAGCATTCATCGAGACAGTGATAATATCGGTGTTCTTTACATGCTTGGCAGTTGTGTTGGCCAGCAGTGTCTCATAGCTCCCCTTGTACTGGGCACGGTCGATTACCGGATCGAGCACTCGCCGCGAGGTAAAGAGCGTGGTGTAGTTGGTAAGCGTAATGGTGTTTTGACCCTGCTCTACCCCTGTTAGCAGCAACGTCGCCGAGCTTTTATACTGCGGCTGTTGGATGGACAGCGCATAGGCCGCACCCAGCCCAACACCAACGAGAATGGCAACAATCATCACCGGCCACTTTCGTGCATAATATCGTATTAGTTGGTAAAAGTTGATTGTTTCCACAATGCCCCCTGTGTGTTATGTTCTCATATTGTTTGTCCCACCTATGTTCGACTATAGCATACATTTTGCCGAGCTCCAAGCATATCTTGCAACATATGGCAATCATACATTTATAGAACAGAGGTTATACCATAAATTGTTGTGGAAAATTCAGCAGCACCTTGACTCAATTATGATGATATAATAGCGCTATAGAACAATAGTCTTGATATAATTTCAAAACGTAAGGATCATCAATGACAAACTCAACACCAACTAAACTAACTTTTCCAGAACTCTTGCATTGGATAAACCTCATCGCAATGCTTCCGTGGGATGCCGCAGGCGATCCTCAAGCCATCAATCATGCCGTCAAGGAAGTTCAAGACAACTACCCATTCAGACTAGAAACGGTTATTTCGGACAGTATAGATCCGTTTCTATGTCACGACGGGATAGACGTCAATCGTCTCAGTTCGACGCTAGCAGTTGTCGCACATTGCACCGAAACTGGCCAAGACCAAGAAATGGCCATCGACTTATTTGCAGAATATGTTCAAAAGTTACGAAGTACGTGGCCAAAACCACCGCTCCACCAGGAAACCGGAGACCGTTCATATGCACTATGGCAAGGCCCGCACAATTGCTTCGTCGAAATAGTTCACCCTCATGGTTGGCCTCCACTGCTCGTTGTGTGCCCACAAAGCACGCGACTTGAACACGGTGGAATAACGCTCAACGAGTTCATAGGGGACTATATCTTCAGCCGCGTATTTCCACTGCGCGATCTTGGCATTATCAAGACTGCTATCCCAAGCAAAGCGTTTCAGAAGGACGGCAAAGACTATACCCTACGTCAAGGTGACGCTCTGACGTGGGACGCGTTCGAAGAACAGCTAGCCATCACAGTTTCGAAGCTCCCACGGCGTTCTTTTCTGATCATTGCTGATTCGCAGAGCCCAGACTATCTTCCTTTCGTCCAGTTCTGCGTCCACAATGATCTGTCGCTCGATTATGCGGTAACTGCCGAGTTTACTGGAGAAGATATTGGGATACGCAAAGCATCATTCACCACCGAGCAACGCCAAACGCTCAATGGCCTCGGATTTGCTTACAACGATCCAGCAATACCAAATTGGGAACGCTATTGCCGATGGCCACTCCACAGCAAAGCGATCACTGACATAGCTCATGCTTGCGTTATACGGCTTCGGGACATAGGAACAGTCAAAACACCAAGCCAACTGCGTTACTGGGGGTGGGTGACCCCAGAAGATCCAAACCCCTATACGCCTGATGGTCAGTTGGATCCAGGTACTGATCGGTTGATGCCTTACTATCTTGGACTTGAGTACGAAGCGTTGGATTAGAGGCTAACAAGTGGGGAGTACAGCTCTTCGCTCTTCGCTCTTCGCTCTACTCCCCACTCTCTCCGCCCTGATACTCGCTCAGGGTCACGCGTACGACGCGCTCTTTGCCGTCACGGAGGATGGTGAGGGCTACGACATCGCCAGGCTGGTATTCGCCAATCAGGCTCGAGACGTCGCCTTGCTTGCCTACAACGAGGCTATTGATCTTGGTAATCACATCCTTCTCGCGGAGGCCGGCTTTGTCGGCTGGGCTACCTGCTACAATCGCGCTTTTGTCGCCACCTGTCATCACATACGCGCCTTCCTTCGCCGAAGTACCAACCTGCTTAGCAATATCTGGCGTGAGCATCACATAGCGCGCCCCAAGGTAGGCCCGGCGCACTCCCTTACCCGCCAGGACCGACTTGAGCGTCCCCTTCATCGCATTGACAGGAATAGCAAAGCTAATGCCCTGGGCGTTTGTTGCCACTGCTACATTGATGCCAATCACCTGCCCCGAGCGGTTGAGCAACGGTCCACCAGAATTACCAGAATTCACGGCAGCATCGGTTTGGATAAGATCAGTTAGGCTTTCCGTTCGCTGGGTGCTATTGCCCGATGTAGAGGCTGTCACAGGCCGCCCTTTACCAGAAATAATACCGCTGGTGACGGTGTTTTGGTAGCGGCCCAGTGCGTTGCCGATTGCCACAACCGACTGCCCCACCCGCACCGTTGCTGAGTCACCGAGCGACAGTGGCGTGAGCACTGTGTTACCCACCTCAAGTTTGAGATAGGCAATATCATTAAGCGGGTCCTCACCCACCACCCGAACGTCATCATACCGCGTGCCGTCCGAAGCAATGACGCGGATAGAGCTCGCCTTAGACACAACGTGCTTATTCGTGACGATGTAACCATCTTTGCTGACAATAATGCCAGTGCCCGCTGCAGCTGATTGGCGAGTGGTCGTGCGGAGCGATGATGATTCTTCGATATTAGTGATGATAGACACGACGCTCTTTGATGCTTTGTCGGCGACATTGGCCACCGCAGATTCGTCAGCGGTGGGAGCGAGGTTACCATCGGTGCTAACCTGGTCGCGCTCAGTGACGGTCGCATTGCGATCAATTGTTCGCAAATAAACCCACATCGCCATCGCCACGACAAAGACAAGGGCAAGCGCACCCGCTGCAATAATAGACATAATTTTTGATTGGCGCATGGCACGCGCCGCTCGCTGGTCTTGCGCTGTCATCTGCGGTTGTTGATTCATAACCTCTTTTCCCCTTACCCTTTTTCTCACTTGCCTCGGCTAGGCAAGGCCAGTAGCGCTGAGGCTGTTAAACAGCAGCAAAAGCGTCAGCACAAGCCCAACCGCCAGTGTCGATGGCAAGACAATATCGGCCCCGCGCACCACACCATGCTGGTAGTAGCTATTATAGGCACGCTCACACACAAAGCCAAAGAGCACCAAAAAGAGCGGTAACTGCGCGAGCTTGATCGCCCCTAGGCCAGAGATGGTGTAGGCAAACATCCAGTGGTAGCTCACCCAGCCAAGCTCCGCAAAGACTGTCGCGGTAATCAGCGCGTAGGTACGCGTGAGTGGCTCTTCATAGCTACCGAGAACATGCCGTGCAGCACAGTACCCCAGTACCCACAGCGGTAGCACAACCAGGGCGGCATCCCACCGGTAGGAGCTCATGGCAAGAGCCGTCGCCCCAAGAAAAACGCCAACGCCCGCCTGAATAGCCACCGAGCGGCGATCTGACCGTGGCTTGAGTACCACCAGCCACAGTGCATGCAGCACCGCCAAGACAACCTGCAGCCAGATCACTCCACTCGCAGCATACATCAACATCACAACACTAATACCTACCGTGAGGTCGATCATATTTGCCACAATATTGGCAAGCCAAAAGCGTGGCCGCACCGCAAGCGCCCGCCACTTACTCGCAATCACCAGTGCCAATGCCAGCCAAGGCGACTGCACCTCTAGGACGATCAAAAACAGCAGCGTCGCAAGCCCAAGATTGAGCGCCACATAAACGACCTCACTGACCCGAGACTGACGATGTGTACCATGCAAAAAATCCATTGCCTTTTATTATACCATTTTGGGCGAAAAAATAAGAGCCTAGGGCGAGAACATTCTACTCTCTACTGTACTGGCTGTGCTAATTCCGCAGTTTGTCTTGCTACGCCTAAGTTTGCAGAGTCTCACCATAAGATCGCACGCCGCTTCTCTCGCATTTCCTCCGGTGGAGCGTGAAATTGATTGTAATAAATGCGCTTTTTTAGATAAGTGTAAGAGAGTTGATACCCGAGGAGCGCTAGCTCTTGTTGCAATTTATCAGAAGGAAGGTGAAACAAATACTGAGGAAGAGGAATTATAAGATTCAGGCAGTATTTGCTTTGTTTGACAATAGCCATACTATACGTACTATACGTTCTATACTTACTATATATGACAACCAAACTCCATTTTCGCAACACCAAGCAACACTGGGTGGCAGCCGCCATCCTCGCACCTCTCCTTGTTATTACTGTACCTGTGACTGCCTTTGCTTTGACTGGCTACATTAGCAGCGAGATGCCGCTGCACTTCCCATCGGGTTCGTACAAAGAGGTGTTGAATGTACGGCAAGTGACCGATCGCAAGCTATTCGATGCAGCTGCTCAGTGCTTTGCTGGCCGCGGGTTGCCACATCGCATCATAAAGAATTCATCGATTCAGGTGCAGGAATCACTCTTCCGTACAGGCATTGAGCGATGCTGGAATGAACTCAATAACGCAAAACTCTCCACCCAGGACTCCGAATGGACGAAGACGCAACAGTTTTGGCATGGGCGATAGGTACTTGATGAAGATATTTCGTATCTCGCAGCTAGTTACATATCTCGTCATATACAAAGTTAAGGTTTGATAATGTATTGAGCGATTGAGAGCGCTGTCTTATCTTAGCAACAGTAGTGGAGCTAATGGTCGGCAAACCACCGTCTTTATACTTCAACAGATGGAATACGAACCCCTTCTCGCCCCCTTGTTCGACGAGGGAAGAGAACTTATTATAATAATCTACTTTTTGATTCAGGAGTTAAGAAATAATACCCTACTACGGAGTCGGGTAACCAACCATACACTCTATCTAAACAAACTTATTAGCTATTAACCCACACGCTAATCGCTAATTGCCGACGAAGTACCCGTCGTGGACTGGCCAACCACGACGACAAACTGCGTGTGGCTGCCAGTAGCTACTGGCGGTGTGCCAGTAGTAGCCTGAGCATGATAGATCGACTCTAGCTTGGCCTTGGTGTGTGGCGCGCTAGCTCTCCCAGCCACTTGGTAGATCTTGTTACTCCCTGCGCTACCGCTGCTTGGAGCGTTATCAATGCTGTCAATGACCATGCCAAGCTTCTCTAGCTTGTCTGCCTCACGCTTGGCTACCCCTGATGCGCCTGATGCATTGAGGACGACAACATGGGCCGATTCTTTAGATACCTCTGTGGCATTGAGCGTCTTGTTGATGTACGCTTGAATCTGGCTGTAGTCGTATGTGCCCGCTGCGGGTATAACCGAGCTAATGCCGTTGACTGTCTGCGCCACCACTAGGTCACCAACGGTTGTGTTTAGCAGGCTCACACTCTTAATAGCATCACTCTTAATATTTTGCCCCAACGACATAAGTGTACGGATCTCACTTGTCTCAAAGTTGGTACGGAGGTTCTTGCCTAGTGCATCAATGATCCCCGTCACCGCACCAAAGTTCGTCAGGGTGCCAGCACTTGTCGCCTTTTCTTTGATAGCCACGAGCACCTTCTGTTGGTTCTTCTCGCGGTCGAAGTTGGACTGCTCGAAGCCGTAGGATATGCCCGAGGCACCGCGTGCCTGCGCCAAGTAGAGCGCATGCTCAGCATCGAGATCAACTGGCCCATTGGGGTAGTCGATAAAGTGACCATTCGGCGGGCAATTCTTAACCATCGTGGCGTGGCTCGCGCGAGGGTTTCCGCCCCGACACTTCCAGTCGAAGTTACCATCCATCTGGCCACGGGGGTCACGGCTCTCAATCGTTACTTTGATGCCACCCAAGGCCGAGACTAGGTCGCGCAATACGGTGTAGTTCACGTGCACACTGTATTGCAAGTCCAGCCCCACAATATTGCCAAAGAACTTGCGCGAAGCCGCTTGGCGCTCATCCTCTGCCTCAGTGCTCGACCAATCGCTATTGACGCAGTTGAAGTACTCATTAATCTTACCTGCACTGCCCGAGTTGCACGACCGGCGATATTTAACGTAGAGATCGCGCGGGATGCTAATCATATAGGCATCTTTCTTGCTCTGGCTAATACTCAAGATCATGATGGAATCAGTCAGATACGACCCCTCGTGGCCTGGGTCATCCTCCGATGTACCAAGCAAGAGGATATTACTCCGGCCATTGCTATCTGCCTTGAGCTCCTTCTGCTGAATCAAGCCAAAGATATCACCCTTAAAGATATGCGAGCTCGCCATAAAGGCCCGCCACAGCAGCATACCACCGAAGCCCACACCAATGATGACGAGAGCGATAATGATACGCTTGATCCATTTGCGCCGCGTCGATTGCGGCTTCTTGCGGCCTTTGCGGCCACGCTTGCCACTGCCCTGCTCTAGGTCAGCAAATATATTGTCACTTGGATTAATATCGAAGTCAGTTAGGCTACTGCTGGGGTTATCGGTACTGATAGACGCACTGCGGCGCGGTGTATAATTCCTTGGCTGCTCTGCTGTAGCCAAGCTGCGACTAGAGCCAGCCGTGCCCGTCATCGAGCGACCCATCCGCGGCATCGAGCCATCGGCACGACGAAGCGAGCGGGGGCGCCTATCCACCGCCCCGCCATCTTGTGACCGAAAACCATCTATCGAATTGCGACCCGCCATAAACTCTCTCTACTATACTGGATCTGCCCCAAAAAATAAATACGAAACCGCACCCAAACTTGCACTTTGCAAGCCAAAAATGCCACGAGAGACTGTGGTCGTATGGAGTATAAGCACATATTTGCACAATGCAGCACTATTTTTGCATACGGACATTACGATACAGCCCGGACCTCAACAATATTTTCATAATTTTCATACCACAACATATCCCATAAGAGCCGCTGGAATGTTACTTAAATAATTACACTTATCTTTATAACCCGAGGAGGTAACTGATGCACTACAGACTAACGATTTATGTTATAATTATGTCCATGAGCGAACAAGTTAAACAAACGATAGCACTTTACAGTTATATTGACGAATCTCCTTACTTGTCTCAATCACAAGCCGAAAAAGCAAGGGAATACGCAAGGGTCGGCGAGTGGGCTATTTCGTTAGAATACATATGTCTCTGCGTTGCCTCTAACTTATCTAAGCAAAACAAACGCTTGACAGAAACGGAGATTAAAACACTCGAGAATTTAGTTGCCATTGTAGAAGAAGATGAGGAGGGTGCATTTAATCACGACTACTTTAAAATCGTAGTAGATCGATAGCAGCAAATAGCATAAGCCCGAGAGAGCAGCTACTCATTCTAAGTGGCTGCTCTCTTTATAAAATTTCTATAGCTGTCTGCTTGACTCCACCTCCATATATTGATATATATATTAGCTTTCGCTTGCAGAGTTCATAAAAATCTTGCATCGCGCTAGCTTTAAAATAATTGTTCTATGTTTTATAAACAGGAGTGTTTTTATGACAATTTCACCCGGAAACTTTGAGGCAACTAACCAAGAACCAACAAACAACGACCTCGCCAAAGATCAGAAAGAGATACACGAGCAAAACCCAGATGTGCGAGAGTTTCCTCGCCGGGCAATAGCTGTTTTTTATGCTGATACCATTGGAGAAGAAACAGGGAAAGAAGATCATGTCGCATTCAATGAGGTGTTCTCATTCATGTCGTCCGATATACGCGAAAAAATTGGATATCCGTTGGATCAGATTGCCGCTACCCCTTATGGTGATCGAGCAGTCTATGAGCTTTGTCGTGCATATGTAGCAATGCAGTATCCTCTCTTGTTAAATCGCGGACGGCCTCAGCCTGGACATGATATAGAACAGTGGCTAGACCAATCAGCACGTCTTGCGGCACGTGGCAATCCGGACCAAGACTTAAAAGTTAGACGAGTTCCTGCAGACATATATACACAGCTTGTTGATCGTATTGAGTATCAGTAGATATTTTTAGACGAAAGATAACTTTTCTCAATTCCTCCCCTCCGCCCGCATTTAGTGATATAATACTTCATGATGGAAGCAAGTTTTTTGACCCGCCACCCCAGGCTCAAGGATATCGGTGGCTTTGTAATTTTTGTGGTGTGCGTCATTGTTGGCACACTCCTTATCAACACCTTTGTATTTCGTAGCTTTAGCGTGACTGGCCCGAGTATGGAGCAGACGCTCTACACTGGCGATCGGCTGATTGTCAATCGCCTGCCCGTCACGATGGCACATTTGCAAAATAACTCATACACACCCAAGCGGGGGCAGATTATCGTCTTTAAGAACCCGCTCTATAGCCCAGGTAGCGAGGATATGAACCTCGTTAAGCGCGTCATTGCCTTTGCGGGTGAGCGCGTCACAGTCAAGGATGGGATGCTGACTGTCTATAATAAAGAACATCCGCAAGGCTTTCACCCCGACGACAGCTGGGATGGTCCTGGCTCTCCCACCAGCGGCGATACAGAGGTGACAGTGCCCGAAGGATCGATTTTTGTGGCGGGTGATCACCGTCAAGGCAGCTACTCGCTCGACTCACGCAATGGCCTCGGCACCGTGCCACTCTATGATGTGATTGGTCCCGTCAGCCTGCGCCTCTGGCCACTGACGAAAGTTCAAGGGTTTCAGGTATAGCACCTGATATCGCTCTAGTGACCTCTCCATCCAGAATCTGAATTTTGTAGAAATATATTCATTATTACAGAGTAATTATTATCACGTATACCATCAGGTCTTTACCAAAAATAAATAAACCTTCTACTTTAAGAAGGTCTATTATATGCTACATTTTATCTTGCTACTTCTCGTCCTGTGTATGCTCTAGCAAGCCAATGATCCGCTCGAAGTCATCGTCGCTCGTAAAGCGGATAACGATCTGCCCTGCCCCGCGGCGGTTGCCACGGATCTGGACTGGTGCACTGAGCTGTTGCTCAAAGCGCTGGCTGGCAGCCGTATACTGCGGTGGCGGTGCTGGGCGCTGCGCCTTGGCGGTCTTTTGAGCAGAGTCACTTGCCTCGGTGCGCTTGAGAATAGCGAGGTACTGCTCGATCCGCCGCGCGCTCCACTCTTCCTGAATAATCTTGGGCAAAATATCGGCAATCTGTGCTTCGTCTAGGCTAATCAATGGCCGGACTTGCCCCTCGCTCAGCTTGCCATCAACTACTGCTTGGCGCACTACCTCAGGCAAGCGCAAGAGACGCAGCGTGTTGCTCACCGCACTGGGTGACTTACCGCCAACGCGCTGGCCGATTTGCTCGAGCGTAAGGTTGAACTGATCGCGCAGCTTGAGATACGCCGTGGCGGTTTCGATGGCGTTGAGGTTTTGGCGTTGGATATTTTCGATAAGCGAGAGTTCGAGCTTGTGCTGATCAGACAACGTGCGCACCAGCGCTGGAATCTTCTCCAGCCCCGCCTTGGTAGCGGCTCGGTAGCGCCGCTCACCAGCCACAATGACATATTTACCTTTGTTATCAGGGGTGACAACGATAGGCTGCAGCACACCATGAACACGGATAGACTCAGCGAGCTCATCGAGCAGCGTCTCGTCAAAAACCCGACGCGGCTGAGTGGGGTCAGGCATAATTTCTGCAAGCTTGATCTGACGCAGGTCACTAATCCGGTCATCTTGGTCGGCGGTTGGGTCGAACGATTCGTCCAATAGCTCCGCTGGAATCAGCGAATCAAACCCCCGCCCTAAACCTCGTTTTGCCATTTATACCCCCGTTCGTTCGATTATTTCTTTCGTCACGGCTTTGTACGCCCGTGCACCCCGACTAAAGCGGTCATATGCCCCAATCGGCGCACCATGACTCGGAGCCTCAGCCAGGCGGACATTGCGCGGGATAGACTCCGCAAACACCTTCGCTGGAAAATGCTTCGCAATCTCAGCCAAGACCTGGCTCGAGAGCGATGTGCGACCATCTACCATAGTGGGTAGCACCCCAATAAGATCAAGTGTTGGATTCATATTTTTGCGCACCAGCTTCATTGTCTCGAGCAGCTGCCCGAGCCCTTCTAACGCATAGAATTCCGCCTGAACTGGCAAGAGCACATAGCGTGCGGCAATGAGCCCATTGACAGTGAGGAGACTGAGGCTTGGTGGGCTGTCGATAATGATATAGTCGTAACCAGTCAGTTCATCAATCGCCCCTTTGAGGCGGCTGAAACGGTGCTGCGCCTTGGCCAGTTCTACCTCGGCATTAGCTAGCTGCGGTAGGGCGGGCGCGATGAAAAGATTCTTGTGCTCAGTAGGCTGGATGATGTCAGCAAGCTTCTTCTCACTCTTGACGACCTCTGTCATGGTAGCATCGAGCAGCTGCTTATCAATGCCAAGGCCGCTCGTGGCATTGCCCTGCGGGTCGAAATCGACGACGAGGGTTTTCTTGCCGGCCTTTGCCAAATAGTAGGCAACATTAATCGCCGTTGTCGTTTTACCAACACCACCTTTTTGATTTGTTACACAAATTACTGCCGTCATGTCCCGTATTTCCGTTTATCCTCTCCATTATAGCATAACCCACATTGGTTAGTGAGGCGAGGTAACAGAGTTATACACAGGATAAGGAGGCTTTTTCGCGTGATTACCTCTGTGGTGTTTACACCGACTGCCTAAGGCCTACCTCGCGCTACTTCACTATGCTACCCACTCGAGGGTTTTCTTAAGTCTGATCATATTATACCTTTGTGTTGAGAAGAAAATTCGCTACACCCCTCACACTCCTCTAGGGTAAGGTAACGCAATAGTGGCCTAAGAGAAATTAGCGTTGCATATCTAACGCAAAGCAAAGAAGGTTGGGTCATCAATCTCATCATTCGCGTGCTTTGGAGCTGCACCACCGCCAGGCTGCTTAGCTAGTGGCACTGGGCCATCTAACTGAGTCTGCGTAGTATGCGGCTGGTGGTGTAAGAGCTGCGCCGGGATTGTGGTGCGTGGCTTGGCATGCTGAATGGAGAGAAGTGATGGGTCTCGTGGTGCGGCTGACTTAGGCGTGGTGCTCGCTGGTTTTTTGTTTGGTGAAGGAGCAGTTGATTTGGCAGCTTTGCTGAGAGCAACAGGCTTCTTCACCTGCTTACTAGATTGAGCACTTGATTGTCCAGTAGTCGCCTGCTCATCGCGTGCTTCACCACCAGCTGGCTTGCGTCGGCGACGTCGACGGCGCTTGGCTGTACCTTCACCCGTAGTGGTGGCTGACGATGCC
>CALHWE010000016.1 GCA_938036785.1 uncultured Candidatus Saccharibacteria bacterium | reverse complement strand
CCAGGTCGAACGCGGCCAACGCAACCTCAGCCTCCACAACATCCTCCGCATCGCCCACGCCCTCGACACCGACGCCGGTGGGTTGGTGAGTGGGTTGGAGGTGTAGGAGAAGAGCTCGATCCCTTCGAGGGTTTGCCAGCGATGGCAGGGATACGCAACCCCGTTACCAGACTGCGATCTGCGAGTACAGCAAAGGCGCAGGGTAGAGGCAAGCCTGATGGTGTTCTAACAAAAAAGATGAACGGAAAGACCTTTGTAACCGAGATATATTTTGATAAAAAGAGCAAAGACACCTTTCAAGATAAGCTGTTAAAGATAGTGCAAGCCCAGCGGAAAGAATAAAGAAAACAGACGCTCTGAAAATGGTATAATATCCTAAAATATTTAGAGAGAAAAATTAGAAGTTGAGGTTAAGATATGAGAAAAGTAAAACTGTTTATAGCTATGAGTGTAGATGGCTATATTGCTGATAAAAATGGGGGTGTCGCTTTTCTGCAAGGTCATGAAGATTGTTTAGAAAACGAAAGTACCTATTCTGAGTTTATAAAAAATATAGACACAGTTCTGATGGGTTGGAATACTTACAATCAGATAATAACTGAGTTATCCCCTGATAATTGGGTTTATGACAATTTATTGACTTATGTTTTCACTCACCGAGAACAACAAGATTCCGATAAGATCATTTTTACAAGTGATAATTTGGAGGAATTGATCAAGAAATTAAAAGGGGTTGAAGGAAAAGATATTTGGATATGTGGAGGAGCAGACTTAGTTCAACAAGCCATTTCTTCAGATGTGATTGATGAGTATCTTATATCCATTATTCCGACAATTTTAGGGAATGGTATAAAATTATTTAGCCAAAATGATGCGGAACATAAATTGAAATTAATCAACACGATAACAAATAATGGAATTGTCGAGTTGAATTATATTCGTAGATAAAAATTAAATTGTAGATGACGATAATATCTACAGGTAAGCTGCCGACGTACGATGAAGAAGTCGCGGTACGAAACCAGACGGATGCGATGACGCCGGGCTGGCTAGCGACGGCGATAACCCTTTGCGGAGAAGCTCAGGACGCGACCGTACGCACCTACGGAAAGAATGAAGTGAATTTATTTAAGCCAGCACGCCACCGAGTTGAAAGAGCGAAAGTTCATTCCAGAGAGATGATCGAGTGTTGGAATGAGTTTTTGGAGCCACACCCCTTTGCTGCGCACTTAACGCGCACCAACGCCACGGAATATATCCTCACAGTGGAGCAATATGAAGAATTTCCCCAGGAACTTCCTGCGCTGTTTGGAGAGTGGCTGTATAATCTTAGGTCGGCTCTCGATTACATTATTTGGGCAGCTGCAGCCTATTCTTCGGGTAGACTACCCCCTCCACACGAAGATCGCCTCCAGTACCCAATTTGCGATAGCCAAAATTCCTGGAAACGCACCTCCCAAAAGTTGTCAGTACTCCCGCAGCACCAACTGGAATTGCTGCGAACCATGCAGCCATTCGCCTCTGACGTTGATGCTAACTATCTAGGTTGGATCAATAGGCTAGCTCGTATAGATCGCCACCGCCGATTAACTATTTGGGCGGCTCGAATCGTTACAGCAGATCCGATCGCCCATATTCCAAGCGGAGTAGAACCTAGATGGGAATGGGGAGAGAGGATGCTTGAGTCCGGATATTGCGACTTAGCTCGACTAACTTTCCCTGATTCAGAATCCGCTGAAGGAGTTAGTGTCAACCCCCGACTGACTATCGACCCAGAAGTCTCTGAATGGGGAAAGTCTCCATTCTATGCAGAACGCAAATTCGATGAACGCCTTCGCATGTTTATGGTGTTTGTATTAGCCGAGATCGATACCTACGACTACGACTGTACCGGCAATCTAGAGGCAAGACGCTCCCTCACAGAAGAATTTGCTGCGCAATGCGATGAGCGGAGAAGCCGAATTTTTAAAACCCCGACCCCGCCCGCTAGAAACGCTCCTCACTGGACTCCTGCAATGCTTCTCAAATCTTCTCGAGCGCGATACTTTGGAGAAGAATTGTCACACAAGTTAGATTGATAGGCTTGATGCGCTATACAAGAACCTGTCGCGCTTGGATGCAAGCATGCCATTAGCAGTCCTGTGTCGGCACCAAACCTGCACTGTAACACCGTTTCGAGCCTTCTCATAGTATTGCAATCATTGTATACTGATTGGAGTAATGAATGCATATAATACAAAATACCCACAACTCTCAGGATCGTCATACAATGAAGTACTAAAGCGTGCTCGCCAGGAATACAACGTCATCGCACACTCAACCAAGCGACAGCCGTACGTCAAGTCGAAGTTCTTCAGCGGCGAGAAAGTATTTCTCGCCGTGTTTTGGACACATTTGATGGATAAGAATCAGAAGGATCGCACCAAGCGACTTCGCTTCTATAAGGCGGCGCTTGACCTGCTTCGCAATTCTCAGATCAATCCAGATACGATCGCTAGCACCGAAGATCAGCGGATGCTGCTCTATCGGTTCTATGGTGTAACGAAAGACGGCAGCCATTTCTGCATTCAAGTCAAGGAAGACATACGAACAAAGCGCAAAGACTTCATGTCTGTCTTCGACAGAAAGCCGCACTAAATCAGTCTAAAATAAAAATCTCCCGCGGTGTAGCCTAGAAACTACCTGCCGGAGATTTCTTGGTGACACGGCGATCAACTGTGTCTGATTATGATTATATGCTGTTCGTCGGTAATGTCAATAGTTGTATGTATTTTTGGCAAAATGGCGAGGCCGAGGCATACAACTCACGTCAGGCTAGTAATCCGGCAACGTGCCATAACGGCCGCTATTGCCGTATTTAGAGGGCTTGGGGCCCTGCCAGCGTGCGGTGTCAAGTCACCGCTAGCGACCTTGATCCAGTCGGTGGCAAAGGCTATCGGCACTCCAGATAGCCTTTGTGCTCTTCGACGATGGAGGCTCGTTCTCACCACCGCTGCCGTCACTCCTTGCGAGCAGCCGCCAGGTGGCGTCCGATGGTCATGCTGCTAAAGCCGAGCCGCTTGGCGATCTCGGCGATGGTCAGGCCCTGCTGGCGGAGGCGGATCGCCTGGGCACGGTCGTCGTCGGTGAAGCGGTGGCTGCGCTCCAGCCCTGCCTGCCCGCGCAGCCGGTAGACCGTCGAGCGGTTGACGCCCGTCTGTCGGACGATCTCCTTGACGGGGAGGCCGGCGCGGTACAGGTCGATCACCTGCTGGCGCTGCTCCGGCGTCAGGGGCCGAAACTTCGTCTGCTTGATGCGGTCGACCACACGCGGCGACCGTGACGCTGTGTCGGGCGCATCACTCTCACCGTTCGGCCGCTTCCCCACGTTGGTGGCCGGTGCGGTGCATCGTCGTTGCAGGGACTCACTTCCCGGCTCTACCGCGCCTGCCCCGTGAGACGGCCTGGACTCGTCCGCATCGCCCACCACGCCATCCGACCCGTCAGTAGCCGGCAGATGCGCTACATTAGGGCCGGTACACACCTGGCCGCCCTCACCGGCGGCCAGCTTCCTTCGGAAGTCCAGAAGCACCATCAGGTTGTTAGGGTCAATGGTGCGGAGCTGTACCAACTTTGTTCTATACAACCCAGCTTGGTCTGGGTTTCTTTATACGGCACTATTTGCTATTCATTTTGTGGCCGCACCATACAAAAAGGGGTTAGCACACTGCTAACCCCTTTTGTTACACTACCATCACAATAGCTATTAGCGAGGATAATAGTATGTCGATGACCGCATAGGCCTCGTTGTGTTTGTTGTGTCCCACAGCACGACCACCCCAGCCGCCAGCAAGATCAAGAAGACAACAATCGCCACTGCTGCCAAGACAAGACCGATAATGTAGGCGATCTTAAGCCCCTGCGCCCACGTTTTGTCACGCTCGGTCGCAACGTATGGCGTACCATTTGCATCTGCTGTGGTACTTGTCAGCAAGAAGAAGTCGACGATACCCCAGACAGATAGGACAAACAACCCTAACAGTGAAACGATATTAATATACGGCACAGCCGATGTTACTGTACAGCCCACTGCAATCCAAAAGCGGATCTTGCCCAGCTCGTCACCACGGTACCAGCGAGCCAAGCCATACTGCCCCATAAACGCAGCGAGGGCGACGACCGCCAAGTAGTTACGCGGTGAGGTATCAACCGGTGCAGGCGCAGCGGCTGGCACTACTGGTTGGCTGGCAACTGGAGCTGCTTGCGATGCTGCCTCAGTTGGTGGTGTTGGTTGTGCTGTAGGTTGTTCATTTGCCATTGCTATTCTCCCGATTAAACTCTCTTGCCCCATGGTAATGCGTTTTTGGCAAAAAGACAAGCAAGCGCGAGCAGTGCAGTAAGAGAGCCTTTTAATTCACTCCACGACCTCTTGACAGAACCCCAGGCTATCCGCTATAGTAAAAGGGCTTTGCACGGGTAGTGCAGGCACGACATGGGCCAGTAGCTCAGCTGGTTAGAGCACCTGCCTCTTAAGCAGGGTGTCGAGGGTTCGAGCCCCTCCTGGCCCTCCATAGTATGTAGTCCTCGGTATTGCCAGAGGACTGTTTGCTATAGAGATACCTATCACTAGTGTTAACCATATATTTACGAAAGGATTACGCCTTATGCCTACTTCATCACTCAACGGCCGCGAGCTCGCAAGTTTCATCAAGCAGCGCCAAGCCCGCCAAGTACGCCACTTACGCCAAGCGCATGGTATCACCCCCAAGCTGCTCATTATCACTCCGCTTAATGCATCGGGACCAATCAATGCCTACGTGCGCTACAAGCAAGCCTATGCTGCTGATATCCTCGTTGAGACAGAGGTAGCACCAACTGCTGAGGTGGATATGCCAGGCGCGATCGACCAAGCAAACAACGACCCACACATCCACGGTATTATCGTCCAATTGCCACTCAACGACCCATCACAAACAGATGCCATCGTGCAGCGTATCTCCCCCGCCAAGGACGTCGATGGCCTGAGTGGCCCGCAAGCTGCCTATACGCCAGCAACAGCGCAAGCAATCGATTGGCTACTGGCAGGTTACAACATTAGCCTCGATGATAAGCAGCTCGCCATCATCGGGCGAGGCCGGTTAGTGGGCGCACCACTGGAGCGGCTGTGGCGCGACCGCGGCTTGACGGTAACAGTGTGCGACCGCCAAACGCCTAATACTACAGAGATCATCGCTGCAAGTGACGTCATCGTCACCGCTACTGGCCAGCCCCATCTCATTACAGCGGATATGGTTAAAACAGGTGCAGTGGTGGTTGATGCTGGCACAGCAAGCGAAGGCGGTGTTATCGTTGGCGATGTCGACCCAAGCCTGCGCCAGCGCAGTGATGTCACTCTCACCCCAGAAAAAGGCGGCGTCGGCCCTCTCACCATCGCCGTAATGATCGACCACGTTATCCAGGCAGCGCAGGCAACAGTCGAGTCTAGCAAGAAGTAGCCATTGCTGAGCTCTGTGGCCTAGCCGAATTTGCCTCATCGCTCTCTCGTGTTACTTTTATCGGTACGCAGTCTCTTTGTTCGTTTATATTATAAGGGCTAGCCCTGCTCTTGGATATACTCCTTATAAATACCTCAATCTACCGGCTTCGGTAGTATCGTCGCTTGCAATATGTTTAAAACCTCTGGGTGGCGTCGTTTTTTATTATACAGATTCAGGCTGGATCGGCTTGCAGATATATATCATGAGTGATATATTATACCTATGGATATTCGTACTGACGTTTCACTCAAACCATATTTGACGATGCAGCTTGGCGGTAACGCCCATACTATGGTCGACCTCTATACCAACGATGATGTCGTGGCGGTGTGCACGATGGCCCGCCAACAGCAGGCTGAACTCTTTGTTCTTGGTGGCGGGAGCAATACTCTAGCCCAAGACAGCGGATTTGCTGGCATTGTGGCGCGCAACCGTATTCCAGGCTTTTCGATTGTTACTGAGGATGATGCGTCGACGACGATTACCGTTGGTGCAGGAGAAACTCTCGATACTATTGTGGCCAAGACAGTGGCCAGTGGTCTGAGTGGCATTGAAGCGCTATCAGCTATCCCAGGTACAGCAGGTGCTGCGCCAGTGCAGAACGTTGGGGCATATGGGCAGGAGATTGCCGACACACTCGTCTCGCTCGAGGCATATGATCGCCAGCAAGAGCAGTTTGTAGTGCTGAGCGCTGCCGACTGCGAGTTCTCGTACCGGCACAGCATTTTCCGGGGCCGCGAGATGGGGCGATATATCATCACAAGCATAACGCTCCGCCTACGCAAGGGCTCGCCACAGCCACCCTTCTACCAAGCCGTCCAGGATTATCTCACCACCCATACCATCACAGAGCCCACCCCGCAAGATATTCGCCGGGCCGTTATGACGATCCGTGCTGGCAAGCTGCCCGACCCTGCCAAGCTCCCCAATACTGGCTCGTTCTTCAAAAACGCGATTATTTCCAGCGAGGCATTTGCCCAGCTCCAGCAGCACTACCCCACGGTGCCACACTATGCCCTGGCTGATGGGCGCGTTAAAGTACCATCGGGCTGGCTTATCGAGCAAGCGGGGCTCAGAGGCAGCGTTCTCCACGGCATGAAAGTACACGATAAGAATGCAGTGGTGCTCATCAATCAATCGGCTACCAGCTACCACGATCTTGCTGCCGCTCGCGAGGAGATTATTCGCACAGTGGAGGAAAAATTCGGCATCACCATTGTGCAAGAACCGCTCGAAATGCCAGCGGTGTGATGAGTCAAATAGCGCATCGTACCTATAGATACCTTTGTCTTTTTACCCTTGTTCATCAATAATTTTTGCGATACATATATAGTCAAGAAAGTAAAATTGACTATATGTTCTTGAGCATTTAGTGTCTCACTACTTTTTGCTTATTCTCGGCCGGCTTTATATCTTCTTTCCTATCGGACGAGCACGAAGTTCATTTCGTCCTACTAGAGAATTCTTTTCTTATTGCTCCCCTATTTGATAACCTATGGAGCGCATATGGGGCGTAGTCGAAGCAAAGCAAGCCATAATCACCTCGATTCGACTTCTCACCTCTTGCACTTTTACCCCAAAACCCTTATGCTAATTGCATGAGGGTACGACGCGGGTATACAATCGTGGAAATTATTATTGTGCTAGCAATTATGCTGGTGCTGCTGGTACTGGGTGTGGTGACGCTCAATAATACGCAGCGTTCCTCGCGCGATACTGCTCGCACGACCACTGTTGAGACAGTAGCACGCAGTCTTGAGTCTTTCTATAATGGGGATGCGACTGGCACGTCGGGCGAGCAAGGGCACCGCTATCCGTCGGCCGAGCAGTTTTTGACTTCGCTTAATGGCACGGCAATTCGCCATATCCTCCCTGGACTATCTGAGGATAGCTATCAATACCCATCGCGCAGTGGTCAGCAAGCACTCTTCGTCCAGTCGCCAAGCAATGGTATTAGCAAAGATAGTGCATCGATTGACCGCTTCGTCTACGAGCCACGCGCTCGCGATGGTTCGCTCTGCGTCACCGCCAGCCAAGAGTGCAGCCGCTTCTTCCTCTACTACCGGCTAGAACGCGCACCAACAGTAACGATAACCATCACGAGTAACCACCAATGAAGCATAGTCCAGACGCTGGCTTTACTTTAGTAGAGATGTTGGTGACGATGGTACTGGGCGTGCTCTTTGTTGGGACACTCTACCAGCTCTACATTGTGACGATCCAGGGCGCCACAGAGGCCAATCGCGACGCCAAGGCGAGCATTGTGGGGTATGAGCTGCTCCGCCGCGAAGTTGGCGACGGCACACCAACGCCGTGTACAAACCGCGCGGCTAATCGCAATCTCACAACTGACCACTCACTCGATACCGATGGCTTGCCTCAGCCCATTAGTGCCACCATCGTCGTTGATTGCCCATATAGCACCACCGCACCACAGATAAGCCGTGTATCGGTGACGGTGCGCTACGGGCAAGGCTCTAGCCAATCGGAGGTTCGCCATGCGATTCTCAGCAGCCACTAATATACGAGAGCGAATGCAGCAGCTCATCCACCGCATCTACCCTGCGCGGCAACAAGAGCGTGGCTTCACTGTAGTGGAGATGCTAGTAGTGATCCCTATTATTGTCGTGGTAGTTGGCGTATTGGTCGCTGCCTTGGTGGGGCTGCTGAGCTCGATTGTTATTTCCAACCAGCGTGGCTCACTGACGTACACTATGGAAGATGCACTTGACCAAATCGAGCAGGACGTCCGCCTGGCAACAAAAGTCGAGAGTAAGGCCATCGCAGCCAACTGGGCACAGCACTACGCGAGCGATAATGTCTTGATCCTTACTCAATATGCCACCGATCGTAACCCCTCTGACCCTCAGCGCGAGCTCATCTATCTCAATAGCCAAGCCAACCCCTGTCGCACTCAAGCTGACCTAGCCGCCAAGCTCTACCGCACAAACAACCCACTTACCGTCAAGGTCGTCTACTTTGTGCAAGGCACTACCCTCTGGCGGCGGACTATCGTGCCAAGCCAATACGAATTTAATGCTACCAACCCCAGCAACAACACGATGTGTGGCCAGCCCTGGCAGCAGAGTACCTGCAACTACATTGGCGGCTATTGCAAAGCGCTCGACACCCGCGTCGCAAGCAACGTATCGAGCATTCGCTTTGGCTATGCAACGGGTTTTAATCAAGCGGCCAGCACCACACCAAACGATAGCACCACCGTCGTCTCTGCCACAGTAGATATCGCTGCTCTTAGTACTGGCCAGACCATTCATGCTCGGGGGTCGATGCAGGCTCGGCGAATTAATAATTAGCTGAATCGAAAGAACAATAGGCAGTATGTAGCTCAGGTATCCTAGCTATACTAGCGCACCATTATACACAATTCAGCCTATGCTGGTGCACACTATCTCTGAAAAATATTCTCATATATCTGTGCTCAAAAAGCTTGTGTTTAATGAATGTTCGTAGTATGATCGTAATATAATCAGTAACAAGGAGGGGTAACTCTGTATGACAACAAAAACTCAACGTAACCTGCGCGGTTTCACAATTGTCGAGCTTCTCATCGTGATTGTGATCATCGCCATCCTGGCGGCTATTACCATCGTCGCTTACAACGGTATCCAGCAACGCGCTCGCGACTCTGCAGCCGCTGGCGCTGCATCGCAGCTCTCGACCAAGGTAGAGGCATGGAACAGCCAGAAGGGTGAATACCCAACAGCCGCGCAAGTCAGTAGCAATCTTGTTGACGATAAAGTAACTGAAGCAAAGATCGATCCTGACCTTAAGAAGAAGATCATCACATCTGGCACACCAAACAATGACACTCCTGTCTTGTATACCCAGTGTGGTAGCGGTAAGGGTGCAAAAATCACCTACAAGAAGGGCGACAAAACCGAGGATATCGTCCGAGGCAGCTGCTAAGGTTATCCTCTCAATCAACAAAAACACCCGCTCTCTGGCGGGTGTTTTAGATATACGGATGTGTTACTACTGCGCCTAGCGAGACACGATTATCAATGACAGCGACAAACTCCCTAACCTTCTGTCTATTCCGTCGGCACTGGGAAATCCGCCAAGAAGTGTGCCACCTCGGTACGGAGTTCAGCTAGCCTCACCTCATCATCACGATGGTCGATGGCTTGCTGCATCCACTCAGCAATCTGCGGCATATGCTGCGGCTCTAAGCCGCGCGTTGTTGCTGCTGGCGTACCGAGGCGAATGCCACTAGGGCGAAATGGCGGCAGTGGATCATCAGGGATAGCATTAGCGTTAAGTGTCAAGCCGATCTTATCCATCGCAATCTCCGCCGTCTTGCCATCAATCCCAAAGCTTGTGTGGACATCGGCCAAGATGAGATGGTTGCTTGTGCCACCCGTCACGAGCACAAAGCCGCGCTGCTGCAGCTCCTGTGCCAAAGCAGCGGCATTGGCCACCACCTGCTCAGCATAGGCGCGAAAGGCTGGCTGGAGCGCCTCGCCAAAGGCCACTGCCTTGGCAGCAATCGTATGCATATGCGGCCCACCTTGGATACCAGGAAAGACCGCTCGATCGATGAGTGTCGGAATATTCTCGAGAGTTTTGGCTGGGCGCTTGAGTGGGTTGCTCGCTACTCCTTTGCTAACGATGAGCCCACCACGCGGCCCGCGCAGCGTCTTGTGCGTCGTTGTCGTCATAACATGAAAACCATAGTCAAGTGGATTCTCCGCTACCCCACCAGCAATCAACCCCGCGACATGCGCCATATCGGCCATGAGCAAAGCACCAACCTCATGGCCGATCGCCGCAAAGCGTGCAAAATCTAGCTGGCGCGGATAGGCACTAAAGCCCGCCAGGATGATCTTTGGTCGATGTTCTTGCGCCATCCGATGTAGCTCATCGTAGTCAATCTCGCCCGTTCTCACATTCTTCATTTTGTAGCGAACAAAATTATACTCACGAGCACTATGTGTCACAGGTGCACCATGCGTCAGGTGACCACCATGACCCAGATCCATCGCGAGGATAGTATCGCCTGGCTCGCACCATGCAAAATATACGGCTTCATTGGCCTGAGCACCACTGTGCGGCTGGACATTGGCATGGTCAGCCCGGAAGAGCTGCTTGGCGCGGTCGATTGCCAGCTGCTCTACTTGGTCGGTATACTGCTGCCCGCCATAGTAACGCCGGCCTGGGTAGCCCTCGCTATATTTATTCGTAAAGACACTCCCAAGCGCCTGTAGTACATCACCAGAGACATAATTCTCACTAGGGATGAGCTCCAAGCCTTCGCGTTGGCGTTGCTGCTCACGGGTGATAAGGGTAGCAATAGTTGTTTCGTGCATGGGTAATACTCCTTGTTTGTTGATTATATCTTAGGATTCGCTATGCACTTTTCATCAGATCATATGTGTAGTATAGCACAGCTACTCAATGTGGGGAGTTGCAGTACTTGACGACGCGCGTCTTGAGCTTGCGATAGCTCTTTTTTTCTCCAGTAGTATTGACGTGCTATCGCATCTCTTTGATATTACTCTCTGATGTGAAGACTAGGCACTTGCTCGTGTAGTAAATATAGGCCTTGCGCACGGCTAGTTGAAATAGCAGAAAGGAGCTGATGGAGTTATTAGAAAAACCTCGCAGCCTAACCTCTGTATTTCTTTTTGCAACACGAGATGCTTGTGTTTGACAATATATCACCGATGATATATTGTACAAGCATGGGAACAGCAAAATATCTCCGTAATATCGGAACACTCATCCAAGAAACCCGCCAAGCGCGCGGTATGACGCAAGCCGAGCTCGCTGCAGCACTTGGCACGAGCCAGTCGGCCATCAACCGCATCGAAAAGGGCGGCCAAAACATCAGCCTCGAAATGATTGCTCGCATTGGCGAGGTGCTGAGCAGTGAGATTGTCCGCATCAACAAAGCTGGTAAAACAAACTTCGTCATCAATGGTGGTGGCTCGCTCCATGGCGAGATTGAGGTAAAGACGAGCAAAAATGCCGCTGTCGCTTTGCTCTGCGCAAGCCTCCTTAATAAAGGTAAGACGACACTCCGCCGCGTGGCACGGATCGAGGAAGTTAATCGCATCATCGAGGTGCTCGAAAGCATTGGCGTGCGCTGCCGCTGGCTTGAACACAATGACCTCGAGATCACCCCACCACGCACCCTCCATCTATATGAGATGGATATCGCTGCAGCTAAGCGCACCCGCAGCATTATTATGTTCCTGGGGCCATTACTACATCAATATGAGTCATTCCAAATCCCCTTCGCGGGTGGATGCAACCTTGGCACACGGACGGTGGGGCCACACATGGCGGGCCTCGCACCCTTTGGCCTGACTGTCGAGGCAACGACCGATTATTACCAAGCAACAGCCAACCCGCATATGGTTGAGCACGCCATCGTCCTTACCGAGCGCGGCGACACCGTCACTGAGAATGTTATCATGGCGGCAGCGCTCCACCCAGGCGTCGTGACGATTCGCAACGCCAGCCCCAACTATATGGTGCAAGACCTCTGTTTCTTTTTGCAAAAGCTTGGGGTACAGATCAATGGCATCGGCACAACGACCCTCACTATCCATGGTGTCAGCGAGATCAACCAAACAGTCGAATATTGTCCAAGCGAAGACCCTATCGAGGCAATGAGCTTCATCGCAGCGGGTGTAGTGACAGACTCTGCTATTACCATCCGCCGGGCACCAATCGAATTCCTCGAGCTCGAGCTAGCAGTGCTGCGCGGTATGGGCTTACAATATGAACTCTCCAGCGAGTACCCAGCGCGCAATGGCCAGACTCGCCTGGTCGATATTAGCCTGCACAAATCGACTCTCACCGCTCCACAAGACAAGCTCCACAGTATGCCCTTCCCAGGCATTAACATGGATAATCTCCCCTTCCTTGGTCTCATCGCCACGGTAGCAACGGGCCGCACTCTGGTGCACGACTGGAGCTACGATAACCGCGCCATTTACTTCACCGACCTCACTCGCCTTGGCGCACAAGTAGAGATGGTCGATCCACACCGCGTTTACATCAGTGGCCCTACCCGCTGGAAGCCTGCCGATGTCGTCGCACCGCCAGCCTTGCGCCCCAGCGTCGTCGTGATGCTAGCTATGCTCGCAGCCCCTGGGCGCTCCATCCTGCGTGACGTGTACAATATCAACCGAGGCTACGAAGACTTTGCTAACCGACTCAACACTCTAGGGGCGGATATCGAAACAACTTGGGAATATTAGCCGCTTCTTAGCTTGTCTTACCACGCCAATAGAGAGCCTCTCATAATGAGAGGTCTCTTGCTGCAAGCACCGCATCTTGCGCAGACTTTGCATAAATAGAGCCTAAGTCTTAGAAGGTCTACTTTCTCAGTATTAGCTCCCGTCCGCCAGTGTTTTGCCTGTTGAGCTGCGAAGATCGATTGTTATCTCGCATAGCATGAGAGAAAGAGTACAAAAAGCAAGAGTACACAAACAGACACGTCAGACATACGCCTTGAACTTCTGGCAATAACCAAATAAAATTACCACTGTTTATAGTAGTAAAGCAGCACCAAACCAAAATAAAACCCCGGAATCATCCGGGAATTTATTTTGGGGTGGATAATGAGACTTGAACTCACGGCCTCCGGTGCCACAAACCAGCGCTCTAACCAAACTGAGCTATATCCACCAGACAATCGCACAGCAAACCTTACTGTGCTGCTGACATGCTGTATTGTAGCAGAGATAGCGCAGTTTGTCTATTACCTACGGCCATTCATTCTCAATCTCAAAACTTTCCTACCTTATACCTCTCTCCTCTCACCAGGTTGCTTGCTTCTCCCTAGGCTTATCACCACTTCTATAGTGAGTCTTCCTATCTGTAATAGGGGTCATCACTATATTTCATTGGGTAGAGCAGATGATTAAAAAAATGACAAATGGATAAGGTAGTAAATAGAAGTTAACTAATTTAGCGCGCTTTTTTGCGACGCCACAGCGCCTCAACACACATCACCAGCCACAGACCAAGCGCAATCGCCCCAACCGCCCCACCAAACCACACATGCCCCGCACTATAGCCATGCTGATTAACCATCCGGGTGAGCAAGCTAATCGCCACGACGTCACCAAGCAACGTAAACATATTGAGTGCAGAGAGGAGCGTCGCTTTGTATGTATGCTGCAGCTCGCTGAGAATCTTTGACTGCAAAACAATCGGTCGCACTCGCGTATATGCAGTAAATAGCACAACAGCAATGACCGCGATAATTGGGCTTGGCGTTACACCCATCAAGACAATACACAGTGCCATAATCCACGCATCGACCCAATAAAATGCCAGTGGCCGCAGGCGGTCAAACCAATGCACATACCAGCCCAGTAACGCTCCACCCAGGCTCCCGACCGCCGCAATCACCCCAAACCACTCTACCGCAATACCAACGTGCTGGAAGAGTAGCTCGCGATATTCTAGCCCCTTATTGGACACACCAGCCAAGAAACCAGCGAAGATGAAGAGGGCGAGATTTTTCGCGGTAATGATTGCGCGAGCAGCCTGCCGTGGTCGCTGAGCCTGGGCAGCTCCTCGGCGTGGTGGATGAGCAAAACTCAGCGCCAACCACACCGTCGCAGCAAGCGACAAAAAGCCAATCAAAAACGGGAGTGTATGATGAATACGGTATGTGAGTGGCACTACAATAATGAGCACAGTATTACCAATCAATCCATACGTCTGGGCGCGGCCCATCACCTTGGTATAGTCGCGTGCTCGCCCTAGCGCCGTCAAGGAATCGTGCATAAATGCCTCGACCGCACCAGACTGAAACGCATAGCCACCAAAGAACAAAACCGAGGCAATTAGCCCGCCCCAGAAGCTCGGCCATAAGGCATACAACAGTGGCGACGCCACAGCAATGCTCGCACCAAGGATAATCGCTCGTCGGTTGCCAAACTTATCGGCCACATAACCCGCTGGCATCTGCAGCGCCGCCTGGACGATAGACGAGATAACGACCATCAGTGCTAGCTCATCCAAACTCACTTTACCAACATTCACCAGCTGCACCGTAATAAGCGGCAAGTAGACACGCTTGGTAAAAATCCGAAACCACGAATATTTGATAATGTTGCGCTTGAGGAGGTCGTGGTTGGTCACATCTTGCATAAATCTCGCTGTACTATAGCATGGCTTCGCGCAGCATGTAAATGCATTTTGTATGTAATAAAAACAACCCCATCGAGACGGGGATATGACAATAAAATGGCGCCCCGAGTAGGATTCGAACCTACGGCCTTAGGCTTAGAAGTCCTCTGCTCTATCCAGCTGAGCTATCGGGGCATGGGTTTATTATAGCAGGTTTCTTGGCAGGTGTGGTATGATAAACGAAGCATGAAACACACGAACGAAAATTATCGATATTTTAGCGTCATTCTCGCAGTATATGTTGCGGCGCTACTCATCTCCAATATTGCCGCTACCAAACTAGTGGCACTCGGCCCACTTATCCTCGATGGCGGGGCGGTGCTTTTTCCACTTGTGTACATCTTTGATGATGTCATGACAGAGGTCTATGGCTATCGCCGGGCACGCCGCGCTATTTGGACGGCCTTTGGAGTCATGTTGCTAGCAATTGGCTGCTTTACACTAGTGCGCTATCTGCCCGCGGCGGCAGAGTACCACGACCAAGCCGCTTACGAGGCAGTGCTCGGCTTCTTCCCACAGATCGTCGTGGCGAGCTTGCTTGCTTTCCTGACAGGGAGCTTCCTCAACTCGTACATCGTTGCTAAGCTCAAGGTTGCTATGAAGGGTCGGCAGCTATGGCTACGCCTGCTTGGGTCGACAGTGGTGGGGAGCTTATTTGATACCGTTATATTCTGCGTCGTTGCTTTTGGCGGGCAGCTCACGGGGGGGGCACTGCTCAACTATATCGCCGTTGGGCTTGGCTTCAAGCTTGCCGTTGAGGTCGTCTGCTTGCCACTTACCTACCGCGTCATTGCCGTGCTTAAGCGACGCGAATCCGTCGATGCCTACGACACCACCACCAACTTCACACCATTTCGTTTGCGTGTCTAGTAGGCGAGTTGCTCACTGCAATAGATTTGCATCTCTCTCAGAATATGAAGGACGCAGTACTTTCGCCCTGGTAGGACAAAAAGTTGCCCGTGGTGATTATTGCAGCGTGATCATTGAAGAGTCTAGTGTTTTAGGAAAATACTAAGACCCTTTTGGCGTTTTTAAAGAGACGGTGGCGAAAAAAGGGCTGGTGCTGGAGAGAAGGTTGACTGTGCAAATTCTCCTCTCTAGTTGTTATGTGAATGTATGCTATAACCTACGGAGCTCTCATCAGTCGCTACTGGCGATAATACTGCGCCAAGAAATGATCTCGAAAGGCGTAGAATGTGCCATCTTCGAGGCTATGGCGAATGTCGTCGACAAGCTTGATGATAAAGCGCTCGTTGTGGATCGACAGCAGTGTCCCTGCCAGGCTCTCCTTGGCGCGAAGTAGATGACAGATGTAGGCCGCAGTGTAGTGCTGGCAGGTGTAGCAGTCACACTCCGCCATAATAGGCGCAAACAGCTCGCGATATTTCGTCCCACGCATATTCACCCGCCCATGCGGTGTGTAGGCTGCACCATTGCGTGCTACGCGGGTTGGGCTTACGCAATCGAAGGTATCAATACCCTGCTCGATCGCCGCAAAGATGTCATCTGGCTCCGAGATACCAAGTAAATGCCGTGGGCGGCTTTCGGGCAAGATCTCGTTCACCCACTGGATAGTCTGAGCCATTGTCTCTTTCTCCAGCGCCCCACCAATACCATAGCCATCAAAATCCATTGCGCCAAGGCGTGCTGCGGTTTGCTTACGCAGGTCTTCATAATTCGCCCCTTGCAAGACACCAAAGAGCGCTTGATACGGCTTATCTGGCCGAGCAGCCCGAAGACGCTTGACCTCTGCGAGGCTGCGCTCCGCCCACACATGGGTACGTGCCAGTGCCTCCACTTGGTATTCATACGGGTCAATCAGTGACGTCAGCTCATCAAAAGCAAAGGTAATATCCGCCCCAATCCCTGCCTGGATTTGCATCGACAGCTCTGGCGTAAACTTATGTAATGAGCCATCGAGGTGTGACTTAAACATCACACCATTATCATCCACCCAGGCGTGCCGACTCGACTTCTTAGCAATCGCAATCTCTTCATCCACATCAGTACTCATCGCTAATACCTTCTTAAAGCCCGAGCCCAGACTCAGCACCTGGAAGCCACCACTGTCGGTAAAGGTCGGACCACTCCAGTGCATAAACTTACCCAAGTATCCGGCCTTCTCTATCAGCTCGTGCCCTGGCTGCAGATAGAGGTGATAGGCATTAGCCAAGACAGCCTGTGCACCCACGCTAGCTACCATCTCGGGCACCATTGCTTTCACGTTTGCCTTTGTGCCCACGACGATGAAGGCCGGCGTCTTGATATCGCCATGCGGGGTGTGAATCACACCTGTCCGCGCCAACGTCTGCGGCATGCGGTGAGTAATGGTAAATGAGAATGGTGCTGGCATAGTATGGTTGCGTTCCCTATACCCCTTGGGGTATTTTACATTGAAATAATCGTGTTTCGTGCGAGGAGAAAAGCTCCCTCTCGCAAAAATCTCCCTCTATTGTACCACAAGGGCTCAATGGTATGATGCGTGTTCTCTTCCCTCCTATCGCTCTAAATACATAGAGCATACGTATCTACTACGGTCACTGCTCTACTGTTGTTTCGGGAGACCACTACTTGAGGAAATGCAGAACTTTATGGGTGACATAGCAGAAACATTTCCAAAAATACTTACTATAATTACCAGAATAATACGCCACTGCTTCTCCAGGTAGAATAGTGAGCAGATGACAGGCAATCTGGCAGAGGAAGTGGAAGCTTGTGGGCTCACGTTACGCAGCGCGCCGTGTAGGTTGAGTATGCGCTTGCTGCAGCGCCACCACAACATCGCTCTCCGCACGCTCTTGGCCTGCTGAATGTGACACCAACCCTGTTTTAGCCTGCAACCACTCACGGGCAGACCGCGGCATAAGCTTTTGTACAAGGTCTGTCGCCACCATACCAAGTGTCGCAGCAACTACTTTGGCATCCTTCTTTAGTGAGGCTGTCTCGGCATACACAACGTCCTGTTCCATCATATGAATGGTATCCAGCTCGTAGCCAGGCTCATGCTGCTCTTTGCTATAGGGTGCCATAATGCCTGGGCGAGCCGTCTTGCGTGCGTCGATCCACTGCTGCTTAAGGCCTTCAGGAATGTCGGGGTTAGCAAGAATATCATTATACACTTCGCCTGTGGCTAGCGGCCTTGGCCCCACGATTGCCATCTTGCCACGCAATACTTGCAATAGCTGCGGGGCTTCGTCTACATGTGCTTTGCGCACAAGCTTACCAATTGGCCCAGCACCACTGTGGTTGTAGCCATTAGCCGAGGCAGTGTTGCGCACCGCACCACGGAGTGTCCGCAGCTTTGGCACCTTGACGAGGTCATCAAGGTCACTCCCATACCGCTCCTGGACGAAGAGCGTTGGGCCATCGCCAAGCTCCTTATGCATTGCCGCAGCCGCAACGAGAGCCGCTGAGCCCATACCAATCAGCAGAGGCGCCGCTACGACTCGATCAAACCAGCGCTTCTCAGCACTTTCGTTATAGGCTTTGCCGTGTTTTGTTCTATTTTTTTGTGACATCCGTTCGATGGTAGCACAATGTTGCATATTTGTCAACAGTATCGTGCCTAATCCTTCCTTTTTCACTTGATTTTAGTGTAATTGTTATAAAGTATTGCACCCTTTAGGACCACGCCAAACCAAAGGAGAGGCTACGACCTCTCTTCACCCAGTCTGACTCGCTATACTCTCAACAAAAACATCGCTCCCTTGGCGGAGCAATGCTTATTTTTTGCATCTGTGGTGGCAATATACACCAAAGCTCGAACCTATTTCGAGCGTAAAAGCTGAACCTGTGTAGATCAAATAGTTTCAACATTCCGCCTATAAGCTTTGCTAAGTTCACTTACTAGAGCTTCATCCAGTAGCTCACCAGATAGCTCCATAAAATATACAAACTTATCACGGAGTCGCTTTTGCATATCAGTCGAAGCCAAGTGATAGTAGTAACTATTCTGAATGAGGTCTGCTGCGCGGATTGATAGGGCCTCGCTACCGAGCTCAGCCGTGCAAGCAAAAGACTGCATGATGTCTTGAGTATCTGAAACTGTGAGAGCATCGACATACACTGCAACCTGATGTCCAAAGCTTTGCTCGACATCATCGATAGTAATATCTGTATCTTCAACAACATCATGAAGAACCGCAGCAATCACGACATCTTGCGGGAAACCTCTCTCCCAAAGCATCTCTGCAACTTGAATCGAATGAAGCAATACTGGTTTGGTGTCATGTCCAGAGTCTTGCAAGGCATTCGACAGGAAGAATAAGGCTCGTTCTATCTCGTGCTTATCATATTCAAATTCTGCGATATGCGCTTTTTCCATCTTGTTTTACTCCTTGTCGCTAATAGGATTGGCTAATTGTCTATCAACTTGCAGCTCAACTATCTCTTCGTTCCCAATCTTGTCATCTAGCATCGCCTGTAAGTCCCTACCATAATAGCTCGCGAGAATTACAGTGATCGGGCCCGAGTGCGTTACGATTAATACGCATGCGTCCTTGCCGGCTTCGTATATACGATTTACCGCATTGATAACTCGTGTGGCCATTATCTCGTTTGATTCTCCATCAGGAAATCGCACTTTCATATAACCACCCTCTATATGCGGAATGGCGTCGTAGGGCAACCCCTCGTATTTTCCAAAACTAATTTCTCGTAGATCCTTGTCAGAAGTAGCCTTCTGTAGACCAAGTATGTCCGAGATGATCTGCGCAGTCTGCACAGACCTTCCAAGATCAGATGTGTAGACACGATCAATTTTCTGAGATAGCTTCTTAATTTTTAGAGCCTTACGCTTCGCCTGCTGAACGCCAAGAACAGTCAGCTTGCTATCGCGTTGACCCATGGTAATGCCGCAGGCATTACCTTCAGCTTGGCCATGCCTAGTGATGAGAAGCTTCATGGCTCCATTATCTCATGTCTAACGTAAATTGTTGCTGTACTTCGTCGGTAGCTTCATCTGCGTTACTATTATCCTCCAGGTATGTAACAGCCGCATAAGATACCAAGGTAGTATAGACTCAGCGATTCGACGCGGGTCTACTTGACCAGCAGCCGAGCCTGCACAGGTTCAGCTTTAGGTTCGAGCTTTGGCTCCGCCAAAGTCTAGAAAAAGCCGCCCTACAGGGCGACTGTTTCCAATTTTGTTCCGAAATGGTGCGGGTGCGGAGAATCGAACTCCGATCCCAAGTTTGGAAAACTTGTATACTAGCCGCTGTACGACACCCGCACGCGCTATCCATTATATCACTTTTTTATGTATAATAAAGGTATGACCCGAGGACTCCATCGCTTGCGCGGATCGAGCATACACACCAATGGCGTCGCGCGCAATACCCGCACTATCGTCAATGGCGCTAAGACGTCGTCGCTACGCGTCGACCAGCGCCAGCATCAATCCATCCAAGAGCGCCGCGCCAACCACTTGCGCTACCAAAGCTCACACACTATGATGGGCTGCCGACCAATTGCGGCCGATAGTAGCCGTATTGATGACGAAGCACCTTATATGAACAACGAGCGCCTCCGAGGTGCTTGCGGTGGGCCACGCGACCCATCAGGATCGCGGCCAGGCACTGCCAC
Source organism: uncultured Candidatus Saccharibacteria bacterium (assembly GCA_938036785.1). Classification (GTDB taxonomy): domain Bacteria; phylum Patescibacteriota; class Saccharimonadia; order Saccharimonadales; family Saccharimonadaceae; genus Saccharimonas. Next base: position 43,642 of record CALHWE010000016.1, on the reverse strand, counting down.
CTATGCCCGCCGGCGTGATAACACCGTGCACACACCGCGCCAACCACAGCCAGCCTATAGCAAGCCAGCCATGAAGCCAAACTTCCGTCCAGGATTTATGCAATCAAACCAAGGCCAATAATCACGCGGCTTTGGCTCGTACCGCTAGAAGTACACGTCACAAAAAGAGGTATTATTTCTCGCTCTTACATTCTTTCAAGGGTAGAAAATTTGCGCTTTCAAGTCTACTTGAGAGCCCCTTCATACCTTCGCTCTTCTTATCTAATGTGCGACCCCCGTAATAGAATGGGCACCTTCTCAATATCATTTCTTTGTAGAGCTAAAGCTAATTACTCGAAAGTGCCGCACTCTTACCGCTTATACTCTGGTGGGATGATTTCATCTGCTGTCACAACCTCTGGTGCACCATCAGTCTGGAAGGCTTGGCGAGCTTGCTCAAGCGTGACAGTAATGGTACTGCCAGGCACCACACTGCCACTGAGCATCTGGCGTGCCACGGTATTTTCCACCGCTTTTTGCACCACGCGGCGCATTGGGCGAGCACCAAGCCGTGGATCATAGCCACGTTCGACGAGAAAGAGCTTAGCATCATACTCTACCGCGACCGAGACCTTTTGCTGCGCGAGTGTGGCATTAACCCCTTCGAGGATGAGGTCGAGCACTTGCACCAGTTCTTCCTTAGTAAATGGCCGGAAGAGGACGATTTCGTCAAAACGGTTGAGGAACTCAGGACGGAACTGACCACTGTTAATGAGCTCGTCGGTAAACTGCTGTTCGAATTGCTCAAGCTTATAACCATGCTCGATATATTCGCGGATGCGGTCGGCCCCAGCGTTGCTCGTAGCAATGACAATTGCATCACGGAAGCTCACCTCACGGTTCTTAATATCGCGCAGGATCCCCTCATCCAGCAGCTGTAGCAAGGTTGCCAATACCTCTGGTGCGGCCTTCTCTATCTCATCGAGCAGCACCACGCTAAAGGGCTGCTTCATCACCTGGGCGGTTAAGCTGGCTGGGTCATCAGCGCCATCAGCAATCAGGCGCGACACATCCTCAGGCCGGACATATTCGTTGAGGTCAATCCGGACAATCTTACCCTCACCACCAAAGTACACGTCAGCCAGAGCCTTGCTTAACTCTGTCTTACCCACTCCTGTTGGCCCAAGAAAGAGAAAGGTGCCAATTGGCCGATTTTGGTTGCGCACACCGGCTCGTGCTCGGCGCAAGGCGTCACTTACTACGCTGACCGCTCGCGTTTGGTTGACCATTCGCTGGTGGATGAGCGCCTCCATATTGAGCAGTCGCTCGCGATCATCGGCAGTACTCGCCACACTTATCTTTACATCCATCGTTTGCTCAATGGCTTGCTGCACCGATTGCTTTGTCACAATACCATCCTCGTGGTAGCTCGCGGCCGACTCGAGCAGCTTGATGGCTTGGCCCGGCATAGCGAGATCATGAATATAGCGCACACTTAGCCGATACGTCTCGCGCAGCGCTTGATAGCGGTAAGCCACATGGCGCTGCCCCTCGGTAATGACGGCTTGCTCTTGCAAGACACGCAGTGTCTCGGCTTCGCTTGTGGGTGCTATGGAGATGCGATTGAGCGCATTAGCAAGCGATGGGTTGCGCCGGCCAATCTGCAAAAACCGCTGCTCATCCATACTCAGAATAACTCTCAGGCGCCCTGCTTCAAGAATAGGCAACAGTACATTGGTAAGATCCACCGCGCCAATCCCTTCCTCAAAGAACAGTTGAGCATTATCCAGGCAGATGATGATGTTCTTAGCAGTATACGCCTCACCAAGGACACGCATAACAAGGTTCTCGAGCTCACCTCGGCCTGGCGCCGCAGCGATGAGTGATGATGAGTCGAGGATAAACACCTGCCGAAACTTGAGACCACTAGGCAAATGCGCCGAAGCATCAAGTAGCCGCTCGGCAAAGGCGTGAATGATGGTCGTCTTGCCCGTGCCAGCCTGTCCTACCAGCACGGCATTCTGCCGCCCACGGGTGCCGAAGATATCGATGAGCTGATCAATCGCTTTGGTGTGTGACGCAACATCAACTGAGAACATCCCGCCGCCACGGCTAATTTGCTCACTGATATTCTGTCCAAAGCGGCGTAACAGTGGGATATAACCAAACGACCAATCGCGTGCCACCCCACCAGTGCGCCGCGGCTGATGAATCTGCGCTACCAACTGGCGCAAGTGGTGCTGCCACTGCACCGCGCCATCGAGATCTTCGTCGTCAAGCTGGAGTTCCGCCAAGATATTTTGGTAGCCAGGCACACTGCGCACCAAAGCCACCATAAGTACACTACCAGTGATCTGCTCGAGCTGATTGTACTGGCGGATGCGGTCAGCAAATTGCCAAAACTCGGGCATAATGCTCGGGTCGTCACTCACGAGATCCTGTATAAGCGCCGGGCTGAGGCCGAGTCGCAATGCCATAAACAGCCCATCATTAACTGAGCGCAATGCCCATGCAATATCGCGTGGTGTTGGTGTGGCGGGCAACCGACCCAGGACATCACCTGTAAGCAAACCGTCAGCCGTACTACCACTGATGGGCAAATGGGCAATCTCACCCTGATACCACCGGTGAAGCCCATATGGTACCACAGCAAGGCTCGCGATAAACCACCCCAGAGGCAGCTCAATCGCCAGCAATGCTCCTGCCCCTGCTAAGAATAGCAAAAATGGTACCCACCACCAGTGGTCGAAGCGGCCCATCTGCACACCCAAGCGAGCCTTCTTAGCACGCAAGCTATCATAGTGAAAGTCGCTTACCATGGCAGCCACCCCACTATCGCAAGCCCCACCCCCAGCAGTGGCAACACGGGCACAAGCGCCCAAGCAATAATAAAGACAAGCCCCGCCGCAGCGGTTACTGCCAGCGCGACAATGCCAAAGATAATCATAAAGCTCCGCACGATGCCGCCAATCGTCCGCGAGATGAGACGGTCAAAAAATGCCCGAATCTGCACGCCAATCGGCCCATCCACCGCTCCTGCCGATATCTGCCGAAACGGCGAAAACCACGTTCGCACCAGGAGATCAATTGAAAAATAGTCAAATACACTCACCAGCTTCCCCCACACCATCGTGATCCGCTGCCACCACCCAGCGCCATACCACCACGCAAAAAATCCAACCACTATCATACTATGCATTGTAGCGCACTAGCGTGATTTGTGCTATATATCGTGCCATAAATAAAGGGTGATTCATGCTATAATAAACACCATGATTCGTATTACAACTCTTGTGGGCAAAGGGGTGCAGCGCGCAGCTCGGTTGCGCGGTGGTGGTTCGGCATTGCCAGGCCTCGTCGTCGAGAAACTCGATCGGCACTTTCTTGCCCGTACGCTTGATGCTCTACCGCATGGTGTGGTGGTAATAAGTGGCACTAACGGCAAGACAACCACCACCAAGATGGTTGTAGCCCTACTGGAGAGCCAAGGCCTCCGCGTCTTTACTAATCGCACAGGGAGCAACTTTACTCGTGGCGTGGCAGCAGCGCTGCTTGAGGCGGTTGATACCCATGGTGTTTTGCCAGCGGATATTGCCGTGCTCGAGCTTGACGAAGCGCATGCGGTGCATTTCGTCAAGCAAGTTGCCCCACGCTATTGCTTGCTACTCAACGTCCTGCGCGACCAACTCGATCGCTTTGGCGAGATTGACTACACAGCGCAGCTGCTTCACACCATCGCCATGCGCACCACAAATGGCATTGTTCTCAATGGCAACGACCCACGGCTGACACGGCAAGAATTTACCGCTGATCTCACAGCACCAATAAGCCGCTATGGCGTCGATCCATCACTTGCCCACCTCTTCCCAAGCGACGATACCATGCGGAGCGCCTCAGGCCAGACTACAGCCACCACTAATGCTGATGTGACGCTATGCCACTTGTCCGACCAAGCTGCCACTTTCCGCTTCGACGGTTCCGATCATCCTGTCTCACTGAAGCTCAAAGGCAGCTACAATGCCCAAAACGCTGCAGGAGCACTTACCCTCGTCCGTACTATTCTGCAAGATAAACTCGATACACCCGCCATGCTCACTGCCCTAGCTCAGGTCGAGCCAGCCTTTGGCCGCGGCGAAGCCCTGACTGTCAATGGCCAGCCCTGCGAGCTTGTCCTCGTTAAGAACCCGAGCGGTTTCCGCCTGAGCCTGGCATCGTTTGATCCTCACAAGACTGCTACAATGATTGCCATCAACGACCAGTACGCCGATGGCCGCGATATGAGTTGGCTATGGGATGTCGACTTCGACACGCTTCGGCCCACTGGCGTGGCAATGGTGAGTGGTGTGCGCGCCTACGATATGGCGCTGCGCCTCCAGTATGATGAGGTAGAAACTCGGCGCGTTGTGCCTAGCCTCAAGCAGGCTCTAGCAGAGTTTGTCCAGGCCAACCGCGGCACCCCCTTGCGCATCTACTGTACTTATACCGCCATGCTTGCTTTGCGGCGCGAATTAGCTCATTACACAGAGGTAAATGCTGTATGAAAGACAACACTATCACCATCCTCCAACTCTACCCTCACGCCATGAATATCTATGGTGATTGGGGTAATACCCTCACACTCAAGCGACGGCTCGAGTGGTATGGCTACAGCGTACGGCTCGTTGAATATAACCCAGGCGACACCTTCCCAGCTGATATCGATATCATTGTAGGTGGCGGTGGCCAAGACTCTGGCCAAGCTACCATCCAGGATGATTTACTAGCGATTGGCCCCACCCTGCAGCGCCTCGCTGATGATGGCGTGCCGATGCTGGTAGTGTGTGGGCTCTACCAGCTATTTGGGCGATTCTTTAAGACTACTCAGGGAGCGATCATTCGTGGAATTGGTCTCTTTGATATCGAGACAGTCGCTGGCGAGCAGCGCCTGATTGGCAATATCGTCACTGCCAGCAGCGACTTTGGCGAAGTCATTGGCTATGAGAACCACAGCGGCCTCACAACCCTTGGGCACAGCGTGCTACCCCTGGGTATCGTATCGCGTGGGGCGGGCAACAATGGTACCGACCAAACCGAAGGTGCGCGCTACCGCAATGTGGTCGGCACCTACCTGCATGGCTCAATTCTACCTAAGAATCCACGCATTGCCGATTTCCTAATCGAGCAAGCAGTATCGCGGCGCTATGGTGAATTTGCGCCCTCTGTCCTCATCGATGACACCTTTGCCACCAAGGCACGCACTGTTGCGAGCAAGCGACCACGCTAGCGTGTCGCTATGCCGTCTCTCGGTGCTTGTGTTATGGAGCAATCAGTGTTGAGCACTGAAGCCTCAGGACTAGACTCCCTCACCACAACATTAGACAATCTTAAGCATACTTTTAGCAAACCTGCTATACTAGATCATTGTGACAACCCAACCAAAAGCCAGCGCGTCCTCTGTTGGGCGCATCGTTAGTCTCGACCTGATGCGCGGGTGGTTTTTGGTTATCATTATTCTCGACCATCTCACCTACTTCCCCAATGGCCTCACTTTCCTCACCGGCGACAGTCGTCTCGCTGTCTCGGCAGCCGAAGGGTTCTTCATTATATCCGGCCTTGTCCTGGGCATTGTGCGCGGTGCCAAGCTCCGCACGCAGCCCCTCATGGCAGCGACGCGCTTGCTCTGGAAGCGGGCTGGTACGCTCTACCTCACGAGCATTATCGTGACGATGCTATCGCTCCTGATTAGTTGGTCCTTTATTGATAATAAAGGTGTCAAGTTGCCTTTGCCGCTGCCCGATGGTAATTGGCTTGGCCTGGCGTGGGATATTATTACCTTACAGCAATTCTACGGCTGGGCAGACTATCTGCGCCTGTATGCACTGTTTATTGCAGTAGCACCAGGCGCACTCTGGCTACTGCGGCGCGGCAAGTGGTATATCATGCTAGGGCTCAGCCTACTGGTGTGGGCGCTAACACCACGGCCAGTCAGTGAACTATACCAGCCACTCACCTGGCAGGTGCTATTCTTTATGGCCTTTGCCCTGGGCTACCACCTACCAGAGATTACCGCACGCTGGCAATCGTGGCCGCTGCGCCGTCGACGCATCATCAAGCGCAGTATTGCAACGCTCTTCGCCCTCACACTCTTTACCGACGCATACGTCACCTTTGTGGCACATGGGCTGGGCGATGGCTTTCATCAAGCGCTTGCCGCGGCCGATACCGCACTCGACAATCAGTTCCTCAAGCTCGACCTACCACTGCCTCGCCTGACTCTATCGTGGCTCTGGTTTGCTGGGTTCTTTATGCTGTTTCGGCGATTCGAGGATCACATCAAGCGGTGGCTCGGCTGGATTTTGCTGCCGTTTGGCCATAATTCGCTCTATGTGTATACGGTGCATGCGTTCGTTATTCTCATCATACATCTCTTTGTGGCACCAGATTATTATATTAGCGATTTTTATTTTACGTCGGTCGATCGTTTCCACGAGATCCCAGCCAACTTCGCCTTATCCGTCAGTGCACTTGCGCTTATCTACCTTGCCGTCAAGACAAAGTTTTTGATGAAGATTATTCCACGCTAACAGGGATCAGCTAGAGAGATAGACCTTCTTTTGTTTCATTGGTCTATCCCATCAATTAGTACGCCTTCTACACATATCCATAAAAAACAGAGGCCGCGCGAGCCTCAATTATCTATGGTATACCCGGCAGGGTTCGAACCTGCGACCTTTGGTTCCGGAAACCAACGCTCTATCCAGCTGAGCTACGGGTACGTATAGTGGTATTGTACCACGGATGATTATGGCTTTGCTAGTGGATTTTTTGCCAACAAATCGGTACTATAAAAGATATGAGTAAACAACTAGCGCGGCAACAATCTGCCGCACGGGTCAAGAATTCCGCCCTTATTCTCACAAATCGACTATTTCCCTTTGTCTGTAAGATGCGACACCATTGGTTTCGCATTGCCATTGTACTAGCACCACTGGTGGCAATGGCGCTGTGCTGGTGGATTGGCAGCCAGCAAAGTGTGTGGTTTGATGAGGCGTATTCGGTGTGGCTCGCCAAGCAGCCAATCAGTGAACTCATTCGCCTCACCAGTATCGATACACACCCGCCGCTCTACTATCTCATCCTCAAGCTCTGGGCCAGCGTGTGGGGTTATAGCGAGCCAGCCCTGCGTGCCTTTAGTATCCTCTGCTATGGCGGTGCGATGGTTATTATGGGGTGCTTTGTGCGGCGCTGGTTTGGTAAGCGCGCCGCGGGGTATACACTCCTCACACTGATTGGCACACCCCTACTCATGCGTTATGGCTTCGAGATACGGATGTATGCTTTAGGGTCACTCATCGGTGTAAGCGCCACCGCCGTACTGGCACGCGCTTGGCACGATGATCGCTGGCGCGACTGGATGCTTTATGCGGTACTTGTCGCTTTCGGTATGGGGACGCTGTATTATAGCGCCTTACTCTGGCTAGCCCAGCTGCTCTGGCTCATGGTTATGACCTACCGTCGCCAAGGCTTGCAGCAGTGGTGGAAGTTGCCGTGGCTCTGGGCATATGTCGTGAGCTTTATGTTGTTCTTGCCGTGGCTACCGACCTTCTTGGGACAGATTGGCAATGGTGCTTTGGCCGAGATTGGCCAGCCGATGAATCTGCAGAATTTGCTTGGCATCGCATCCTTCAATATGATTTATAAGCCATCTTGGCTGCTAGGCGTTGTGTCGTCGCAACTTGTCCTGATTATTATCTGTGCCGTTGCGTGGGCGTGGCCTCGTGCAATGCGTTCGTTGCCGCACCCCGAGCTTGCCTGGCTATTGCTTGCTCATGTGGGCGTACCAGCTGCAGCATTAATCGTTGTGTCACTATCTGCTCCAATGTATGTCGAGCGCTACCTTGCTCACGTAGCAATCAGTGGTGTTGCTATTGCAAGCGTCGTCCTCTATACAGCCTGCGTAGCCCTGCATCATTCGCCATTGCGCTGGCACAAGGCTGTGTCAACCGCTCTCTTGGTACTTCTGCCAGTAATTATGTTGTATGGCATGGTACAGTTATCACTGCAGGGTAACTTCAACTTCCAGCGCGATGAGCGACCCAACGTAAAGCAAATTGCCACCCAGCTCGACACCACCTGCCATGATGGGAGTGTCATCCTTGCGGCCGACCCGTACATCGCTATAGAGATAAGCTATTATCTCGAGCAAGCGCAGTCGCATTGCCCCATCTACATGGCCTATGTGGGTGGCCCACTGATGGGCGGCTACGCACCGCTCGAAGGGAGTACCACGTACCACAAGGTAGCCGACACCACTCAGCCCTTTACCAATGCCAAAAAAATCAACGTTCTCTACTATAGCAGCTCGACCGCAACCACCACCCCAACACTACCCAGCGCTTACACTCTGCGCTCCGTCACTGGTGACCCACTCGTGCTGATGCAGTTTGCCCGTGACTAGTGCCCGAGCACTATACCATCTCTACAGTGGTGGATAGTTCATAGCCTCACCTATTAATTGCAGATTACCCCGCCATCATCTACACTAGAAAGACAAGGAGGCATGTATGATCGAACAACTCAAAAGACAGCTTATTGGTGCGTGGTGGGTGATTATTATCATTAGCCTGTCATTGATTATCTTTGGTGGAGTATCACTTGTGATGCCAGCAGTGACTCTCACTGTTTTGATGACACTCCTCGCTATTTTGATCATCATCTGGGGCCTGTCGCAGCTGGTACGTGGGCTGCAGGTAGCAAATAGCCAAGCGAGGACGTTCCTCGTGGTGGCAGGTGCGCTGCTTATTCTGCTTGGTGTAGTGCTCGCCAACCCTCGGGTCAGTGTGGCAACACTCAGCTTTGTGCTTGGCTGGGTGGTGATGCTGCGCAGCCTCATCGACCTTGTACTGAGCCGTATCTTCCCTGCTGGGAGCCGTACGAGAGCGCTCTGGCTCATGTCTGGCGTGATCGGTGTGATCATGAGCTTCGTCCTCTGGCTCTTCCCTGTTGGCAGTGCTCAGCTTTTCGTCCAAATCGTTGGTGGCTATGCACTGGTTAATGGCATCATTCTCCTCACCAATGCCATTGAGCTGCGCCGTACACTGCGCCATCGTATGCGTGGGCATCGCACAGTTCATAAGCCTATCGACCGGGGTGAGGTGATTGATCTGTAGTATAAAATACAATAGCTAATTTATTGTCATCTTGACTAACAGGATATACAACTCATAGAGAATCCAACTTCCAGTTTGGCTTTTTATTGATACAGAACTTTATCTTTGAAGCTCTGGCTCACACGCCGCTGGCTGGGTTGGTTCAACCACACGGATCACATGACAGTAGCGCAGCACACCATCGGCTGCTCGCGACTCATTCTCGCCAGATTGCGCCTGGTAGGCATCACACCCACCCTCTTTGGGCTCGCTCTCTGAGCCCTTCACATGAAAGACAAGCCCCCGAGTGGTGCGCGTCGTTGCCTCTATGCAGTAGGTTGCCGACGCGACGTACTTAAGCGTCGCCGTAATATTCTCACTCTTGTGATAATCAGCTGGGAGCGATGTAGGATAGCCATTATAAAACGTCCTATAGGCTGTCATTGCCGCGGCAGCAGCCCGCAGATCACTCACGAGCTCTGTCTGGGCTGCACGCTGACGCCACGCACCATACCCCACAATCGACGCCGATACCAAGATCGCTAGTATCGCCACCACTGTCAAAATCTCGACTAGCGTAAACCCTCGCTTATTCATGCCTTCATCATAACATAAGCGTCTTGGAGAGTACAGATGGTATTACTGTGTTTTGTCGATACATGATCGCCCACCCGCATTCACTGCCTGATCTGGGTTACTCTACACCAAGTAGCTGATAATCTCATCTGCCACTGCAACAGCCGATGGATAGGTGCTCGTGTCAATCGGGCCACCAGGCGTTAGATCGTGGCTGGCCAGCACCGCTGGGAATTGCTGCATGCTATCCATGTCGTCCTCACCATCACGCATAAATTCTTCGAAGCTCTGAATAACCGCTGCATCACGTCCAGCACGCCGCCTCGCCTCGGCCACTCCCTTAAAGCGCTCATAGCGGAGTTCATCTGGCGCTGTGAGCACCACCGTCCGGTAGCGATCACCCAGCCGTTCCTTAAGGCGGCAGGCGCTGCGGTAGTCACGCAGGCCATCGAGCACCACTAGCTCCACACCAGGCCGCTCAAGTAGCTCCAGTGCCCGGTCGGCCAGTAAGCTCGGTGCAGACTCCGTCATGATCTGCAGCACGCGCAAATAATCGCTCCGCTTGCGCAGCGTGATATGATGGCTCGCGGCATATTCGCGCAAGACATCGCTCGGGCGAAACAAAACAACCCCGGCACCCAGCCGCGGCATTAGCTCCCGAATTGTTGATGATTTGCCGGCGAGTTCTCGCCCAGTAATATTCACAATTTGGATGGTTCGAGTAGATCTCATACCCTCTATTGTAGCATGGCATCCGCAGCAGAAATACCTCAAAAACAGCAAATTTATGGTATTTGTTCTATTTTTGGCTTATGACCTCTGGTATACTCTCACTTATGCCTGCCGTTTTATTCGATGAGATATGATGGTTCGCCGCTATAATAAGCGCTGCATCCTCGCACTAAGAGAGTGAATGTTCTAGAAAAGTATTCATTTTTATGTAGCCAAGCTACCTCCAGAAAGAGCGTTAAGTAAGCCACCAGGCTGTAAGATATTGGCGTTTGTGTATGTGCAACAAGATTATATTATTGCATTATTATGTATAATATTGTGTATTATATGTTATTACCCCTGTTTTTGGGCACATTATGCAATATTGTGTGTTATTTTGCTATTTTCCTCTTCCCTTTTTGCGACCTCTGTTGTATAGTGAATGAACTATGAGTACACAACAGAGAACAAACAGGGGTGATTCTTCATCAACACCCAATTATGAAAAATACAGTAATGGCAAACACCCTCATTTGGTAGAGCCTGCACCGCACAAAGTACACGAAGCTCCTGAATTAACAATAACTTCACGGCGCACTGCGCTAGGTGTCATTGGTGTTGGCTTAACTGCTATACTCCTTGGACATCGCTGTCTAGGCAGAAAGGAAAGCCCAAGCACGCAAGCCGAGCATCAACCCACCCCCGAAGAGCAAGCTACCCGGCTAGTCGATGCGTATAGCGCTTACCTCAGCCAGCGCCAAGCCTACGAAGCAGGCAAAACCACAGAAGAACCTCAACTACCAGCCAACCTAGATAGTATTGCTACTCTAGCCGTCGAGGCTGGCGACAGCATCGGCACTGTGGTAGACCGGCACATCGCCACACTCGCCGAAGCAGATACATTCCATGCTAAGCCCGAGCAAGATGGCGTGACTAATGCTACGTCGGCCCGCGTTGCTGAGCTCTACCTGACCGATGGCAACACGCGCACGCGCTACGAGCTACAGCCTGGCGACATGGTGACACTCGCGCAATACCAGGGTTTTGTTATACCACTGACAGTCAACTCACACGAGCCAAGCTCCGGCGTGCCACAGCACACTCTCGAGCCATAACTATTCGCACGCTACAGCAGACCAGTCAGCCAACCTGGCTGGTTTTGCTATAAGCAAGGTGGGCTCGCTCTTTAGCATCATAAGTGGTATAATAACGCATGCGATGCAAATGGAGCAGGTACAAGCACTGATTTTTACGATTCGCCAGGCAGATGCCACGCGGCTGGATGACCTTGCGTATGCCGAAAAGACGGTGCACACACTTGCCGAGCTGGCTGGCCTGCACGCGCTCGAGTCTGTCTCGCATCAGTTCTCGCCGCAGGGCGTGAGTGTGTCGTTGCTGCTCGCGGAGTCGCACGCCACCATCCACACCTGGCCCGAGAGCTGCGGAGCATACCTCAGTATTGCCACGTGCCGGCCCTTAGGCGAGGATACAATCGAGACTCTTCGCCAAGCCATTGCAGACGCATTTTATACCATTACCATAACGATCGAAAGCGCTGTATTATGACCAAACGCACCAAAGCTCGCCTCAAGATTAATGATGTCCTGCGCGGCAAGCGAACCAACTTCCGCGCAGTGGGTTGCTTGCTATTTAAAGAAGAAAACCCCGAAACCAAGCAAACCTCCTACTGGGAAGAGTGGGAGCTGACGGGCCTCGAAAATTACGATAGCTGGGTAGAATACGACCACGATAGCAAGGTTGTGTCGCTCTATGAGCCAGTGCGGTTTGCCCAGCGGCTTGAGCCAGAGCACCTGGCTGCGGGCAATGAGTTTAGCATCACGCTCGAGGATGGCACGGTGCAAACCATTACCGTTGCCGAGGCCGGCGAAGGCACCATTATGGCCATCCACGGCAAGAACGCCTACCAGGTCTTCGAGGGTGAACCAATGGCCTACGCTAGCCTGCACTACACCGATGCCGAGACCGGCGCTACCACCACCTACACGGTAGAAAAATACAACCGGCGTGAGTACGATGTTTACCGCAAAACACCGCTGTCCGATGCGCAGCAAAAGGAATTATTTGGCCGGCTTATTCGCCCGCGCAACTGGCCGCTATTTTGGCGCTGGGTGATGATCATCAGCTTTGTTGGCGCGCTGCTATTTGCTATTTACGATGAGTTCTTTGGCCACGATGATTCGCACGGCACCGGCACGTACCATGGGCGCAGCGTCTATGGCGGCGGCAGTGGCGGCGTAGGTAAATAACCTGGGCGCGAAAGGTAGACGAAAGACACTATGGCACATACTCGCGTCACGCCACCAGGCACCAAGCGTATCACCAACAAGGAAAATATCGCGCTGTTTGCGGCAGCGCTCCTCGTGGCAATTGGCGGGCTTATCTACGAGCTCATCCTGGGTACGGCTGCCTCGTATCTGGTGGGTGATTCAATCCTGAGTTTTAGCCTGGCAACTGGTATAACCCTCTTTGGCATGGGGGTGGGGTCGTTGCTCGTGCGACATATTCACTGGCACCCAGCCACAAGCTTCGCCGTGAATGAAATCCTGCTCGGGCTGGTGGGTGGTAATTCGGTGCTGCTGCTCTACAGCGCCTTTAGCTTAAGCAAGCTGCACTGGCCGGTGTTTGCGCTGATTAGCCTGGTGATTGGTGTGTTGATTGGCCTGGAGATTCCGCTACTCGTCAAGATGTTTACCCGCTACGGCCGACCGTCTTCAGTGGAGCTCCTCAGTAAGGTGCTCGCAATTGATTACTTTGGTGCGCTGGTAGCCTCGCTGATCTTCCCGCTCTTCTTGCTGCCCAGCCTTGGCCTGATGCGCAGCACCTACTTGATCGCTACGCTTAACATCGCCGTGGCAGTGCTGATTCTATTACAGCTCAAGACTTCACGCAAACTCCTGGCAGCCAGTGTAATCGCAACCATTCTGCTGCTTGGGCTATTCTTTGGTGCCAGCTGGTTGGAGCACCGCATTGATACCAAGGCCTATAAAGACCCAGTTATTCTCTACCAGCAGTCGGCTTACCAAAAGATTGTCCTCACCAAGTACAAGCAGGATTTACGCCTGTATCTGAATAACAACCTGCAGTTTTCTAGCCTAGACGAAGCCCGCTACCACGAAACGCTGGCTGGTGCGGCTATGACGGCGGTCAAGCAACCCAAAAACGTGTTGATTATGGGCGGTGGCGACGGACTGCTCGCGCGCGAGATCCTTAAGTACCCGAGCGTAGAGCACATCACCCTGGTGGATATCGATCCGGCCATGACGCAGCTGGCGCGCACCAATCCCCTACTAGTCGAGCAAAACAAGCGCTCGCTTGCTAGCCCCAAAGTGCGCGTCGTCAATGAGGACGCTTTTTTATTTGCCTTCAATACACACCAGGCGTATGATGCCATTCTAATCGACCTGGTCGACCCATCGAACGACCGCTTAGCCAAGCTCTACTCGCAGCAATTCTACCGCCAGGCTGAGCGTATTCTCAGCCCCACTGGCGTGATGATCACCCAAGCAACATCGTCGTACTTTTCGCCACACGCCTTCGCAATGGTGGCTAGCACTATCACATCTGCCCAGCCCCAGCGGCATATCACGCCTTTTAGCATTAATGTGCCTTCCTTTGGCGAGTGGGGCTTTGTGCTCTCGACAAAGGATAAAGCCAGCCTACTGAGCCAGCCACTGCCGCCTGGGCTCAGCTACACCGACACCAAACTGCTCGACTACGCCCTGCGCCAGCGCCCCGCGAGCCTACCCCCAGCGGGCACCTCGACCCTGCTAACGCCGCGGATCATCGACGTCTATAATCGTGATATGGGACAGTGGCGGTATCAATAAAGAATACTTTGTGTAGAGCCTAGCCTCTTCCTGATATCAATCTATAATCACAATTCGTCATGTGCGGATATAAAGTCTAGCCAAAACTAACCCGTCAGAGCTGCCACATTCCTTGTTTTACTCATCAACACCCACCAATTCTTCTATACTATTGGGATATTTTGCGTATATTTGCTCTGCAGATCGATATATCGTATGATATAGTTATGTATAATAGACCACGTAAACAAGCCCGCCATTATGACATCCAATGGCACCGCCAAACAGGTGTGTTTTGCCCTGAGCAACTATCGGGTATACCAACTGCTGGTGTTTCTGCCAATACCTGGCACGAGTACATGGATCTGATACGCCAAGCAGCTGCCGATCACCCCGCCCATCGCTTCATCAGCCCCGAACTCATGACGACGGCAGACATGGATCTGCCTGAAGTCCCAAACCAACGTGATATGGTAGATGCCCGACTCGACGAGCTGGAGAAGCTTTCTACCTCTATGCCCACAGCGGAGCTCGTGGTAGGCACACCAGAGTATCAACCACATAGCATCTATAATTCGCTTGTCATTATCAAAAATGGCACACGCAGCGTGCTTGAGCGCAAACGCACGATTTTTAGCTCAGCCGAGCGGGGGACATTCACCGCAAGCAACACATTGCAGCAGCGGTGCACCCGCACGTTATCTGCTGTGTGTGCCGATCTAGTGGGTTATGGCATGCAATACCCCCAATACCCCAAACTCCCCCAAGACACTCGTGCCATCCACGCCAGTTGCTGCTGGGCAACACCGCTCGAGGAGGGAGCTCACTACGCCGCAGCGCCAGATGAAAAACGCTACACCAGCACCATGACGCGCACGCTTGACTATCTCTTCGCGCACCCACAGCTGCAGCAGGTCATAGTCGTCGATCGCACTCCACCCAGCACAGCCATCCCACCGCTCAACTGCGTGGCGCGGCGGAATACGCATAATGGTATAATAGAGCCATGACACAATATGAAGGAACCAAACTCGCCGACTTTACACCTATAGCCAAAGTCGACGCATTGCAGATTATTGACATTATCCCCGGCACTGGCACTGAGGTACCAGCTGGCGCGACTATCACCGCACACTATACTGGTGCACTGTGTAAGAATGGCGTCATCTTCCAGAGCAGCCACGACTTTGGTCAGCCTGTCACCTTCGACCTCGACCAAGTCATCCGCGGCTGGACAGAGGGTGTGCCTGGCATGAAGGTCGGTGGCATGCGCCGACTCATCATCCCAAGTGAGATGGCCTACGGCTCCGTTCGCACTGCCGCTAACATTCCGCCTAATAGTGATCTCGTGTTCGACATTGAGTTGATGGACATTAAATAACAGAGGTTAGCGCGCAATAAGAAGCTCATACTAGGTGGGCTTCTTGTTTTCTTTGTAGATTTGCTTGAGGCGTTTGGTATTTGTCATTATGGACACTCATGGCACCAAGCAAATAGCCACCTTTTCCAGGTGGCTATTTGCAATGCAGTTGTAGCTATAACGCGATGTTACTTCTTGTCGCTGCTTTTGTCGTCGACAACTTCGCCTTCGACAGGTTCATCTTTGCCAGGCTTCTTGTCGGTAGCTTTCGCCTTGGCGTCAGCTTCTTCTTCGGCTTTTTTGTCCTCAGCTTGCTGTTGATAGAGTTTAGCACCGATAGACATTGTTACGTCGCCCAGTGCCTTGGTGGCAGCCTCGAGCTCGTCTTTATCCTCTGCGTTCTTGTGCTTCTCAGCTTCGGCAATGGCATCTTCCAGCGTCTTCTTGTCGTCGCTCGAGATCTTGTCCTTAAACTCATCGGGCATTTTCTTTGCCTGGTAGATGGCATTCTCGAGGCGGTTCTTGGCATCGATTGCTTCACGCTTCTTCTTGTCTTCATCGGCGTGGAGCTCAGCTTCCTTCTGTGCCTTCTCAATATCTTCCTTACTCATGTTGCCAGAGTTTTGGATGGTGATCGACTGCTCTTTGCCTGTGCCTTTGTCCTTAGCGGTAACACTGAGGATACCATTGGCGTCAATGTTAAAGGTCACTTCAATCTGTGGCACACCGCGTGGTGCTGGCGCAATACCATCAAGCACGAAGCGGCCTAGGCTCTTGTTGTCGTTGGCAAACTCGCGCTCACCCTGCAAAACATGAATTTCCACCTGTGGCTGATTATCTGCTGCAGTTGAGAATACTTCGCTCTTGCTGGTTGGCACAGTGGTGTTGCGCTCAATTAGCTTGGTTGACACACCGCCCATTGTCTCAATGCCGAGGGACAGCGGCGTCACATCTAGCAGCAGCACGCTCTTGACGTCACCAGCCAGCACACCGCCCTGGATGGCCGCACCAACGGCCACTACTTCGTCTGGGTTGACACCCTGCATTGGGTCTTTGCCAAACAGCTTCTTCACCCGCTCGACCACTGCTGGCATACGAGTCATACCACCAACCATGACGATGTTGCCGATATCAGACTTGCTCAGCTTTGCATCTTTGAGCGCTTTTTCTACTGGCCCATCGAGGCGGTCGAGTAGATCCTTCACCAAGTCCTCAAGTTTAGCTCGCGTCAGGCTCATCTCGAAGTGCTTTGGCCCATCGGCATCAGCTGTGATGAATGGAATATTGACATCATACTCAGTAACAGTCGAGAGCTCTTTCTTTGCCTTCTCAGCTTCGTCCTTGAGGCGCTGCATAGCGGCGTTATCTTTGCGCAGATCAATACCTTCTTTGGCCTTGAAGTCATCGAGGAAGTAGTTGACGATGGCGTTGTCGAAGTCTTCACCACCAAGGTGGGTGTCGCCATTGGTTGACTGCACCTGGAAAATATCACCGTTGATCTCTAGCACCGACACATCGAAGGTACCACCACCAAGGTCAAAGACAACGATGTTCTCTTCTTTGCCCTTATCGAGACCATAGGCGAGAGCAGCCGCCGTTGGCTCATTGATGATACGCTCGACTTCTAGGCCAGCAATCTTACCGGCATCCTTGGTAGCCTGGCGCTGCGAATCGTCGAAGTAGGCTGGCACGGTAATGACCGCCTTCGTTACCTTCTCACCCAAGAAGGCTTCGGCATCAGCCTTGATCTTGCTTAGGATCATGGCGCTCACTTCTTCTGGCGTGTATTCTTTATCGCCTAGCTTAACGGCAACGGCATTGCCCTTCTTGACGATCTCGTATGGCATGATGTCGAGATCTTTCTGAACTTCTTTGTCGGTGAATTTGCGGCCAATCAAGCGCTTGACGCCATAGATTGTATTTTTCGGGTTAGTCACGCGCTGGCGCTGGGCCACCTGCCCCACAAGGCGCTCACCTTTTTTGTTGATTGCTACCACTGACGGTGTGGTGCGGTTGCCCTCAGCATTAGTGATAACTTCTGGCTTGCCCGCGATTAAGTACGCAAAGGCACTGTTGGTTGTACCAAGGTCGATACCGATAGTTTTACCCATATAGTTTCCTCCTGTGCGCCTGCCCTGCTGGCAGCGACGCAACGTTGTTAGTTTATTGTTTCGGCTATTAACATCTTGTCTATTCTAGCACTCTTTGGAGTCGAGTGCCAATAGGTTTAGTATAGCGAGCTAGCACTCGGCTGTCAAGAGTGCTAATAGATTTTGCTTACCACTGGTAGATCTCATCGCCCGCAGTAATTGCCGCCGCGAGCGTCTCAGCCCGCCGGAGACGCCAATACGCCATCACTGCATAGATAAGAACTGCTACACCACTGGTCAGCACCGCGTAGCCCACGCCGCGCACAACCCGTGTGTCACTCCCTTGGATAAATATCACATAGAGCGAAACTGCACCCACCAGTGGTGCTGCCGCTGCTGCAACCACCGCCCAGCGTGCCCGCACTACACGCTTACTAGCAAATGTCCGGGTATGCTGGCGCCGCGCCCACACTGTAGCGACTGCCGCCACAAGCCCAGCACCAATCACCATAAACAAATAGAGGCGATTCGTCGCTTGGTTGGCGTCGTCGACTGTTGTATTAAGCACACCAACGGCTGAGTCGTACTGACTCACCACTGTTTCTACATCTGTCAAATAGACTGCTGCAGCCTGCGTATCTTTGCTCGCGAAGGCCTGCGGAACACGCCCAAGAAGCGTCTTAACGGCTGAGGCTTTTTCCTTCACAGCTGCCGCATGACGGTTATATTCATCGCCAAGCTGCGTAGAAAATGAGTGCTCTGCCACCACTGCAAAAGCTGTTGCAGCCTGCTTGGCTCGTTCATCAATAGAGTCCTTCTTGGGCTGAGTGGCATAAAGCTCACGTGTAAAGGCTTGATAGGCTGTGCTCGCTCGCTTGACCACCGTGATATCGGCTTGGTTGGCCAGTGGCGTTGCATGAGCCTGAGCACTGCCAACACTAAGTGCTGCTAATATGATGAGTGTTCCTGCAAGCAGCCAACGCCTCATCCTGCTTACCCCTACGGCTGCCGGCTGACCCGCACCATAGCATGGCGCAGGACGTGGCCATCAAGCTTATAGCCGCGCTGCAGCTCTTCACTAATAATTTCTTTGTCACCACCTTCATCATCCATCGAGACGGCTTCGTGGAGGTCTGGATCAAACTCGGTCGCGCCAAGCTCAACCACGATCGGCTCAAGCTTGAACTCTGCCATCAAGCCATCGAGCTTTTTCGACATCGCTACTACTCCACTCGCCCAGGTATCATTCTGAAGTTTCTTGGGGACATTGGCAGTGGCGCGCTCGATCGTATCAATCACGGGTAGGAGCTTGCGAATTGCCTGCTGAGCACCTGCCGCCTTGGCCTGGGATTTTTCGGCATCAACGCGTTTGCGATAATTCTCAAAGTCTGCTCTGGTGCGCTGCAAATCCTGCGTGAGCTCACCAATCTGCTGCTCGAGCTCGGCTGTATCTGGCGCTTTCTTATGTTTTGTCATCGATATCATTCCTCCTGCCTAGTGGTGTTGCCTGTGGTACTGAGCAGGCTGCTCAGTCGTCATTATCCTTCATAGTATAGCATGGCTGCAGCGCAAATAGCAGTGGTCGTGCCATCATAATATCTCCTCCAGCATCACCCCAGTGCGCTTGACGAGCTCGATGGTGCGGCGGTAGTGCTGGCGCATGGGGCCAATCACACCAATGTAGCTGCGATCGCTATAGGGCGAGCGAAATTTACTAATAATGAGCGTCGCATCACTGCTCTTGCCAATGGGGTTCTCGCTGCCAATATAGACGTTAAGCGGCTCATTGGGCCGGGCTTCGCGCAGCCACGGCTCGATATTGTCAATCAAATGTGCTACCGATTGGACATGCTTACCCTCAAGAAATTCTGGCTGGCTAAAAAGCCGACTAATGCCATTCATATAGAGCTCACTGCCGATGGTAGCAAAACCCAGGTTGCCCGTGAGCTCGACGAGGCTATCCACCGCACTGCGAATGGCTCGATCGGCTGCATCGAGATGTGAGTTAACGTGCGCTTCAATAGCCTTGGTGCTACGGTCAATCCCGCTAGGGAGCTCACTCATCTGAGCGTTAGTGATGCCATTGACGTAGAAGCGGTAGCCCTTGCTGGTGGGGATACGCCCAGCACTAGTGTGCGGTGCCTTGACGAAGCCCATCTCCTCGAGCTTGGCCATCTCGCTACGAATGGTTGCACTAGACACGCCAAATAGCTTCGCCAACGTCACACTCCCCACAGGGGCAGCGATCTCGGCGTATTGCTCGATGATGGCAGAAAGAATCGCTTGTTGCCGTTCTGTCATGATCGCATTATAGCGCAGAATTGGCACTCTCGTCAATAGAGTGCTAATGAGCTAGTGGAAGATGTAGCCGATTTCTTGCTGCTAAGCCTCGTCTGTTAGCGAGACGTGTCACAGCGAGCTATCCTTCCGCTCCTTGGTCGTCGAGATCGTGATGCTTGATCATTGCGCCCTCGATTGTTTCGCGGTGCGGGAGTGATGGCAACATACATGCGGTAGTTACTACCTCTGTCACTCTGCCATTTCTTTCTACTATTTTACCTATCAAGACTGGCGCTCCTTACACTGAGTGGTTAGCTGGCTCAGTTCATTTCTTGCCTGCAGATTCTGCTGCTTGAGCCGATCCATAGCACGTACGATAGTCTTGCCTAGCTCGGGGTCACCATCTGCAATGTCAAAGCAATTTTTCCAGAGCTCACTATATGTCCAGGCAGTCATCGCTATCCTGCGGCGTAACTCGGCTGCTCGCGGGCAGCCATAGCACTGCTTGGGGATATAAGAAGCTGCAGATATATCTGGCTCATCAAGCCCCTCCACAATGCCATAAAATTCTCGTTCTTTATCTGATGCCATCGGTGTTTTGTATATCCCTCTGTCGTTATTTATTGGCGTAAATAGGCTGCTATTAGTCGGAGGTGTCTCATTCGGATGAGTCCTGCTCATCTCCACCAGTACGACAGACTGTCGCTGCTTCTTTACTCTTTCCGTAAGGCATAGTGGGTGAGCCGCACACCTCTACAACCGTTTTTCCATCCGGACTCATGCATTTTATGATTCCAGGGCAGCCTGCTGTTTGCTTTTTTATGCCTGGTAGCAACTGATTGAGCGCGGCATCACCCATAGCAAGCTTCATCTCTGCAATCTTCCTATACTCAGCTCGTGCTTCTTCTAGCCGCTCCGGGTCTTCTAGGATCTGCTTTATCTCCTCCTCAGACATGCCTTGCACTCGTAGCCATGTTGTAATATTGTCTGCTGTCTCCAGTGCTGTACGTTCCAGCGCTTCCTTCTGCGCCCATGCCGTTTTGAGCGCTTCTATTATTCCTGCCAGGAGCGGGCACTTTCGACATTTTTCAGGAATATCACTATCAAGATCAGGACCAGTACTAAGACCCTTGACAATACCGTCAAAATCACCAATCTGCTCTTTCACAATATCAGGTAGTGTAGCGATTTTTTGCCCTGCTGTCAATCTAAGTAACTTTGAGCTGTCAAAACTCTGGCAGCTCTCACACCTCTCGTTGTTATCACCCCTTTCCTGGAACATTAGTAATGATGAATATTATTCGTGAGTATTCAAATCCTAGTTCCGAGGTCAGAATTAATTATTATAATCGATGGTAGCTCTATCAGAAGATGGAGTAGTCTATCTCAATTCACCCGCACCAGAGTAGAAACAGTGCAACAGTACCGGGTATAACCTACAAATCTACGGCCATTACTTCCCGCTGCGTACTCGGGTGAAGCGCCGAGCAGCGTCGGTGGAGAACATGAGCACGATGACGATGTTGATACCAATGAAGAGCAATGTACCAGCAGCCGACCATGTAACCCTACCGATCGTTAACCCAAATGAACTAATCACCGCTGCAAGGCTAGCAATGCTCATCAGCAAAATCCGCGAGCGGTCACTGCCGCGGAAGGTTAGCCCCGCAAGAAAAATTACGATGCCAATCCACGTTGTCGATACAATAGCTGAGATAGTCGCCACGATATGCGTCGCACTCTCAATACTCTGCAGCGGCAGGCCACTCTCGTGAAAAATCCGCACGACTTCCATGCGCAAGTGGCTAAAGTTGAGAATCTCGAAGAAGGTGCTCATCGTGGCCACAGCAATCGCCAGGCCAATCATAATAATCCCAAGGGCGATCTGTGGCGGGCGGCGGCTCAAAAATTGCGACATGAGAGTAGCGTGTTCATCAGGCATAGTCTCGTGCGTCGTTGCGTCGAGAATCAGATCGGAAGGCACGTCCTCGTCTTCGCTTGCTTTGGCGCGGACACGGCCAAGCTCGATAACGGGCAGGTCGCCATCGGTGATAATGTTGTCTCCACCCCCATTGCGTGAGTGGTAGCCCGTCGAGAAATCCTCCAGCACCGTGAGCTCAATCGAACGAAGGGCGCGCGTAACCGTTTTGACGACATAGTCGCGCTCGATGTCGGTATTTTCGTCGATCTTGTGTGTCACTTGCAACGTAAAGATTGATAGCCCCACACTCTTATCGTACGTACCAGCCGCGAGCCAGTCCACCTGATGCCCACCGGGCAACAACCACCCCTGGGGGCAACGCCAAAAGCGCACATGGTGACGCTTGCCTGGGTTGCCATCAATCTCCTGCTGGTAGGCAAAGTCCTGCTGCCGGCCAAACAGTACTAGGGGTGAGACTGGTGCATTAGGATAGCTGCGGCGGGTCAGTGTGGCGAGGATAATCCGCCACGACGAGCGCACCGTCACGTCATCAGCCAGCGCCCAGCCAGCGGCTGTCATGGCGCGATGCAACTGGGCCTCGCTACCGCGAAAGGCGAGATTAACCGGATCTCCGAGGAGGCCATCTGTGGTGCGTGTTCGACCAATGAAATAATTAGGTACATAAATACTACTTAAGATACGGTGCAAGCGCGGCAATGCAAAATATGCCGTGATCACCCACACCACAGCAAAGAACCCTACCAGCCACCAGCCACCAGTGTGCCAGCCCTCGCGCCACACCAGCCAAACAAACCAAAATGACGCCACCCCCGCAAAAATAAAGAACCCTTGATCGACCAACGCCGTGGGCGACCACACTGGTCGGCGCAGCGCCAGAGATGAACGTTGCTTATGTTCTACATCACCTGGCTCAGCGGTAGCATGCGTGGCTGGCTTACTCATACATGCTCCGGGTGCTCGCGCAAGAGGCTATCGAGCAAATCTCGCGCTGCCAAGCGAGCTTCGTCGTCCTTGCGATTATACACATCTGACTTGGAGGCAATCGCTCGCACAATGCGCGCCGTCTCGTCGATATCGTCGTTGATGACGAAGTGGTAGTATGGAACTTCGAGTGCGTGAGTCAGTTCACGAATCGCACTGCTATAACGCTTTGGCCATTCTTTTTCAAACTCTTGCGTAGTTGTATAACGGGCACTTAAGCGACGACGCCACTCATGAAAATTCGGTGGCAATACAAAAATTGCCACAACATGCTGTGAGAGCCTCTTATATTCATCAATCCCCTGAACGTCAACATCATTAATCACAATCTTACCCTCGTTGTGAATCGACCTAATTTGCTCCACCCCTGTACCGTACAGTGTTCCATGGACAAACTTCGCCTCAACGAAGGCATGCTGTTGCAGCATTTCCTCTGCTGTCGCCTCATTGATAAAATAGTATTCTCGCCCATCTACTTCCATAACACCTCGATTTTGCCGTGGTGCACGAGTCGTATATGAAACAAGTCGTCGAAAATCTTGTGATTGCAGTACGCGGCGCTCAACCGTATCCTTGCCGGCCCCCGAAATACCAACAAGCAGCACAATACGTGCATCACGAATTAGGCGACATGCTGCCTCAGTTGGCTGATACTGTTCGATAAGTGATTGAAGATTCGTCATAGTCATATCATATTTATGATAGCACATCGTAGAGCGTGGCTTCTTACCCTTAATATAAGAAATTGGCTAACTATTCTTGATATTGTTTAAATCTATCTGAAAGTAGTCTTCCAGGAACTCTTGGGAGTACTGATCGATATCTGTCATACGTCCTCCGATACGCACGCAATCAGGCATCCCCATATAATCTGGTTTCGTTGCAGCGTGATGTCGCTTGTGCGCAATAATCAACGCCGGTTGGAGCTGCTGCTCAGGTCGAAACTCATGATGAATCGCTACTGCAATCTCCTCTTCTCTACCGCGCGTTTGGTATGTCCACTGGCCACGGGCAATTGACTGCGCCGTGCGTCGTGCGTCCGCATAGTGACGAGTAAAATGCACTGGCATGCCATCAAGAGTAAGCGCGTCGTTGCCATTGCTCAGTTCTAGCGCAAGCCGCGCTAAGCCCACTGCTCGCCAATACCGATAATCGCTCTCTCTCTGCAGGTGGCACATTGTCATACACTGGTGCTCTGTCTATATCGGCCACCAATCGGTCATAACGTATCTGCACTTGCACACCACACTCCTGTTAGTTGTTAATCTCGCTTGAGCATTACGGTAAAGGCTTCGCTAGGAATATCGACCTTACCAAAGCGTTTCATACGCTTCTTGCCGCGAGCTTGCTTGGCGAGGAGTTTCTTTTTGCGGCTCACATCACCACCGTAGAGATAGCCCGTCACATCTTTGCGGTAGGCACCAATATTTTCGCGAGCAATAAACCTCCCACCAATCGCCGCCTGCAGTGCCACCTCAAAGCTCTGGCGCGGCACGACATCCTTGAGCTTCTTCACCACCTCGCGCCCCAGCCGTTGCGACTCCGAGCGGTGACACATGACGCTGAGCGCATCAACCATCTCACCTGCCACGTAGAAATCCACGCGCACTAAATCCTCCGCTTGGTAGCCCCGCAGTTCATAATTAAACGAGCCGTAGCCGCTAGTGACCGACTTGAGTTGGTCATAAAAATCCGTCAAGAGATTGGCCAGTGGTGCCGCAAAGGAGATGAGGGCACGCTCGTCGATGTAACTGAGGTTCTTTTGCCGACCGCGCTTACTAACGATGAGCTGGATCACCGCGCCGATGTAATCTTGGGGTACGACGATCTCACCATCAATCCACGGCTCGCGAATCTCCTTGATCTGGGCTGGGTCAGGCAATTCGCTGGCAGACTTGATATCTAACTCATCGCCATTGGTTAAGCTCACTTGGTAGTCGGTACTTGGGTTGGTGACGATGAGGTCCAAATTATACTCGCGCTCGAGCCGCTCACGAATGATATCCATATGCAAGAGGCCAAGGAAGCCAATCCGCACACCATAACCTAGCACCGGTGAGTTCTCTGGCTCAAACTGCAGCGCACTATCGCTCAGGCTCAACCGCTCAATCGCCTCCTTCAGGTCATTATAATCTTCATTAGACACCGGGAAAAACCCTGCGTAGACGAAGGGCTTGACCTCTTTGTAGCCAGGGAGGGGCTGGACGGTTATCGCTGTCATGTTTGATATTATAGCAAGTTTTGCGACGGAGGAGAATTACCCTTCTTGCGAGGAGCTCTTATGTTCTGCGGATGGATTAAGATGCTTTTCGCGGTAGTGCTGAATCTGCGAGAACTGCTCGGGCGAGAGGCAAAACATTGGCCTATAGCCATCGATCGCTCTATACTTCCTCATC
Organism: uncultured Candidatus Saccharibacteria bacterium; assembly: GCA_938036785.1. Lineage (GTDB taxonomy): Bacteria > Patescibacteriota > Saccharimonadia > Saccharimonadales > Saccharimonadaceae > Saccharimonas. The sequence continues at coordinate 18,372 of CALHWE010000016.1, read as the reverse complement.
GCAATTCCAAGCTTTTTTGCAGTATACTGCACACTGTCAAAACGAACACCCAAGCGTTCGCTTGCTTCCATGATAGTCATGTAGCCTTCTGGAGCTTTTGGCACAATATAGCCATGGTCGATCGCCCGCTGCCGAATAGTCTCCTGCTCAGCAGGTGAGTAATACTCCCCCAACTTCGCACCCCTCTGCCGGCAGTGTATACCTGTGATCAGCTGCTCCTTCTTTAGTTCTTCGATGACTTGAATCGTTGTTCGAGGACTAACACCAATCGCGCGAGCAATATCGTACGAAACGTGGTAATCTGTCGGCGGTGAGCGAAAGTACCCCCGCTCCGTTAGGCTTTGTCGCACGAGTGCTATTTGCTCGCGTGTCAGTAATGTGCCACGCGAATCAGTTATAATATCACCTACTCGCTCTTCTCCAAGATATTTAAGCGCATGATCAACCGCCTTCCTATGCACACCAAGATCACGCGCTGCCTGACCTATTGATTTATAATCATCTGTTTGGCTTCGCCTGGGGTCTAGATAGTTTGCTCGTGGCACCATCCACCATTGGCTTTTTATCTCTGTTAACTCACCAATCAAGTTAGTTACAAAATTTTTATTCGTCCGCAATGCCGTTCCGCAATCAGGCTGCTGAGCGATAAGTGCTGTGAGTTCACGCTTCGTCCGGTTACAGAGTGGCTCAGTGCTGTTCTGCTGCTGCAGGAGTTGCTCGGTCTTTTGTGTATCAAAGACATATGTCGCATTGCCATACTCATCACATACCAATATTGTGCGATTCAGCGAGGGTACGACCACCTCATAGTACGGTAGCTGGCGCATCATAGCAGGATCGACGCTACCCTCAGTAATCATTACTTCATCTGGGCTATCAAGTGTAACTTCAAACTCATTTGCTAATAAGAATAGGACCATCTTGAGCTTAGCCTGAGTCTTTGGTCGCTCATATGATTCAGCGCTTCCACTAGATCCATTTGGGCCGCTCAGTTGCATGTCTGGTGGAACTAGCACCAAATGAGACGTCGCAACTGCTGCAATACGCTGGTCGATTGCCCGTAGCTCAGCATCCTTCTCGCTGAGATGATCAAGTACCTCTGCTGCATCATCAAGGCCATAGTAATGGAGTGCGGCATCCTCTGTCGCTGCATGAGTCGGCTGAGCAATAGTCGGCTGATGACTATATGCATCCTCTGCTGATTCAATTAGCCCAATCACCTCACTCAAAGCATGCTCAGCATAGCTATCAACCGTATTCACCGTCAGTGGTCGGTTAAGAATTTGGTCCATCCGATCCGTAAAGTTTAGAGATGATGTGTGATGACGCTGTTCCATGGTTGTTTTGGTAGTACTACACTATAACTTCTAAATGATATGATGGGTTACTGTGTAAGTACTTATACTATACTAGCATGGTGTCATGATGTCAAAATCTGTACCCTTTTATCACTACACCTCCACCGTGATATACGATAGATACTACGCTTCCTTTCACCCCTCCCTACCTCCTACCCACTGGAGGGTACCGGCGAGCAAGGCCCAGGCAGCGAGCATGGCGTAGTTGGTGATTACGCCAGTAGCGACCATGCGGTGGATGGTGGTAATTGGCAGCCACTCCGAAATGATTTGCTCGGTGTCATCTGGCCGGTGCTGGCGGTCTATCCCAGCATATTCGCCGTAAACCACATGGAGCTTCGCACTGGTGCGACGATTGTCGGCATAGAGCCAACCACACGCTCGTACACCTGTCATGGCAATGCTTGACTCCTCAGCCAGCTCTCGCTGCGCCGCCGCACACACATCCTCGCCCGCTTCAATCTTCCCGCCCGGGAACTGATACAACACTTCATCCACCGGATACGAATACTCTTGCTGTACCAAAATATTATCGCCTCGGCGACACACTACGATTACCCCACCATGCCCATGGTAGGGATAATGGATATATTGGATAGTCTTTCCATTTGGTAGCTCTATTGTATCTTCTGCGACGGTGAGTCGAGAGTGCTCGAAGAGTATTTGTGATGACTGCGTGCGCCACCTTTTGAGCGAGGCTATATACTTATTCGTTGTATCATCGCTCAGGTTACTCATCGTGCTCGCTATTCTTTCGTCATATATTTTTTGAGTGTCACTGTATCCCCCACCCGTGCCTCACGCGTTGTCTTGAGGTTGGTGACGATGTAGCCAATTTCGCCGGTGCCAAGCAGTGGGTCGGGCTGCATAGTTGGGCTCAGGTGCCCTACCTCCAGAGCAAGGCCACGGGCGCCGGTGGCCATCATGGTGATGTCCGCACCTTTGGGTACCGTGCCATCCACCACGCGCACGTAGAGGATGACCCCCCGGTAGTCGTCGTAGTAGCTATCAAAAATCAGGGCGCGGGTTGGTATACTCGGCGTCTTGCTATCTTGCGCGGCCATGTGCTCAGCCTGCACCGCCAGTGGCGACACCGGCGCTGGGATACGCTCGACGATAGCCCGGAGCACTTGCGGTACATTCTGCCCGGTCTTGGCTGAGATATGAATAATATCGCTCTCATCGCAGCCGAGTAGATTAATCACCTGCTTGGAGACGCGCGGCACATCGGCCGCCGGCAGGTCAACTTTATTGAGCACCGGGATGATGGTGAGGTCTTGCTCCATCGCGAGGTACACATTGGCCAGCGTCTGCGCCTGGATTCCCTGGCTGGCATCCACCACCAGCACCGCACCTTCGCAGGCCTGCAAGCTGCGCGATACTTCGTAGCTAAAATCCACGTGGCCGGGGGTGTCGATTAGGTTGAGATCGTAGGCGCCAGATTGGGGCGCGGTGTTTCTACCCCCGTCAATTGAATCAATAGATAATGCTAAGCGGGTGGCAGTCGACGGGGCAGCACCCGCTTCCGATGTATATTCATACTTCATCCGCACCGGGGCGAGCTTGATGGTAATCCCCTTCTCGCGCTCCAGATCCATGCTATCCAGCAACTGCTGCTTCATATCCCGCTTGGTCACGGTGCCTGTCAGCTCCATCATGCGGTCGGCCAGGGTGCTCTTGCCGTGGTCGATATGGGCGATGATGCAGAAATTACGGATATGTTCCATACACTAGCGCTTCCAGCCCCAGCCAAGGTTAATCCGCCCAAAGAAGATCTGCCGCAACCGATTGAGCACTGGCTCGGCCTCTTTAAGCCGCAGCCGCCGGCTGAACCATATATAAACCGCAAAGCTCACTACTGTGATCATAATAAACTTCGGAAAAGCAAGGAAGAAACTCTTATCGTTCGTACCAAAGGGGATCATCACCACACTCAGGTAAGCAGCTAACCCAGTTGGCACCGCAGCGATGACCATCTTGTAGATGCTATTAACGAAGCTGCGGTCAAACAGCTTCGGCATACGCCGCCCCATGAAGAAGAAGAGGACAATCACCTCCACCACGGCAGTAATAGACTGCGCCCAAGCTAGGCCATAGCCTGGGTTTTGGTTCTTCGACCAGAGATTTACCAGGATAATCGCCAGGATAATGTTAAACCCAATCGCAAAGAACGAGATATAAAGCGGGGTCTTGGTATCTTGCTGCGCATAGAAGCTACGTGCTGCAATATGATAAATCGTGCGGAAAAATATCGTCAGAACCAGCACCCCAAGAAAACCGGATATCACTGGGTCGCCCCCGTTATGGATAAAGCTCACCACATAGCCCCGTGCAAAATAGGTAATAACCGCCACTGGCAATGCCAACCAAATAATCACCCGGATCATCACCTGCAGTTCTTTGCGGAAGAGATCCTCGCGCCCTGCCCCGAGGTGCTCTGTCATTTGCGGGAAAGCTGCGTTGCTAATCGCCACACCAATCAAATTCACTGGCATCAACGATAACGCCGACGCCTGTTGGTAAGCCCGCACTGTCCCATAAGCCATGCGCGAAGCAAGATTTGTCTCTACAAGACCATTGAAGTAGTCAATCCCTTGGTCGAGTGAGCGCGTCCGCAGCAAGCGCAGCACTTGGCGAAAGCTCTTGTTCTTGCGCTTGATCATAAAGCGATAGTCAAAGTCTAAGCCAAGCAGACCAATCGAGCTCACAATCAACTGCAGCACCGAGCCCAGCACCACACCTAGTGCTACACCCATAATGCCGCCATCAAACACCTGCCAGCCAAAGATATTAATACCGTTCGTAAAGAAGGTCGCACCGATGATAATACCGATGTTGTAGATCGTTGGTGCCAACGCATAGAAGGTAAAGCGCCCAATCGCCTGCTGCATACTGGCAATGACGGTAGAGATAGAGAAGAGGAATGGATTGACCGCAATCACACGCATCATACTCACTGCCAGGCTCCGCCCTGACTCGCTGAGCCCCGGCCCTACCACGACATTCACAAGCGGCTCAGCAAAGATCATAATCAAAATACTCGCCGCTAAGGTCGTGAGCGCTAAGAAATTGATCAAGCTCGAGCTCAAATCCCACGCCGACTGCTTGTTGCCTGACGCCAAGCGCTGGTTAAACACTGGTATAAAGGACACGCTCAGCGCCCCAGACACCAGCACAAAGAACATGAAGTCGGGGATAGTAAAGGCTACGGTATAGGCATCAGCACCCACTTTGTAGGTGTCGTAATACATGCCGTTGATGAGCCGCTCACGGTACATCCCCAAGACGCTCGACAGCAGTGTTGAGCCCGCGAGTAGGGCAGCAGCATTCTTGATGTTTAGTTTGCTATTTGCTTTGGCGACGACTGAGCGGACACGCCGACGATTTGCTCCATGTGCCACTGGTACCTCCCTGCTCCTAGTGGAGCTTGGCCTCCGTTGGCAAAGTGGCATCTGCCATCGCAGCCTTAGCTTCGTCTTCTTCTAGTGTTTCGTGGGCAAGCAGCTCATCTTTGAGTTTCTCAAGCGCTGGACGGTTGTGCGAGAGGACAATCTCAGCACGGCGAGAAGCCTCTTTGATAAGCGCCTCTACCTCGTGGTCAATCGCCTCAGCAGTCGCATCACTATATGGTCGCTCGTGAGTGATCTTGTCGAACACCATACCACCGTTATCTTCATGGAAGACCTGGTCGCGGAGCTTTGCACCCATGCCCTGCTCAATCACCATATCACGAGCAATCTCCGTCGCTTTGCGTAGATCACTGCCCGCTCCCGTCGTAATACCATCATCGCCATAGATTAGCTTCTCGGCAATCCGCCCACCCATTGCTCGGGCCAGAATATCCTTAAACTCGTATACATTGGTGTAGCTTTTGTCTTCTGGAGGTAAGAACCATGTCACACCGCCCGTGCCACCACGCGGGATGATGGTTACCTTATGCACTGGATCGCTATCCGGCAAGACATGCCCCACGATGGCATGACCCGCCTCGTGATACGCCGTGAGTTCTTTCTCATGGTCGGTCATTACCTTGGCTTTGCGCTCGGGGCCAATCGCCACCTTCTCAAAGGCCTCGGTCAGGTCTTGGTTGGTGATCGTCTTCTTGCCGCGGCGCGCTGCAATAATCGCTGCCTCGTTGGCCATGTTCGCGAGGTCGGCACCACTGCTACCGGCTGTCTTGGCAGCAAGCTTGTCGAGGTCGACCGACGCATCGGTTGGTTTGTTCTTGAAGTGCACCTTGAGGATTGCCTCACGGTCTTTGCGCTCGGGTAGGCTAATCGTCGTATGGCGGTCAAAACGGCCTGGGCGCAACAGTGCTGGGTCAAGCACATCGGCCCGGTTGGTTGCCGCTAGGATAATCACGTTCGTATCAGCCTCAAAGCCGTCCATCTCTACCAAAATCTGGTTCAGCGTCTGCTCGCGCTCGTCGTGGCCACCGCCCATGCCAGAGCCACGTTTACGTCCCACGGCATCGATCTCATCAATGAAGATAATGGCTGGCGCATTCTTCTTGGCCTTAGCAAAGAGGTCGCGTACCCGGCTTGCCCCCACACCAACAAACATCTCCACAAACTCTGAGCCACTAATGGAAAAGAACGGTACGTTAGCTTCGCCTGCAACCGCTCGCGCCAACATCGTTTTACCGGTACCAGGGTTACCAACAAGGAGAATCCCTTTGGGGATCTTAGCACCGAGGCTCTGATATTTCTTGGGATGTTTAAGGAAGTCCACCACCTCTTGCAAATCCTGCTTGGCGTTTTCATTACCCGCAATGTCATCAAATACTACCCGCTCTTTATCAAGGCCATACAGCTTGGCCTTACTCTTGCCAAAGCCCATCGCTTGGCTATTCTGCCCCTGGGCTTGGCGCATCATAAACATAAAGAGAACACCAAACAACACGACCGACAGGACAATTGGTGCAAGATTCCAAAACAACAGGCCTGTCTGTGACTCATTTTGCACCTTTACCTCTGTTTTGTCGTGCTTGAGTCCTTGGGTATAGATAGTGCCATTCTCTTTGAGGCTGCGCTCGGTCGGCTTGGACTGGCCTTTGGGTGTAACGGTCAGCTCATTGCCTTGGATCTCGATCTTAGCGATTTTGCCATTATTTGCCCGGTTCACCACGTCCGAGAGCGGCACCTCCTTAAGGTTGGCCTGCGGCGAATTAATTGCCCAAAATGCCAGCACACCTAGCACCACAATCGCCCAAAACAGCCCTAGACGCAGGGCATTGGTCGCTTTCGACGGTTTTTTATTCATCAGGGAACTCACTCCTTTCGTTCGCTTGCATTCTCACACAGTAATCTGATCTATTGTACCACTTCTACAGTGAATTGCCGAGGGCTAAACTGTAAATATACTCCATCACCCACCACATGGCGGCTGCCTGGACGAGCAGTCTTGATGGCTAGCACCGCACGCTCAAGCCGCGGACGGGTTGGACGCGGTGCACCCGCCCACATGATCATCGCACCCAATAGTTCCTGAGCGCTTGCTTCGTCGATCATAATAAATCCATGGCGCTCAGCCGCAAACTGTGGCAAGAGGTGTTGCACTTCATCATTAATCGTATGGCGCAGCGCAAGTTGCCGATCCCGCAGCGAGGTAATCTGCGTCGCCTGCTCTGCCGTGAGGAGCCGCTGAATGTAACGCCGCAGCCGATTGCGTGTGTAGCGGTCACTCGCATTCGTCTCATCTTCTACCCATTCCAGGCGATGAGCCAGCGCATAGGCGCGGATATCTGCCTTGCGCCAGCCCAGTAGTGGCCGCTCCACCCCGGGGCGATTCAGTACGGCCAGCCCACGCCATCCCGTTCCACGTACTACGTTAAGCGCCACTGTTTCTACCAAATCGTCCAAGTGATGTGCTGTTACCACTGGTGCTTGGTACTGCGCTGCTGTATCGAGCAAAAAATCATACCGAGCCTCTCGCGCTGCTGCTTCGCTTGCATTCGGCCCAAGCTCTAGCCGGGTAGACACAAAGGGTAGTCCATAGCGCGCCGCCAGTGCTGCCACAAAGCGCGCATCCGCCGCCGATGCTTCACCCCGGATCCCATGATCGACATGCGCCACAATCAACGGCTCCGTCGCCTGCGCCGCCATCACATCCAAGAGTACTACACTATCCACACCACCAGACACTGCAACAAGATACGCCATGGCAATAGTATATTCATTTTGCCAAGAGGAGTAAATACTAGTTTTATTATGCGCAATATGCTAGGCGCAAGACACAAAACAAGCCGCCCGGGAGGAGGAGCGGCGGCTTGCATAATAGAGGAGGAGGTAGCGTGTGCTACTACGGGTAGTATGCCCCGCCTTGCTTAAATGGAGCTGAAAGCGGATACTCTTTGCTATTTTAGCAATACACCGATGCAAACTAGCGTGGCAGAGTCCTCATCAGCGAGCTTCTTGTAGGCTCTAGAGTCTCGCAATGTGGTCACGGCTTTTCGTAATATACAGCAAAGCAATAGGCCACACTCTATATAATTTGCACCATAACATTCTCTGTTTTTATAAAAAATACAGTAATATACTCAAATGTCTTCTTTCTCGTCTAGACGCTGCGATCTTAGCAATTTCCGCATTTTTCCTCTACATCACTTCATCTTCAGAAACAACAGAGGATAGAAGCTACAAAAACAGATCTCTCTACTTACGCGACAGCTTACTTGCCGCCGTTCGCACTGCTTCGCTCCACGTTAAGAAAACGTGCGGGAGCTCTGCCAGCTGCTCAGCAGTGAGGTCGTGTTTGATGGCGAGAGTGACCTCTTGGATGAGCTCACTAGCACGTGGAGCGACGATTGTCCCGCCGAGCAATACCCCTTGTTTGTCGCTAATCAGCTTGACGAACCCCTCACGGAAGTCACTTGTATTGCTGCGAGCAATCATCCCGAGCGGCACCAACACCTTATTGATCTTGAGATCGCGCTTAATACAGTCATCTTCATTAAAGCCCACGCTAGCCACCTCTGGGTAGATGAAGGTAGCGCGCGGCACTAGCTCGTAGTCAAGCGTCATTTGCGATTTAGGGTGAAGGATGTTGTGCGCTGTTAGCCGGCCCTCGCTCAAGACGGTGTGGGTTGGCACATCATTACCTAGCACGTGTCCCGCCGCATAGATATGCCGCACGTTGGTTTGGAAGAATTGATTGACCTCAACACCGCCATCGGGCGAATACGTCACCTCAGCATTATCAAGCCCAATATCAATGGTCGGCTCTGGCTTGGTTGCTACCAAAACACGCTCTACCTCCATCGTCCGCTCAATACCACCACGGATATATTGGACGATCACATTACCACTTGGACCACGCATGAGGGAGCGAATCGTCGTTTGCGTGAGGACTGACAATGGTTGGTCGCGCTGCAAGAGGCTGCTCACCGCCTCACTTACCTCTTCATCCTCAGTCGGCAAAATGCGCGATGACTGCTCTGCCACCGACACCGTGCTACCAAAGGTCGCAAAGAAATGCGCGAGCTCAATCGCCGTCGTCGTCGCACCAATGATCAATAGGCTACGTGGCGGGCGGCTCAGCTTGAGGGCGGTGCGTGGTGTCAGCCAATCAATCGTCTCGATACCCGCAATCGCTGGCTGGGTCACGTGTGCCCCTGTTGCGATCAAAATATGCCCTGCCGTTACTTCATGATCACCAATCGTTACAGTGTGCTGGTCGCGTAAGACACCTTTGCCGTAGAATGTATCAATCCCTTGTTGGTTATAATAGTGCTCGTTATCGCCCGCACCAGTCCGCTCTACCACTGTATTTTTCCAGTGCTGGATGGCTGGGTAGTCAAAATCCACCCGCGATGTATCGAGCCCAAACTGGTGACCCCGCTGGATACGATTGTAAAGCTGTGCCACACCCAGCAGCGTCTTAACGGGGATATCACCCCAATTAGGCGCACCACCACCAAAGGTGTCTGCCTCAATCAACCCCACCTTCTTATCTGCCCGGGCCGCCACCAAAGCTGCAGTACTGCCAGCTGCACCACTACCCAGCACCAACAAATCATAATCGTAGCGTGGTCGTCGTATCATGTGGTGGTTCTCCTTAACTCCTGATTGGGCGTTTTCTCTATTATACCACTGGCCTGGGCAAAAAAGAACGCCAAAACACTCGTCTGAGCCCTAGCCTTCTTACTAATTCTCTGCTATAATGCGTCATGTTTGGCACCGTAGCTCAGCCGGTTAGAGCGCAGGACTCATAAGCCTGAGGTCACTGGTTCGATCCCAGTCGGTGCTACCAGATATGATAGGCGGCGTACGATGAGTGCGCCGTTTTGTTTTTTATCCAAGGCTATAGCCTATTTCGGATGTGCGAAGATGAATATTATAGGGATATATTCAAAGCACCTCAGGCATATCACCCAAGGTGCTTTCGATCGTTTAGAGCTCTACCTCTGCTAGTTTGCTGTGGCGCGCGGCAATGAATGCCCGCAGCTCTGCCATACTACGCGACCGATTCCAGGTGGCGAGTATGGTTTCTTTCGTCTTTTTTCGCATATCTACCCTCTTTTTTTGTGTTGTCATTATCGACCTACCTTGATCCTAGCATATACACGAACAAAATGCAAACAAATTGTTTCTTATTTTAGTTTTTCTTGTTTATCCCTGTTATCTCGGTATCCCTCACCATTCCAGGGCGGCCCTTTGCTTGTTGTGTCATATGCCACCTCTCAGGCTATTTTGTTACCTCTCCCACGCGCTTGCCCCTAAGTCATTCGCCAAGATGGCATGAGCCGTTGCTGGCTACATCAGAGGTGTGAACAGCGCTCACCGGTTCATGCCTGAGGCGAGACTCCACCAACTCGCATAGCACTCATGGCATACTGCCAAACATCAGTGGTAGCGGGACTAATGGTGTGCTAAGATAAAGGCTAGACTTATTCTTCTCTACCCTCCCAAGATAATCCAAAGCAAAAACCCTACCGTGTGGTAGGGTTCTTACCTTGGTTGCGGGGGCAGGATTTGAACCTGCGACCTGTTGGTTATGAGCCAACCGAGCTAACCGGGCTGCTCCACCCCGCGTTACGGTTCTTATTCTACCAGTGATGAATGCCAGTTGTCAAGGATTTAACACCTGAATGTCAAGATTTCCGCTCCCCGCTTGTTATTTATCCTTTTGCTGAGCCTGCTCGGCTGCACCACCAAAGAGGAAGGTCACCCACTGCTCGAAGTTGCTACTCTGTGCATCGGGGTTAGCGGGCTTGTCGGTTGGTGGATCGTGCGCCTCAGCGCTATTCTTAGGTAGCACAATCACCTTCTCGCCAGGTGCCACTAGGCCAAGTTTCTCACGAGCAGCAAGCTCTTTATATTCGTCACTCTCGCGGAAGTTCTTTTGGTATTGCAGCGTTTGTGTCTCAAGCTCGGTAAGGACGAGCTGCCGCCGTTTCGTTTCTAGCTCGCGCTGCTGCGTATAGTTCTGCTGGAGACGTGCCACCGACTGCCAGGCAAGGTATGTCGCAATCACGAGCGCAAGCGCCAGCACAATGGTGTTGAGCTGGAGATAATCATGCTTGATCTTGTAGATGATGTGGCGCTTGGTAGTGTCGCTGAACACAAACTTCATAGGCTTCTATTATACCGTAGACCACGCAGTTGCTGCAAAAGCTGCGGCCAGCAAAAAAACACGCTGCGCACCACAATTTTGGTTAAAAATCGCTCATAGACTTGCCAGGTGTCGACCTCTGTGCTATAACCAATGCAAGATGACATACAAACAACCTTCTCAAGAGGCTGCTTGGCAACGCAGCCCAGAGTCTTTAGTATTACCAGAAACGGTAATAGGATCCGCCACTGCAATATTAGGACGTGCAGCATTATTACTACAAAAAAACGGCAAGCAAGGTGATCTCTTAGCCGATTTAGAGAATGATGGATTGCCAGCATCTTCTCACGCACCAGACGCCCCACCCCAAGCACAGGCTGAGACACCCTCACCTTGTGAGCAGTCCACTCAGCCAACACGCGAAGACCTCTACGCTCTCCAAATAATCATCAATAGCTACGATCATCAGGTTGCACAGCACCCACGAAGCAAAACACTCAAAGAGAAACGTACCGCAGCCTGGTATGATCTTGACATTGCTATTGCAGAGTCACTCGGGATGACACCAGAGCAGTATGCCGAGGCACGCACCAATCGTGATGCGCAGTTCGACAAGATTGTCCTGAAGCGTATGCGTATCCGCCGCGAAGTGAAAGAAGCAGCACAAGCCACTCACCCATCCCAAACCGCCGCTCAGCGCAGCAATAGGCCAAAGCGAAGTGCACAAGAAAGATTGTTCAGCCCCCAGGATGCCGCCGCTGGAGAATATGTAGTGCGTCCAAAACTACCAAAAACCCCTAAGAAACTCGACTACTAGTAGCATATACACCAACAATACGGTATAATGTGGCAAGTGATCTGGGGGCGTAGCTCAGTGGTCAGAGCAGCGGGCTCATAACCTGTTGGCCGCTGGTTCAAGTCCAGCCGCCCCCACCATTGCAAAGATTAGTCATAGCACGCCCATAGTGGCGTGTTTTAGTATATGCAAACGGTATAAAATTATTTACCTCTCGGTACGCAGCGCCACCAGCATCCAGTTCTACAAGTGCCTTTGCCTTGCTCAACCCCCCTCTCATACCCCTCTCGCTGCGAGAGGTACAAAATGAGAGAAAAGCCACAATTCATGCCAAACATCGCGCTCTAGCGCTCTGAGTGGTGTGAGAGCGTACTTCTCTATGCAAACTTAGTTATCGTCACGCGGTATAGGCTCGCGGCTTACTTCATCTCATACTCTACTTGCTGTGTAGCCCTTCTTGCACTAAGTTCAACAAAAAAAGACCCTTCTGTTACAGAAAGGTCTTTTTCTATATACAAGTGTCCGGGTTATTTGGTTGCCTTAGCAGCCTTCTTGGTGGGCTTTGCCGCATCTTTCTTGGCAGCAAAGGGGAATTTGTTGCGTGAGTGTTCCTTCACGTAGTAGCCCTCAGGCATGTCACACGGCTCACCCTTGCCGTTGTTTGGTGATTTGCAAAAGTAGTAAATCGTCCGCTTTACGCCACCGCGCAATACCGCATCTTTTTGCGTGTGCAAGTAGTATGTAGTACCATTCGAACTAGTATATTCGTAAGCCATAGTGCTCCTCCTATTTGATCTTACAAAACCTAGCCTACATGCTCATAAAATGGATGTCAACACTTTGATAGCGATTTTTTACAGAGATGACGGCTAAGGGTAAGCAATTTTGTTTTTTGCTTATGGTTATTGTGTATGATAGATGTTGGTACTATTTTTGTACGATAAACAGGGGTCAAGCATAAATTTTATGGAGCACCGAGCGAACGCTCGCTCACGGCCATCTTGCGTGTTGTACGTGTTGTAAATTATGTTGTAGTTTTTTATTTTTTTGCTATTTATTTCGCCGCTCGATACTGAATGCGCAGCATAATCCGCAAAATAATCATCCCCACAATACGCCCAAGAATGGCTGAGATAACCACGCCGGTGAGGAGAATCGTCCAGCCAGCGAAATCGGGCGACCATAGCGGTGCGCTGAAGTTGTAGTGGTAGAGGCTGGTGTCGGGCATTTTGGCAGTTTGGAGGCCAGCATTGGTGCTACTAAGCTTGCCGAGCTCCTCGTAGACGCAGCGCACGTATTCTATCGACCAGCTGCGGAACCGTGGCTTACACACTGCATCAGCCTTGGCGTTGGCGGTTTGGCCGGCGCGGTTGGTGGTGCTCATGGAGGCGTTTAGCGCAGCCTTGACATCGCGATTGTACTGCTCTTGCAGGTAAATTGGGCCAGTATCGGCATTCATATGGGCAGAGGAATACTGCTGGAGGTCGGCGATTCGCTGGCGAATCTGCTCCATATTGCCCGCCTTATCTGCCGAGAGAACTGCCCGTCGCCGCTCGGTCATCCCCACATTATTGAGTCGCAAAAAGGTTGCCGACAGCACGAGCAGCACCATAAGCAGTAGCACCAGGTGCCACATCTTGATGCGCCGGAGTCGCTTCATCGACCGCTTGACTTGCTGTTTGTTTGCCATACTATGTACCCTACGTATGCCCACTTATGCTTTGGCTCTAGTATAGCATAGCCTCAATATTGAACCCAGTAGCGCGAGGTGGAGCGATCGCACTCCTTAGCTACCTCTGGTGGTTTTGTGCCAGAGGCGGTACAATGGAAGGTATGAATATCTACTTCTCTGGAATCGGCGGCGTGGGCCTGGGGCCATTGGCTGAGTTGGCACACGATGCAGGGCACCATGTGCTTGGCTCGGATAGCCACATTGGACTCGAGACACAAGAACTCGAGCAGCGTGGCATCTCCGTCTCACAAGACCAAACAGGCGAATACCTGGCCTATCGCCATCAACAAACTCCCATCGATTGGTTTATCTATACTGCAGCTTTACCACCCGATCACCCCGAGCTCGTCTTAGCACACCGACTTGGCATCTATACCGCTAAGCGCGACGAGCTCCTCACTTATCTCATCAACGAGAAAGACCTCCAGCTCATCGCCATCGCTGGTACCCACGGCAAGACGACAACAACTGGCCTGATGGTGTGGGCGCTGCGTCAGCTGGGCGAGCCAGTGAGTTACTCGGTGGGTACAACATTGAGCTTTGGTCCCAGTGGCCACTATGTGCCAGGCAGTCGCTACTTTGTGTATGAGTGTGATGAGTTTGACCGCAACTTTTTGCAATTCCACCCTTATCTCACGCTGCTGACCTCTGTTGACTACGACCACCCGGACACCTACCCTACCAAGCAGGATTACACCGATGCCTTCAGCCGCTTCCTCGAGCAGAGCGAATATACCATCATGTGGCAGCGCGATGCCGACGCAGGCGTTGTGCCACCACGGCGGCGGGCGCGTGTCTTGGAAGATGAGGATGTACAGCAATTTACCCTCGCAGGGGCCCACAACCGAGCAAACGCAACACTGGTGGCAACGGCGTGCAAGCAGCTCAGGCTTGGCTCACCCGAGCACATTCGAGCGGCTATCAATACCTTCCCGGGAGTGCAGCGACGCTTTGAGCGGCTTGGGACTGGGCTGTATAGCGATTATGGCCACCACCCGGTAGAAATCGCCGCGACATTGCAAATGGCACGAGAATTGTCCGACCACGTTGTGCTGGTATATCAGCCACATCAAAACGTCCGTCAGCATGAGATCCGTCAGCAATACACCGACTGTATGGAGCGCGCCGAGCAAATCTATTGGCTGCCAACCTACCTCAGCCGCGAAGACCCAGCTCTATCCATCCTCACCCCGCAGCAACTTACTGAGCAACTAACAAACCGTAGTAGCGTTCACTATGCCGAGCTCGATGATACCTTGTGGCACGCCATCCAAACTGCCCGCGCTGAGGGCAAGCTTGTGCTCTGCATGGGAGCAGGTACGATTGATGGCTGGGTACGACAGCGGCTCGCGCAAGAAGGGTAGGTACACTTACCTCATGCTATCCACACCCATCACGAATGACATTGACACGTGTTCACCTACTGTCGGTAGCTACAATGCATTACAGCATTCTCAAACCATACACAACCTACCGGTCATCCCCACTACCCCGCAGCTGACCGCGCTGCTGGCGGCTGGCGAGCTTGGCGTTATTACGCTGAGCGACCTCCTCAAGACTTGAACCAAGCAGGTGTGCCACTGCCGTTACATACCACAAAATATCACCCAGCTCCTTAATGATTGCCTGCTTATCTGTCTCGGTTATTGTGCCCTGTTGGTCGCGTAGTAACTTTTTAAACTTCTCAAGCACCTCACCCGATTCACCGCCCAGACCTAGCACCATACCCATTAGTTGGGCATTGGCATCACCGTAGGCATAGTCACTGCTCAGGGTAGTGATTGCTTGCTGTGCGTAGTCGTCGATCTTCATATATCCTCCTTGTTATTGATCTAAAACGTCGTCAAACTCCTCAAAAAAGTATGGATCGCGAAAGAATGCCCGCGCTACAATCTGCTCCACCGCCGGTGCAAGCGTGTACTGCGCCAGTTTGTGTGGGCGCGCCCAAATGAGCCGTTCGTGCGGAGTGATATCATCAGTCGTCCCATAAAATACATGAGCAAGCGTGGTTGAGAGAATTGCCTTGTCTGCCCAAACACGAATATAGCATTCGCCCGCATGCTGCAGTACTAGATCCACAGCGCCAAGTTTCTCCGCCGCTTCACGCTGAGCTGCTGCTTGGATAGATCTGTCATCAATGTGGAGCTTGCCGTAAGGGAGCGTCCAGGTATCAATGTAGGGCTGCTTAGTGCGCTGTTGGAGTAAGACATCACCATTACTATTTTGCACCACTAGCATGGTTACGATTTTAGGTTGGGTTCGAACCAGCATATTGTCTGTACTAACTCGATCGACATACGCCAAACCACGTGGTGCCAGGCTATAGCCACCTGGCACTTTTTGGACAAGCTGGTGACGAATCAGCACCTTGAGATGATAACTAAAGAGATTGGTATCCACCCGTGGCGGGCGCAGATCACGAAAGCGAGCCATCTTACGATAGCACAGCACACTGAGAATTCGCCTTTGGATATAATGGTTAATCGTATCTTGCTCAAACATATTTGACTCAAACTATCCTATCTATCTATATTTACTATAGCACGCTATGGTAGTGATATGAATAACCTGCCATACAATAGTCACCACAATAGTAACCAATATAATCACACATCAACGACCTCGCTGCCAGAACACAATTATCCACCACACATATCACACGAACGAGATATCACACCATCACCTATCCAAAGCCAACTATGCCATATTGCACTGCAGAGTATGGAGATAAGCTGCGATTTGGCCGATGTAATGCGCGTGCCACGCCAACCCGGTGGCGAGCGCGAGAATGACGCAGAGCATAGCTGGTCGCTTGCCGCCCTTGCGCCAGAATTACGCGCCTGTCTCTATCCGCAGTTGGATAATGATATGGTGCAGCAATTTGCAACTGTCCACGAGCTACTCGAGATTGCCACTGGCGATGTCGCAACGTTCGACCTTACCCCTGTGCAACTTTCCATTAAACAACAAAATGAGCAGCAAGCAGCCCACACATTATTACAGCGTCTTCCGCCCGTTATGCGTCAGGGGCTAGAGCGCTACGAAGCACAAAACACACCCGAAGCACGCTTTGTACGAGCAGTCGATAAGATCCTTCCAGTAGCGATGGATATTGTTGGGCAAGGGGTGCGGGTAGTCGAAGAGGATTATGGCATTAAAAATCTTGCTGAATTGCAAGCAGCACACGACAAGCTCATCGAGAGCTTCACTCAGCGATTCGGCACAGAATTTCCTGAGCTCGCTGAGCTGTATGCAAACCTCGCTTATCATTTTGAGACATGCTATGCACAAGAAAAATCTGCCGACATGATGAGTTCTCACGTCCCTGAGCGTCCCAATCAGCTCAAAGAAGTTGAGCGTAAATTTTTAGTCAATCTTGATAAGATACCAGCAGATATTGACTCATATGATCATATCGACATCAGTCAGGGCTATCTCGCGCACAGCAGTGATGGATCGGAGACACGCGTCCGGCGTTTTGGTGATGGGCAACGTTTTGAGCTCACGGTAAAATCGGGCGGTACTGTCGTGCGAGATGAGCAAAATATCATTATTAATGAAGCAACCTTTGCTTCGCTATGGCCACTCACCAAGGGCAAGCGCATCGAGAAAACACGCTACTATGTACCCTACACCGATCCTGATAGCAACGAGCATACAATCGAGCTTGATATCTACCATGGCAACCTTGAAGGAAAGCTCGTCACTGCTGAAGTTGAGTTTCGTGGCCGCGAGACCGAGGCAACACTACGTGCTGAAACATTCTGCCCTCCCGAGTGGTGCAGCACAGATATTAGTTATGATCAACGCTACAAAAATAACGCACTAGCGAGCCAGCAACACGGCATGCTAGAGCTCAGTCAGGTGAGTATGTAATCTTGCTACGGAGCGGTACTACTGGCCAGTACCGGTCGTCGCTCGCACACAGCCAATCGCTTTCCCCTCACTCATCCAGCGCTGTTCGTAGGCGGTGAGCGTCTTGTATTCATCAGGTAGTGACGACTCGTGGAGATCGAAAGATAGTTCACAAATCGACCACTGACAAGCAACGAGCTGCTCCAGGCTCCAGCAAAAGAAATCACGATCGTCATGCTTGAGCAAAAGCGAGCCACCTGGCCGCAACAGCTGCTCGTACTGGCGCAAGAATGTTGGGTGGGTAAGACGCCGGCCAGCGCTGCGCCGCTTGGGGAATGGATCAGGAAAGGTTATCCACAGCTGCTTGAGTGAGTGAGCAGCAAAGAGCTCGCCAATCTGATCGGCCCGAGCCCGCACAAACAGCACATTGGTAATGCCACGCTCGAGCGCTGTATATGCACCTTTTTGCAAGCGATCGCCCTTAACATCCAGTGCTACAAACACCTCATCTGGGTGCTGCGCCGCTAGTTCCACACTAAACATCCCGGTGCCAGCGCCAACCTCGAGCACCGTCGCACTCTGCCGCACCTCTGGCATTGCCTGGCACCATTCGTCGCACTCGTAGCAGTTAGCAGCGTTATGGAACTTAGCAAAGCGATATTTCTTGCGTTTGCGAGTGATGATAAATTGCTGAGGGTCAAGATATGTCATGAGTCTATTATACCTGAATCGCATGATCTCTCGTGGGTAACCCCACGCTCTATGTTGTTTGGGTGAGGTATGATAACTCACTATTGTCTAGCATGGTTCTCACTCGAACAGTGAGAACCGCTCTAAAAAATGTTGTAATACTTACATCATTGAGTAAGCTTCTAAGTATTTCTCAGGTTATTATGCCCTACCTGAGTCGTTCCACCACCCCATCAGATAGCACTCGTACTAAGCGTGATGGTGGCGTATTAGTCGGCACAGTGCCACCATCATAATAGTAATCGACACCATTACCAAAGTACACACGAGCTTCGGCAATAGTGCGGGCGGGCGGCTGCCCTTCGAGATTAGCACTGGGGGCGATCAAC
>CALHWE010000015.1 GCA_938036785.1 uncultured Candidatus Saccharibacteria bacterium | reverse complement strand
CGGGATTCATTGGCTCGAATTTTGTGCATTATACCGTCAAACACAAGCCAGAATACGACATCACCGTTATCGACAAGTTAACTTATGCGGGAAATCGTGCCAATTTACAGCCAGTAGCTGACCAGATCAATTTTATAGAAGGCGACATTTGCGATGCCGAGTTGATGGATAAATTAGTCGCTGAAACTGACATTGTAGTACATTTTGCCGCTGAAAGCCACAATGACAATTCCCTGCGCAATCCGTGGCCGTTTGTCGAAACCAACGTGGTCGGTACTTACACCATCTTGGAGGCTATTCGCAAGCACAGCAAGCGCCTCCATCACATCTCGACCGACGAAGTATTTGGTGACTTAGAGCTCGACGATCCAAACCGCTTCACCGAAGACACGCCATACAATCCATCCAGCCCCTACTCCAGCACCAAAGCCTCTAGCGACATGCTAGTGCGCGCCTGGATTCGCAGCTTCGGCATCAAAGCGACGATTTCCAATTGCTCAAACAACTACGGCCCCTACCAGCACATCGAAAAATTCATTCCACGCCAAATCACTAATATTTTGAGCGATATCAAGCCCAAGCTGTACGGCACTGGTGAGCAAGTCCGCGACTGGATTCACGTCGATGATCACAACTCGGCAGTTCATCTCATCTTGGAAAAAGGTAAGCTGGGCGAGACCTACATCATCGGTGCCGACAACGACCACGTCAACAACAAAATGGTGATTGAACTGATTTGCGAGCTGATGGGCAAAGGTAAAGATTGGTACGAACATGTCAATGACCGCCCAGGTCACGATATGCGCTACGCCATGGATTCCAGTAAACTGCGCCGCGAACTCGGTTGGCAGCCTGAGTACACCGATAACCAAACTGGCATGCGCGACGGCCTGCTGCAAACTATTGAGTGGTACCGCGACAACCAAAGCTGGTGGCAAGATCAAAAAGACGCCGTCGAAGCAGAGTATGCAAAACAGGGGCAATAAACCATGCCACACGCAGACAGATCTAAGCAACGT
>CALHWE010000014.1 GCA_938036785.1 uncultured Candidatus Saccharibacteria bacterium | reverse complement strand
ATGTTCTGAATCTTGACATTCTCGACATCGATACCCCATTTGTCGGTCTCGGCATCGACAATTTCTTTAATCTGCTGTGAAATCTCCTCACGCTTGGCCAAGAGATCGTCCATATCGACATTACCGGTGACGTCGCGCAGGGCAGCCTGGGCAAATTGGCTGGTGGCATAAATGTAGTTGGTCGTCTCCAGCACCGCCTTTGGCGCGTTAATCACTCGGAAATAAACTACCGCGTCAACGCCGACAGTGACGTTGTCTTTGGTGATGACTTCTTGTTTCGGCACATCAATTGGCGTGGAGCGCACATCGACCATCATCATCGTCTGAAAAATCGGCACCACCACCCTTAGGCCCGGCTCGCGTACGCCAGTAAATTTACCGAGCGTCAGCACCACGCCGCGCTGGTATTGATTGACCACTTTTATGCCGCTCAGCACATAAATAGCCACGATGACTAAAATTACTATCATTATTTCCATAAATACCTCCTATTTATATAATGATATTCTAGCACCAAAGCGGTATAATAACCATATGAACAATGATCAGCAAAACGCGAATCCGCAGTCGCCAGTTTCACAGACAACACCAACGATGCAGCCAATGCCCGACCAACCGCCGCAAGCGACACAGCCGTTACCTAGTCAATCACCGCAAATGGCAAACCAACAGTTAGCAGTAGAACCTGAGGCGGAGGCGGCTACAAACCCCAACGACGCTCCTAAAGGTATTATTCAGCAGCATCGAGAGTTTGTTAATAGTAGTAATAATATTGTTTTTCATCTAGCGCGCAGTACAACAATTACCCTGATTGTTTTCTTCGTCGGGGCTTTTTTGATGTTTATTACTCGCATGCAAGACGAGCCGTTTTTTGGACCTGTAATAGTTAATCTTTTCTTGGTACCGTTTTGTTTGACTCTCGGGACGGCTCATTCACCGTTAGCGAGGCTGCGGCTATGGCGAATTGTAAGTTCAATCATGCTGATGCTGAATGTAGGCATGCTATTCATGCATGGTTTATTTGGTATCGCAAAGGACAACGACCCCAATCCTGCGATTGGCAATATGCCGCTGTGGATGCTGCCTGCCGAAAAATCCTTGATCACAGTACTCGCGTATATGGTATTTATCATTCCGCCGGCTATTGTTTTCTTGGTTACTACACTGAAGTATTCTAAGGCTACCCAGCTAAAATAGGCTGTTCACGTCAGTAAATACTTATAATCAGTCAAGCTTTGAATATGTGCTAAGTAGGTTGACATAATACCCCCATGGGGTATATAATGACTTTATGGATACAGCAGATATCAAGCGGCGAGCTCTGCACCGCATAAAAATTATTTTAGGGCAAATGCGCGGACTAGAGAAGCAGATTGCCGACGACGCATATTGCATGGATATTTTGACGCAAAGCCTGGCGCTGCAAAAGTCGCTGGCATCACTTAATAAGCTCATTTTGGAGCGGCACTTGCGCACGCACATTGCTGACAAAATGGCCTCAGGCGATGAAATCCAGCAAAATGAAGCCGTCGAAGAGCTACTTAATCTATACGAGTTAAATAATATAAGGACGAAATGATGCACCACGAATCTCATTCTCACTGCAACACAAAAACTTCAACCAAACGCATGGCATTAGCAGCGACCTTGCACTGTTTGGCGGGCTGCATGATCGGCGAAATGCTAGGCGTCACCATCGGCACGCACGCTGGATTTACACCGCACGCCACGGTAATTTTGGCATCGGTTTTGGCATTTACGTCTGGCTATACTGTATCAACTATCCCGCTGATAAGCGCTAAGCTATCGTTCATCAAAGCCTTCAAATTGGTTTTCGCTGCCGATACGTTATCAATTCTGTCGATGACCATCGTTGACAATGTCATCATGCTCGTTGTGCCAGGCGCCATGAACAAAGACCTCACTCATCCGATGTATTGGACAAGCCGGCTGCTATGCATGACTGCCGCGTTCCTAGTGTCGTACCCTGTTAATTTATATTTATTGCGCCGCGGTAAGGGTCACGCGCTGACTCATCAGTATCACCACCATAATAAATAATAACGGCGCGCGAATAAATTCCAAGGAGCCTTGGCTTTTTCCTTGCCAGCTCGCCAGATTTTTAGTACAATCATAAGGTAAATTTGTGGCTCTTTAGCTCAGTTGGTAGAGCAGAGGCCTGAAGAGCCTTGTGTCACTAGTTCGAGTCTAGTAGGAGCCACCAGTAAAACACTCTCTTTGAAACAAGAGGGTGTTTTTCTTTTGGTATGATGTAATCGAGGTTGCCTTGGCTTTGTAGAGTGAGTTACGAATCAAGTGGTGTTTGTATATAGGGGAAGCTATACCTACTCACCCACAAGCAAGACATTGTGTATAATAAGCACTATGAAATCGCTCCGTCAGTCCACACCGCTCTCCTGGCAACGCCTTGCTCTGTTTGCACTCTGGGTTATACTTGCGATTGCACTGTGCAGTGCTATTATGTATGGTGCTCTGTTTTTTATATCACGCCACGTGCAGCCCCATCCAGTCCAGCAGCTTAGGCAAAAAGAGGAGTTCCCAGCGATAGACACGAAGAAGTTATCGTCCGTCCGAGCGAAGATCATCACAACTGCCCATCAGCAATTTGACACTCCACAGCCTGGTACATTCTATAGCCAAGGCGAGCGGCAAGATTGGTGTGCAAACTTCGTTAGCTGGGTGTACCAGCAAGCGGGTGTGCCATTTATCAACCCACACAATGGTGGCTGGCGCATCCCTGGTGTGCGCAGCCTCGAAACGTACTATCGCACGACTGGTCGCTGGCACCCAGCCGATAGCAGCTATACGCCCCAGCCAGGCGATGCCATCCTCTACGACACAACCAGTCAACGTGGTGAGCACGTTAATATCCTCCTGCGTTACCAAGATGGCAAACTCACCACCGTTGGTGGTAACGAAGGCAACGCGATCCACGTTAGTACAATCGAGCGAGCGGCCGTTGGCAAAATTCGTGGCTTTGGTGCGGCGGAGTAGGATACGTATCTTTTCTGCGTTATTCAATAGATGGTGAGAATTGGAGTATAATTATTTTCTGCTTCTCCAAAAGCAAGAGGTGAGTACACAATAGCCACACGTACATATCCTAGAATAGTGACGGAACGAAGTGCGCAAGAGCGAATAGTATGCGATTCATAGAATAAAGGGCTTGAAATTTTACGCACTATTCCATATAATACAACTCAGCAACATGCGGGTTTAGCTCAGTTGTTAGAGCGCTTCCTTGCCATGGAAGAGGCCAGGAGTTAGAGTCTCCTAACCCGCACCATACAAAATGCGAACAAATGCACCTTTGCCAGGTGCTTTTTTATTGCAAAATGTAATGCAGACACCACTACTGGTGTCCGTCACACACTTTACCAATAAAATGGCATATTTCCTCAAAACAGGGAGCACAGGCTATCTCGTTATTATTCATAAAAGCGAAAATATACTCGGTTAAGGTAGTATATACACCATTCCGAAAAAACTAATAACATGTTATTCTGTGTACAGAACAACATGAGGAGCAAAAAATGAGTATTGCGTTACATAAACTTCCCGCAGTTATGGCACGCTGGGCGCGCACCAACGAAACCTCAGAGGAAATCGCTCAAATGACAACCAAATTCATAAATGAACTGTCGCCAGAGATTGACATATCGGAGTGGGGAAAGCCAAACAGTGTCAAGAATGTCGATGCTAATAGCATCGCAAACTATATCAAAGAGACGGATAGGCTCGACGACATGTCAAGTCCTGAGCTTGACGGATACAGGTTGACACTAGGAGTGTACGACACTCCCTCAACTACAGATCTCCTAACAAGCCTTAACATCAACGCTGGGGCAGCAGAAATTCCGCGTTTAATACCTTCGCCAAGCGCGATGCAGACATTCTACAATTCAGAATGGAATGGCATCAAGGAGCTAGGAATGTGTTCCATGACTGCGATGATCGCTGCGTTCGATCCGATCGTCGTTTCCTTTCATGATGCAGAACTAAACTTGTGCGACCCTCGACGTGATTCTTGGGCAGTCCCTTTGGGGTACTACGTTTGGATTAATGATTCGGTTGGCCCCATTAAATCCTTCGCTCCGGGGCTCCAAGTTACCCGCCTGAAAAATGGAACTCTCATTACTGTTCCGGACGAATGGCCCGCAGAGAAAGTCGCAGAATCATTGCTAGAAACATACTCCCAGAACAACATTA
This sequence comes from uncultured Candidatus Saccharibacteria bacterium, assembly GCA_938036785.1. Taxonomy (GTDB): domain Bacteria; phylum Patescibacteriota; class Saccharimonadia; order Saccharimonadales; family Saccharimonadaceae; genus Saccharimonas. Next base: position 110,957 of record CALHWE010000014.1, on the reverse strand, counting down.
GAGATATACCAAGGTAAGATTGAAATTGCACCTTTGCTGCACTTGACGATGATTCTTCTACTAACCTGGATGTGAATCTGTTACTGTCTAGACGATTTTCCAGGATATGCCGCTGATAGACTGGGGCTAGTTTAAGATGAATATGGACAGCTCAAAAGAGTGGGTTCTCAAAAACAGAAGATACAAACACAAGAAAAGTCTACTCAGACAGTGCAGCACGAAAATGACGACATAGGCAGGAGTATATACTATAGTGTTGTTGTGCTGCGATCGTGAGTAATATCTAAGAGATCTACTGCACGGGACTAAGCAGGTAATGTGTACTTAATATACACTTGTTATATATTGGGAGATTATACCTTACTTAACATACTTTGCATAAACTTCCTTTAATAAAATTTGTTTCGCATACATCTCTCACCGTGCTCTAGCAATCACCTCCTGATATCGCTCGACATAATTTTGCGCCATAATATTGGCAGAGAATTTTTGCTCAATGCTGGCGCGACAGGCGGCTGGGTCGATCTCGTCTACCCGGTTGGCGTAGGCAAAGAACTCATCTTGGTTGTTCGCAAGGAAGCCATTGACGCCGTGGGTGATAATCTCGGGCATGGCACCGCGCTTCATCGCCACAACGGGCGTGCCGCAGGCCAGCGCCTCGATGACTGCCATGCCAAAGGGCTCATCCCACTCGATAGGGAAGAGCAGCGCCTTGGCGTTGGCCACGAAGTCGAGTTTTTTCTTGCCGCTGAGGTTGCCTGCATAGGTGATGCGCCGATGTTTGAGAACGGCCGGGAGGATGTGGTCGCTATAGTAGCGGAATTCTTCGTTGCGTCGGTAGTTGGTGAGTGGGTTAGAGAGCTCGAGGAGCAGCTTGCGGTTGCTGCCGATCCCTGCGACTGTGCCCGCCATGCGGAGGCGCTTCTTGTGCTGGGCAGCGTAGGATACAGCGGTAGCTTGGCCTTTGTCTTGGGTGAAGCGGGCGAGGGTGATGTAGTAATTTTGCTTGTGCGAGACGAAGGGGAAGGCGTTGCAGTCAATAGCGTTGTGCACAGCTGGTAGCAAGTGGGGACGGATCTCGCGTGGGGCTTTGCGCGCCATTGCCTCCGAGATGCACGTCATGTAGAGGCGGCCAGGATTCATATATTTGAGTTGTGGGCGATTATCCATTTGCCCCGCCTCAATAGTCTGCGGCGTAGAAAATGGTGGCCCATGAAAGGTATGCAACACTGGTGGTAATCCTGGTATGCGGCTCACTGGTGAGAAAAAGGCTGGCCCAATGTAGGGGTTGTGGTCGTGAATGATATCAAAATGGCCATCGGCTTCGATGGCGTGGAGAGTAAAATTGAGATGAGTCTGGAGGGCTTGAAGTGGTGCGTCATAGTAGGGATCATCGATGGTATCGAAGAGCTCGCGCTTGTAGTATGAGTGGGTTGGTGTGCCGTTGCGCATCCGCCGTGCGCCATTGGCAAAGAGCTCTACCTCGACATCATCGCGTTGCTGCAGTGCACGCACCAGGCTTTCGACAACGAGCTCGATGCCGCCATAGCCTTTGATAGGCAGAGCGAGCCACGGTGGGGCAACAACTGCCACTCGTAGTGGCCGTGGGGGGGGTACTGCGGGGCGATCACTTGACGAACATTGTGTATCATTTCGTAGCATCATATAGCTAGTATAGCATAATCGAGCAAAATGTGGAGTAGTAGGGTATAATACAGATATGGAGTCGTTTCATATCTTTAAGCCATGCGGCGATCATCTCGTGGCACACCTCTACGAGCATTTGGTGATGCAAACGCTGCATCGGCAGCTGTTTGAGGCAGGGTTGTTTCAGACGATTGACTACCAAGCCTATGGAATCGTCTATTCTGACGCCGGGGTGATGGGGATCGATGTGACGCTCTACACCATGCAGGCCGAGCGCTTTGTAGCGCAGCTGCGCCAGCCAGTGGCGGAGTATGATGATGCGATGATCGACTGTGCGCTGCGGCAGATCATTGCCGAGAAGGGCTATCCGCTCACCTATCACGACCGACTCGCTCTCCACGATGCATTGCACCAGCTTGATACTGAGCCATGGTATGATGCTCAGGATATCGACGTATTGCAGTGCTTGGGCGAGACAGCGCCACGTGGCATCATTGCTCAGCGCGAGGAGTGGGAAGCAGATGTGATGGAGTATACGATTGATATATCGATCGATCTCGAGCCAGGCGACCCGCGAGCGGCCGCCTTCATTGAGCTTACGCATGCGATCCAGGCCAATACCGCTGCGCTACTGCAGCGAACGTATGGGTATTATAACCACGGGTATGATAGAGAGTGCACGGCTGGGCGCCATACCGAGCGGCAATATTTGCTCGTAACTGGCCGCGAGGATCATTCGGCCCAGGTCTACAACTTGTATGAGCTTATGATCCGGATGATTCGAGCCCAGGGTGGCTGGCAGCGCCTCTTAGAGCGCTTGCAGACGGTTGACTATCGAGAACAGTCTGCACCCTCCATCGTCAGCATGATCGATGACCTACAGATGATTGTCGGGGCGCGTGGCTGGCATCGAATTGCTACAGCGGAGACAGTGGATGACCTGCTCGATCGCCTGACAATAACAGTGGTCGCACAGTGACAAGATACGATGCGGTGAGGCTTTACGATATGCACCGCAATTATGCACATTACCCTAGGCAAACCAGCTGCCAGTGTGATACTATAAGCAGTAAGGAAGGTCTGATATAATTCGGGCCGTTATTTTATGTTATGACAGATCCACAGTATATTCGTAATATTGCAATTATTGCCCACGTCGACCACGGCAAAACAACGCTACTTGATGGCTTGCTCAAGCAGAGCAATACATTCCGCAGCAACCAAGCCGAAATGGCTCAGACGCTCATTATGGACAGTGGCGACCAAGAGCGTGAGCGTGGCATTACTATCACTGCCAAGCAAACGACAGTCTACTACCAGCCTGCTGATGCTGAGCCAGCAGTCGACTACAAGATTAACATCATCGACACACCTGGCCACGCCGACTTTAGTGGCGAGGTGGAGCGCACGCTTAACATGGCTGATGGTGTACTCCTCGTGGTAGATGCGCAGGAAGGTCCGATGCCACAGACAAAGTTTGTCCTGAGCAAAGCGCTTGAGCTTGGTCTAACACCGGTCGTGATTATCAACAAGATCGACAAGCCTGCGCGGCGCATTGCCGAGGTGGAGGACGAGCTGGCCGATCTCTTCCTCGAGCTTGCCACCGACGAAGCACAGCTCAAATACCCGGTGTACTACGCTGTAGCGCGCGAAGGCAAAGCCTGGGCGGCACTGCCAAGTGATGCCAGTGAGCCAGCCAGCCTGGCACCGATCTTCCAAGCGATCATCTCGCACATCCCAGCGCCGCAGGTGGCAGATGGGCCTTTCCAGATGCTCGTGACGGCCCTCCAGTACGATACCTTCCTTGGCAAATATGCGATTGGCCGAATCCATCGCGGGGTAGCTCAGCGTGGCCAAGCGCTGACGCTTATCAAGACGGATGGTACGACTACCAATGCTAAGATCGATAAACTCTTCATCAGCCGCGGCCTCGCTAAAGAAGAAGTGAGCGAGGCAGGCGCGGGTGACATTGTCTACATCGTTGGTGCAGCCGAAGCGCACATTGGCGAGACGCTCGCGAGCCGCGACCAACCAGAGGCACTACCTGTCATGGCAGTCGAGGCCCCTACTATTAGCATGTATCTTGGACCGAACACCAGTCCGATGAAGGGTCGCGAGGGTGAATTCACTACCAGCCGGCAGATTGGCGATCGTCTCCAGCGCGAACTCGAGACGAATGTGGCGCTGCGAGTGGCCGAGTCTGGTATTGGCTTTGTAGTATCGGGACGAGGCGAGCTTCACCTCAGTGTATTGATCGAGACGATGCGCCGCGAAGGCTACGAATTTGAGGTTGGACGGCCAGAAGTTGTGACGATCACCAAGGATGGCAGCGAGCAAGAGCCGGTTGAAGAGCTGCTGGTTGAGGTTGGTCCTGAGTTTGTTGGTGTTGTTAGCCAAGAGCTTGGCAAGCGCAAAGCGGAGCTCCGCAAACAAGAGCAAACCACTAGCGGCGCAGCGCGGATGACCTATACCATTACAACCCGAGCATTGATTGGCCTGCGTAACCGCCTTCTGACAGATACAAAGGGGACAGTTATTATGTATAGCCTGCCGCACGGCTATCAGCCGGTTGGTGGTGCATTGCCGCGGACGCGTAACGGTGTTTTGATCGCCTTTGAGCCAGGCACGACCACACCATATGCCTTGCAAGCGGCCGAAGCGCGCGGTGAGCTCTTCGTTGGGGCGGGGACAGAGGTGTACGCCGGGATGATCGTTGGTCTTAATAACCGCCCAGACGATCTTGAGATCAATGTCTGTAAGGCCAAGCACCTTACCAATATGCGCAGCAAATCAAGCGACGGCACCGTCCAGCTGACGCCTCACACCCAGCTGAGCCTTGAGCAATCGATCGACTTTATCGAAGATGACGAACTCCTTGAGGTTACGCCGCACGCTCTTCGTCTCCGCAAGAAATACCTCGACGCCAACGAGCGCAAACGCGCCGCCAAACAGCAACCATAACATCATAGGGAGAAACCGCCTATCATGCACAACGTCCGCCGCGCTTTTGCTGCGAAAATCATTGCTCTTACCAAAGATACCAAAGAGAATGCCAAAGCCGCTGCGGTGCAGACGGTAGAGCTCGTGCGCCCGACGCCAAGCTCACCTGAGGAGACGCTCAGCGAGCTCTTTGATGAGGTGCAAACACAGCAAATTTATGGTGACGGTAAGGCGTTTGTCGATATGACACCCACCAAGCCAGCCCGGACGATTATGGCACGGTATCGTCGGCAGCGTCGCCAGCCCGGCTTCGACCTCGCGACCTTCGTTGGGCAGCATTTTTCTACCACAGTATACCCGGCCTCGAACTATCAACCGACCGACACCACTACTGCGCGCCAACATGTGAGTCAGCTCTGGCGGCAGCTCGAGCGGCGCAATCGCAAGAATCGGGGTTCGCTCCTTGCGCTACCATATCCATATATGACACCAGGTGGACGCTTTGATGAGTTGTTTTATTGGGATACGTATTTTATTATGCTTGGCCTAGCGGCGGATGGGAGCTGGCGCTCTATCGAGCACATGATACGAAACTACACCTATATGCTCCGTAAATTTGGGATGATTCCCACGGCCAATCGGACATACTTCTTAAGTCGGTCGCAGCCACCCATGTTTGCAGCGATGGTACAGCTACTGGCACGCCACCGAGGCAAGCGGGTCTATGCAGAGTTTTTGCCAAGCCTTCTTGCTGAGTATCGCTTTTGGATGAAAGGTCGTCGCCAGATTGCGAAAGCCAAGGCCGTTGAGTACCCAGCGTATCTCCGCGTCGCTGTTATGCCCGATGGCACGCCGCTCAATCGTTACTATGATAACCGCACCACACCACGCCCCGAGTCGCATCGCGAAGATGTCCATACGGCGCATCACGCAGCCTCAGCGCATACGACGCGGACATTCCTTGATCTGCGGGCAGCAGCCGAGAGCGGGTGGGACTTTAGCAGCCGGTGGTTTGCCGACCCCTGTCAGATTCAGACCATCGAGACGACAAAGTATGTGCCGGTCGACCTTAATTGCTTCCTCTATCAGCTCGAAATGACGATCGCCGAGGCTTACCGACTCATCAAACAGCGTCGCCTGGCGCGGCGTTTCGAGGCAGCGGCCGAGCGCCGAGCTCGGGCAATTCGTCGCTACTGCTGGCAACCTACCACGCAATTCTTTGAGGATTATGCCATTACCACTGGTCAGACCACGGGGCGACTCACGCTCGCCGCGGTGACGCCACTATATGTGGGAATTGCAACTGATGAGCAAGCTGCAGCGGTAGCGCAGCGGCTCGAGAAAGACTTTTTGCAGCCAGGTGGACTTCTTTCAACCCTCATCACTAATGGCCAGCAGTGGGATGCCCCCAACGGCTGGGCACCACTGCAGTGGTTTGCTATTATGGGGCTGCGCAACTACGGCTATGACACACTGGCGGCAACCATTCGCGATCGCTGGCTTGCCACCAATGAAGCTGTCTTTGCCAACAAGCGCAAAATGGTCGAGAAGTATGATGTTGTCACTGCCAGTGCGGGCGGCGGCGGGGAATACCCCTTGCAAGATGGCTTTGGCTGGACGAATGGGGTGTACGCAGCACTCAAGGATGAGCAGCTCGGAGTAGCGCAGCAGTAGCCCTGGAAGAGGTAAGGCGCTCCGAGTCTCACGTTGCTACGTAGTGCTGTTATATTGCTGGGCTACCTCATCTGGCAAAAATCCCTTCTCATGTTGGAAGTTTGCCTGCCACTGATAGCCTTTGCCATAGCCGAGCTCCTTCATGAGTTTGGTGGGAGCATTGCGCAGATGGAGCGGCACTGGTGTATCGGCGTAGCGGCGAGCAAGAGCCTCTGCCTCGTGCATAAGGTCGGTGATCTCGCGCGATTTAGCTGAGCGAGTAAGCGCTGTGGCACAGTGATAGAGATTATAGCGGGCCTCAGGCAAGCCAACCCGCTCCACCGCTTGGAAGGTCGCGACCGCTAGAGATAACGCACCATTACCTGCCAGCCCGATGTCTTCACTGGCGAATACCACCATGCGCCTGGCAATGAACTTTGGGTCTTCGCCAGCGTCGATCATTCGGCTTAGATAATAGAGGGTGGCGCGCACATCGCTACCCCGCATCGACTTGATGAAGGCCGAGATCACATCATAGTGCATCTCGCCTTGCTTGTCGTAGCCTGGGAGCTTCTTTTGGGCGGCAGCTGTGACGATATCGGGCGTCACTGTCTCAGCGAGACTCAGGGCAAGCTCAAGGTTGCCCAGCGCCACTCGGGCATCGCCGCCCGATAGCTCGGCGAGGTAATCGAGCGCCTCTGGCGTGACATGCTCTGTCTTACCTAAAGTAGTGATGGCGCGCTGGAGAATAGCGCGAATCTCGTCTTTGCTCAGTGGTTGCAAGACGAGTACGCGCATCCGGCTCAGCAGTGGGGTAATAACCTCGAAGCTTGGATTCTCAGTCGTGGCACCGATCAGTGTAATGAGCCCCGACTCGACATGAGGCAAAAAGGCGTCTTGCTGTGCCTTATTAAAACGATGAATTTCATCGACAAAGAGTATGGTACGCAGGCCAAGATTCCAATTTTGCCGGGCATGCTGGATGACTCGCTCGACATCCTTCTTGCCACTGGTGACGGCACTGAGCTCGATAAACTCAGCCTCCACCTCGCGAGCAATAATCCGCGCCAGCGTCGTCTTGCCTGTACCCGGTGGCCCCCAAAAGATGAGGCTCACGGGCTGCTTCTTGGCGACAATCTGGCGCAAAATCTCGGCATCGCCCAGCAAGTGTGTCTGGCCTATCACGGCATCAAGCGACTGTGGGCGCAGCCGCTCGGCCAGCGGTTGGCGTGATGAAGATGACGAATCTGGCTCAGACATAGCTCTATCTAGTATACCGGAAATGGGCTGACGCGTCGAAGAGGCTCTAATAATGCTGTAAGATGCCAAGACTATTGCTGTCTCGCTATTTTGCCACAATGTGGTATGATAAAAGCAATAAGCTAGTCCAAAGGAGGAATATGGAATATATCATTATCGGCATCATCGTGGCGACGATTGTCTTCATGCTGAGCGGGATTCGGGTGGTGAATCAATACCAGCGCGGCGTGGTGCTAACGCTTGGGCGCTTCTCGGGTCAGCGCGCGCCAGGCCTACGTGTGGTGGTGCCAATCTTTCAGACGATTATGATGGTCGATGTCCGCTCGACGCCGATCGACGTGCCAAAGCAGGAGGTTATTACCAAAGATAACGTGACAGTTGGCGTGGACGCTGTGGTGTACTTCCGCGTTATCAATGCACCAAAGGCCGTCCTCGAGACGACGAACTACATCTACGCTACCAGCCAGTTTGCTCAGGCAGCGCTGCGTGATGTGACGGGTAACATTGACATGGACGACCTGCTTGCCAAGCGAGAAGAGCTCAGCCAGCAGATCAAAGAGATTGTCGATGCCGAAACTGACAAGTGGGGGATTGACGTTGAGAACGTGAAAATTCAGAACATCGAGTTGCCAGGCGATATGAAGCGTGCTATGGCTAAGCAAGCCGAAGCCGAGCGTGAGCGCCGAGCCAACATCATTAATGCCGATGGTGAAAAAGCCGCTGCAGAGACCCTTGCAGAAGCCGCTCAGATTCTTGCTAACACCCCAGGGGCAATCAACCTGCGTACGCTCACGACACTTGAGCGCATTAGTGCCGAGCCAAGCCAGAAGACGATGATCCTCTTCCCAGCAGAATTGACAGAGGTGCTGCGAGGTATTAAGCGGTCATGATCGACTTTCGTCAGAATCGAGCGCGTTGCATTGATGCGCTTGCGGGTGGGCTGGCAGTATTGACTGCGTATGACGAAGTGCAGGGCAGTGGCGATGAGCCAGCGCCGTTTCAGCAGGAGTCGAACTTTTGGTGGCTCAGTGGAATTGAGCGACCAGGTTGGAAGTTGATTATCGATGGACTACGGAGCCGTACAACACTCGTGCGTCCTCATCTCGACGCGGTGCAGCAGACCTTCGTTGGTGAACTCAGCAGTGAGGAAGCCAAGCGGATCAGTGGTGCTGATGCAGTGATTGACGCCCACGATTTTGAGGCAGAGCTGCGCCAGCTTGCCAAGCGCCATACGGTTGTATACGAAGTGAACGACCGCACCGACTACGGTTTTATGCTCAACCCCGCCTCGCGTGACCTGAGCAAAGTGCTACAGCGGATCTTCCCCTCAGTACAATCGTGTCTCCGTCAGCTGCGTGAACTGCGGGCTATCAAGCAGCCGGAAGAGATTGCTGCGCTGCGCCAGGCAATTGCGCTGACTATCGAGGCCTTTGAGGTAGCCAAGCAGCGCTTGCCAGACTGCCAGCATGAATATGAGTGCGAGGCGGAGTTTGACTACCTATTCCGGCACTGCAATGCCCGCCATGCGTATAGTCCAATTGTCGCTGGTGGCGCTAATGCCTGCACTTTGCACTATAGTCATAATGCAGGGCCGCTTACCGCTGAGAATATGGTGCTGATCGATGTCGGAGCACGGGTCAATGGATACTGTGCGGACATCACTCGAACCTATGGTATCAAACCGACGCAGCGCCAGCAGGATGTCCATGCTGCGGTGGTGCAAGCGCAGCAACACATCATAGAGCTGCTCGAGCCAAATCTCCCCGTGGCTGACTACATCCAGCAGAGCGACGATATTATGCGCGACGCCTTACAGCAGCTTGGCCTTCTACGCGATCGCCACGACCAAGCTACTTTCCGGCGTTACTATCCGCATGCTACCAGCCACGGGCTTGGCGTCGATACACACGACAGCCTGGGTGCGCCGCGGGTACTGCGCGCCGGTATGGTGCTTACCGTCGAGCCAGGAATTTACATTCCAGAGGAGGGCATTGGTGTCCGGATTGAAGATGACATTCTCATTACGCCGAGCGGCCACGATAATCTCAGCGCCAGCTTATCGACAAAATGGTAAAAAACCGCTATACTAGAGCAAATGAAACGACAATTTTTTGCCTTTATTATCCGCTGGGTGCTAAATTCACTTGGGCTGTGGATTGCCGTACGTATCTTTGGTACAGGCTATATCGGTGTCCAACCCGATATGAGTATTGCTGTGTTTTTGCTGGCTGGACTCATCTTCTCAGTCGTCAATGCAGTCTTTAAGCCGATTGCCATCATCCTATCGCTTCCCGCTATTCTCGTCACGCTCGGTCTCTTTACCGTCGTTGTCAACGGCTTTATGGTCTATATTTCACTGATACTGGCACCAGGTCTCAAGATGACGTTTCTTCACTCCATCTTGACAGGCCTGATTATGAGTCTGGTAAACTATATAGTAAGCAGCGCGCTCGAGCTAAATTATGGGCGCACGCAGGAGGAACAACATGAATCTTGATAGTATTCTACAAACAATAATGATTGGCTCGGCCATCTTGATGGTCCTGGCTATTTTGCTTCAGCAGCGCGGGGCGACGCTTGGTGCAGGCTTTGGTGCTTCGGGCGAGCTCTATACCACGCGGCGCGGCCTAGACAAGAACCTCTTCGAGGCAACGATCTTTTTGGTTGTTACCTTTGTTGGGTCTATTTTGGCGGCACTTTTGTTGCCGTCTGCGGGGTAGGGCATGGCGAATCGGCAGGAGAAGCACCTCCAGCGCCGTGAGACCTCGTCGGCAGTTGTGCCTCAGGAGGATGAATCGCTGCGAGCAGCCAAAGCAGCGAAATCGGTACCATCTCGCCGCAAGAAACCACGCCGTGACCTCAAGCAGCTCGAAGATAGCGCGACGCGCCACGTTGGCAAGTTCCTAGGGAGCCGCTTCGAGAGTTTGCGTCGAGCCCGGCGGCGAGTTGTGCTGTGGCTTGTCCTCATTGCAGTAATTTTGCTTGGTATTATTGCTCAGATCTTTATCCGTCGCGACGCGACGACGGCAACTGGTGGGACCGGTGGGACGTATATCGAGGGGGCGCTTGGCCCGATTGAGACGCTTAATCCTCTCTTTGCAACCAGCAGTGCCGAGCTTTCGGCCAGCCAACTCATGTTCTCCTCACTCTATCATTACGACGCCAAGGGTTCGCTCCACACAGATGTTGCAACGAGTCTTGCCTATAACGAAGCAAGCAAAACCTACACCGCTCAATTGCGTGATGACGTCCGCTGGCACGACGGGCATAAGCTCACTGCCAAGGATGTTGTCTTCACGATCAACCTCATCAAGAACCCAGCAGTGCGCTCGCCCTTGCGCGTCAACTGGGTCGACGTCCAGGCTAAGGCGGTCAACGATACCACTGTGCAGTTTGTGCTACCTGCAACGTATGCTGCCTTCCCCCATGCATTGACCTTCCCAATCTTACCAGAACATATGCTAGGCTCAGCAACGCCAAGCTCAATGCGCCAGGCACCATTTAATCATTCGCCAGTTGGTAGTGGACCGTTTAAGTTCCAGATTTTGCAATCGACCAACAATGCTCGCCGGCCAAAGACCGTGCATGTCGTTGCCTTTGATGGCTACTATGGTGGCCGACCCAAGCTCGATCGCTTCGAGCTCCAAGCTTATAGCACGCAGCAAGATATCGTCTCGGCTTTGCAAGCTGGTGAGTTGAGTGGCGCAACCGACCTCTCTGTTGTGATGCGCAAAGATATCCCGCGCAACCAGTACACGACGACTACTGTACCAACCGACCGTGGGGTGTATTTGCTCATGAATAATACCAATCCCATCCTCAAAGATCGTGCGGTGCGCAAAGCCCTCCAATTAGGTACCAACACTGCTGCGATTCGCACCTCACTGGGTGAGGGTGTGCAGCGCCTTGATGGGCCGTTTATCCCTAGTCAGCTTGGCGGTATCGATGCACCATCTGCAGATAAGCATGACAAAGCAAAGGCTGCTGCAATGCTGGACGAAGCAGGCTGGAAGCTCGCTGATGGCAGCAAAGTCCGCAGCAAAGATGGCCAAAAGCTAGAGATTATGATCACTACCACGAAGGGTGCGGAGTACGAAGCAGTCCTCGCTAAGGTAATGGAGCAGTGGCAGCAGCTTGGCGTAGCGGTGACGCAGCAAGTGATCGACCGCTCGGCGACGTCATCCACCTTTGTCCAAGGGACGTTACAGGGGCGAAGCTACGATGTTTTGCTCTATGAGCTGGCAATTGGTGCCGACCCCGATGTCTACGCTTATTGGCACTCCTCTCAGACTGGCTACCAGGGCTATAACTTCGTCAATTACACGAGTCGCACCGCAGATGCCGCATTGGCCAGTGCCCGGACGCGTCTCGAGCCCAAGCTGCGTGCTGCCAAGTATAAAGCCTTTGCCGAACAGTGGTACAGCGACGTGCCGGCGATTGGTCTCTATCGGTCGGCTAGTGTGTATGCGACAGGCCCTGGCGTACAGGCCATCCAGCAGGGCGATACCCTTGTCTCCGGTGCAGACCGCTACGCAGACGTCCTCCGCTGGACAGTGACAACGCGAGATGTTTACAAAACCCCCTAACATGCGGTATAATCAACAGTGTCGCGAGATATGCGGACGTGGCGGAATTGGTAGACGCGTCAGCTTGAGGGGCTGGTGAGCATTGCGCTCGTGGAAGTTCAAGTCTTCTCGTCCGCACCAGATATGATGCTTCGCGACACATGAGCACCACCAAGATAGGTGGTGTTTTGCTTTTGTAAAATACAAACACGTTCGAGATATCTATATAACAACCAAAACGGCTTGATCATAAAATGCAACAATTAATCGGCGAACTGCTTGTGTTTTGTAAAAGGGTGATGCATAATAAAGACAAGCTGGTACGCAAAAAGGGGTACCGTTGCGTCCAAACACAAACATCGTGCCAAAACAAACATTGTGCCCCAGGGTGGGCGCGTAGCAGCTACCGGCAAATCACCTCTAGTCAAAGAGGTGATTTTTTGCTATAGTCTATAGCAGACGGGGCATTAGCTCATTTGGCTAGAGCGCTTCGCTGGCAGCGAAGAGGTGACCAGTTCGAATCTGGTATGCTCCACCATGGATCTTTAGCTCAGTTGGCTAGAGCGCACGATTCACATTCGTGAGGTCGCAGGTTCGAATCCTGCAAGATCCACCATTTTGGAATTATTCATTTTTAGTGCCAATACCGTATTGTTTTTTGAGCAGTATCTTGTCTGCCAATAGAATGTCGTTTGCTAAGGGAGGACTCCAATGAAAGTTGCAATAATAGGTACTGGTGTCGGTATACGAACGCATCTTGCGGGGCTAAATCTCCTTCCTAAGATAGAAGTTGTTGGCGTCGTTGGCTCGACAAAGGAACGAGCCGCACAGCATCTGCAGGCTCATGGATACAACAAAAACCTTGCTGCGTCGTTTGATGACGTAATGGCAAAGTCACCTGATATCGTTTGCCTGACAACACCAGTATGCTGTCGGGATGAGTACTGGGAGCGGCTTGCTCACGAACAGTGTTTTATATTGGCGGAAAAGCCAGTCTGTGGCGACGACTTGTCGCTTCCATATTTTGATGCTGTCAAGGATCGTTGCATGGTTGATTTCCAGCTTCGTGGCCTCGAGCAATTTCAGATCGTTGCCAAGATGATCAACGAGGGTACGCTTGGTGATATTTGCTCAATTGATCTCTTTGAACGCACTGCTGCTTTACGGGCGGATTCGCTACCATCATGGATGACAACGCCAGATCTTGGCGGTGGACAGCGTATGGCAATGGGAAGTCACCTTCTTGACCTCGCCGTGTTCTTGCTCGGCGGCAACTATTCGAGTGTCCACGAGTTTCAATGCAGCGCAGAAACAAGGCGCGGGTCGTGGCGCGGAACAATGCCAAAAGGACAGCGGCCATCTGACGAGTGCTTTGATTGTTCATTCGTAATGAATCAGGCACGTGTGGCGATACGTACGACGTCAATCAGCAGGGCAACGCGCTCTCTCGAATTCCGCGTCGAAGGGACAGAAGGTGCGGCAGAATTCTGCTATCGTAACGGATCTGGTACTCTGCGACTATTCCACGAGAATGGTAGTGAGGTGTTGTACACCGACCAGGATGCATCTGCAGTGTACACGCAGCCTTCTTACCCGCTCGATAACTCGGTCTTTCGTGTTGCATACAACAGATATTTTGCGTCAGTGTGCGAATGGGTTGAAGGCAAAGACTCGAGCATCCCGGCCTCATTGAGTGATGGGCTTGCAAATGCGAGATTATTGCAAAAGAAATAAGATACCGATATCTTTAGCTACTGTGAAGCGAATAGCACGCCCTTTTTTAGCAATTCTCTGAGCCATTCACTTGTTGCTATTTCAAGAGATTTTACTTCAACATGATGATTCCATCGATGTCGGCTGACTTGAGTGACTCTATGGATACCAGGATAATCCTCAGGGTGATCCAAGGTGATATTGATATAAAGCGTGCCATCAGCGGTTTTCTCATACGCCCACATCCAGAGAAATTTTCGATTAACCGCATAGCTTACTTGCGCGCGAAATTCTTTTCGAATACTACCCAGCGCCATGACATAACTATCTATCGCACGATAATAAGCATTAGTCTTCGGCTTATCTGAGAACACACTGATCATTTTATTGCTTGGCATGATAGCTCTCGATATAACTTACAATAAAGAAATGAAATAATAACACCTGGTGGAGATAGAGGGATTCAAACCCTCGACCTCAGCAATGCGAATGCTGCGCTCTATCAACTGAGCTATATCCCCACGACTCCCTCTATTCAAGCACAAACGAGCGGGAGAATCAACTAGTAGCATTCCCGCCTGTTTCTGATAAAATAAGGATATGTTCAAAAAGTTTATCCAAAAGCGGCTCGAGACGTATGTGAGCCGGTATTTTCAAGCCCATCCAGAGGTCAAGTTAATTGTTGTGGTGGGGAGCGTGGGCAAGACGAGCACTAAGCGAGCGGTGGCTACCTTGTTATCGCAGCGCTACCGTGTACGCATGCTCGATAACAACCATAATACCAATCTCTCGGCACCGTGTGGTATTCTTGGCGTGACCTACCCTAGCAAGGTACACAGCATTGGTGCCTGGCTCAAGGTGTTTGCAGCAGCCCGTCGGCGGATTGCTCAGCCAGCTGACGTCGATGTGATTGTCCAGGAACTTGGCACTGATCGGCCAGGGGAGATCGCTGACTTTGGCCGCTACCTCCGGCCTGACCTCGCCTTGGTGACGGCAGTAACGCCAGAGCATATGGAGTTCTTTGGCTCGATTGAGGCAGTTGCGCAAGAGGAGCTCTCCGTGACGCAGTATGCACGCCGAGTGCTGATTAACCGTGATGATATTGAGGGGCGTTTTGCTGACCTGATTGCTACTCCACACTTTAGTACATATGGCACAACTGGCCTCGCTGAGTATCGCTTCGAACAGCAGAACTTTGATGCTGAGGTAGGCTATCGCGGGGGGATTATTGCTCCACCAAACATTGCTCAGCCATTCGCGGCAGCCATTAACGTGGTGGGCGAGCACAGCCTACGGCCAATCGTTGGTGCCGTTGCGGCGGCCTTGCTTTATGGCTGCACACCAGATGAAGTAGTGAAGGGCCTTGCACTGATCAAGCCTGTCCCCGGGCGGATGAACCCGCTGCTGGGCCTTGGCGATACAACAATTATCGACGATACATACAACTCCAGCCCGGCTGCCGCGCTGGCTGCTTTGCAGACGCTCTATAGCTTTGCACAGGCACCGCAGCGGATCGCCATCCTTGGTGACATGAATGAGCTCGGTGCCTCGAGCCAGGCCGAGCACGAGAAGCTGGGCATGGCCTGCGACTCACATTTGCTTGATTGGGTGGTGACGGTTGGCGGCGAGACAGAGAAATATCTTGCGCCCGCTGCCCGTCGGCGTGGCTGCCAGGTGAAGGTATGCCGTAATGCGATTGAGGCAGGGCAATTTGTCCGTTCGGTAGCACGGCCTGGTGCAGTGATTCTTGCTAAGGGTTCACAAGGTGGAATATTCCTTGAAGAGGCGGTTAAGATTCTCTGTGTCCTGAGCGAAGATACCGAGCTAGTGCGTCAATCACTCGCTTGGCAGGCTATCAAAGCGCCGTATTTTTCGGAGTACGAGAACTTCTTTGATGGGCCAAGCCAGTAGCGTTAATACGCGATTTATGGTATATTCTTACGTGTGAGACTAGTGTATTAAGCGGAGAACTATCTATGCCAACAGAAAAAAAGCCAAAAGCAACTAAGCGCAGTACAATGCGTAAGACGTCGCCAAAAAACGAGCCAGTACAAACTCCGGCCAAGGCTAATGAGCCAGCAACCCCAGCTGCAGAGCCAGCTCCAGTAGCCGAGCCGGCTACTCAACCGATGCCAGAGCAGCCCGCTGCTCCGGCCATGCAGCCAGCTCAGCCCCAGCCTCAATATCAACCACACATGGCTCCAGGAGCTTTGCGTGCTCAGCCAGCCAAGAAGTCCCATCTTGGGCTTATCCTTGGCCTCGTTGGTGGTGGTGTAGCTCTGCTAGCACTTATTGCTGGTGTGCTATTGTACTTCTTCTGGTATCAGAACCCACACAAGGTAGTCACAGACGGCGTGGCGAATCTAGTGAGCGCACGGCAAGCGTCGTATAGTATGGGCGGTGATGTTATACCAAGTAGCACTAGCACGTCAGGCCCATCGAAGGTTACCTACAGAGTGAATCTGCAATATGCTAACCAAGTTGCTGGTGGTAACGGTGAGGTAACGATGGACCTCCCGCAGGTTGGCCAGATTACTGTCAAGGCCGAGATCTATGCGGATCGCGAAGCAACCTACTTCCGCGTCAATGGCATCAAGAAAGTATATGAAAAATATATTGATACCATGATCGACCAGTCGATGAAGCGTTATAGCAGCTCGAGCATGACCGATGAGGAGAAAGATACTGCGCGGAGTAAGATGCGCGAGCAGTATACCAAGCAAGCACTGCCTATCATCGAAAAAATCGATGGCAAATGGGTCAAGATGACGCAAGATGATATACGCAAAATGAGCCCAAATCGTACGACGACTCAGCAATGTACGGACGCAATTAATGCTATGTACGACACTAAGGCTCGCAATGAGATCGCTGCAGTACTTCGCAAGCACGGTGATGTCTTTACAGTAGAGAAACTCAATAAGCCAGCGCTCGATAACGGTGCAGTGGGCTACAAGGTCACGGTAGCGAGCCCGTCGAGCCACGAAGCTCGTTCGCTGAGCCGCGACCTTGGCAACACCCGTGTTGGGGAACTGCTTCGCCGCTGCAGTGATGCAACATCAACCCGTGTGACGACACGCCAAAATGGCCGGACCATCAAGACCGAGCGGCGTTCTGCTATCTCAGGGCCAGACTTGAGCCAGACGGATCTTGAACTCTGGGTGTCGCCGTTCTCGCACGATGTGAAGCGCATCGTCATGAAGCCAACTAGCCAGTCGTCTCAGCAGCCAGTGACGATCAACGTCAACGATACAAAGGTTGACTTGCGCAAGCCAAGCGACAGCATCCCGTATAGTGAGCTCATGCAGGGCAGTGGCAGCAGCAAAGATAACGACAGCGATACGTCATCAACAGCTACTGGCGAAGCGTAAGCAGAACGCCGCACATGAATCCAACCCCGCTTTCGAGAAAAGAAGCGGGGTTATCTTTGTCCTCGCCCACTATGGTAGAATATGAAAGACATGAAACGATACAATCCTGCAGAAATCGAGCCAAAATGGCAACAGCACTGGGCAGAAGACCAGCGCTACCGGGCGAATGACGCCTCTCCCAAACCAAAGTATTATGTGACCGGCATGTTCCCGTACCCAAGTGGAGCAGGGATGCACGCAGGGCACTTTATGGAGCATTCTATTGTCGATGCAGTGGCGCGCTTCCGGCGCAGCCTTGGTCACGAGGTGCTCTACCCGATGGGCTGGGATAGCTTTGGTCTCCCTGCAGAGAATTACGCCATCAAGACGGGCAAAACGCCGCAAGAGACGACCGCGACCAATATTGCTAACTTTACTACTCAGCTCCGCCGCGTTGGCGCGAGTATCGATTGGAGCCGCGAGATCAACACGAGCGACCCAGAGTATTATCGCTGGACGCAGTGGATCTTTACGCAGCTCTTTGAGCGAGGCTTGGCATACCAAAAGGACTCACTCCAGTGGTGGTGTCCCAAGGATAAGACCGTGCTGGCAAATGAGCAGGTGATCAATGGCCGGTGCTGGCGCTGTGAAGAAGTGGTGGTGAAGAAGCCAATGAAGCAATGGTTCTTCAAGATTACTGAGTATGCCGACCAGCTCCTGGCCGACATCCCTGCGCTCGACTGGCCAGACAAGATTAAGCAAGCTCAGACCAACTGGATTGGCCGCAGCGAGGGAGCAGAGATTCGCTTTGCCCTTGATAAGCCTGCAGCAGCTACAGAGAGTGACGCGTCCGCCGATATTGCCGTCTTTTCGACGCGCCCCGATACGCTCTTTGGTGCGACCTTCTTGGTGCTTGCGCCCGAACATCCGCTAGCGCAGCAGCTCGCGCGTGGTGATGCCCAAGAGACAGTCTTGGCCTATATTGCCGAGGCAGTCAAAAAATCGGAGATTGAGCGCACTAATGACACGAAGGATAAGACGGGAGTCTTTACTGGAAGTTATGCCATAAATCCAGCGACGGGCGAGCGAATACCCATCTGGGTGGCCGATTATGTCCTTGGTGGCTATGGCACTGGTGCAGTGATGGCTGTCCCGGCTCATGATGAGCGCGATGCCGCCTTTGCCGAGAAATACGAGCTGCCCATCGTCACCGTCATTGAGCGGCCCGACGACGACCCAGACACTGACCAGTGCTACCATGGCGAAGGTGTGCTCGTTAATTCTGGCGCATTTGATGGTATGCGCAGCGAAGATGCTCGTGAGCAGATCGTGGCCTGGCTTGAACAGGAAGGTCGTGGCCACGCCAAAGTAACTTACAAGATGCGCGACTGGTTGATCAGCCGCCAACGCTACTGGGGCGCACCCATCCCGATCATCTACTGCCCCGAGCATGGTGCTGTGCCAGTGCCAGCGGCAGATCTACCCGTTGTCTTGCCAACAGTGCAAGACTTCCAGCCGCGTGGTGATGGCAAATCTGTCCTTGCTGCCCAAGAAGAATGGGTGGCGACGACCTGCCCGACCTGTGGCGGCCCAGCTCAGCGCGAAACCGACACGATGGATGGCTATGCCTGCAGTAGCTGGTATCTTCTACGCTACACCGATCCACACAATGCTATACAAGCCTGGGACCCAGCGCTGGCCAACCACTGGGCACCGCTTGATATGTATGTTGGTGGTGACCATGCGACGGCTCACTTACTCTATGTGCGCTTCTGGATGCACGTCTTCCGCGATCTTGGTCTCACGAGCTTTGCCGAACCAGTGCGGAAGCTCGTCTACCATGGCCTCATTCAGGCCGAGGATGGCCGCAAGATGAGCAAAAGCCTTGGCAATGTTGTCGACCCGCTGGAGGTGATCGATGCGGGGTATGGGGCGGATGCGCTGCGTACCTTTGAGCTCTTCCTCGGACCGATCGACGAGAACTCGAGCTGGAGTAGTCGAGGAATTGCTGGCGTCTATCGCTTCTTGAATCGCCTCTGGACATTGGTGCAAGAGTTTGATGATTGGCAGCAGCAGAGTGGAGCGCCTGGGCAGGTCGATATCGCACAGCTTGAGTCGATCATCCACGCCACAACGAAAAAGGTCACAAGTGATATCTACCGCCTGAGCTTCAACACGGCCATTGCTGGGCTCATGGAGTGCGTCAATGACCTCTACAAGCTCAAGACAACTGGCTTTACTGAGCAGTGGCAGCCAGCGCTCAAGACGCTGATCCAGCTGGTGCAGCCCTTTGCGCCGCACATGGCTGCTGAGCTATGGCAGCAGCTTGGCTATGGCGACCAGCTCGATTTTGCCGCCTGGCCAGAGTGGGACGAAGCAAAGATCGTCCGCGATACGATGACCATCGTTGTGCAAGTCAATGGCAAAGTTCGCGCTAAGCTCACCACCGCGCCAGATGCTAGCGAAGCCGATATCACCGCCCGGGCCTTAGCAGACGACCGCGTCGCAAAATACCTCACTGGGCCGCCTAAGAAGGTTATTTATGTCAAGCGCAAGCTTGTCAGTATCGTTGTCTAGAAATAGTCACCTTCACTAATCTTGCCGTAAAAACAGGGGCATCTCATAGAGCACCCTGTTTTAGGTTGTGTGACCACGGTCTCAGCGTGTTCAGTGGATGTTGATAAACCTACGAAATAGGCAACGTAATCGCTTGAATGGGTTAAAGGGCAAAAAGATGATTGATCTAATGAATGGGCACACAGATTGTCACCATCTTCAAATGCATATCGCTATCAAATTCGAAGTGCACCCAATTACCGCCTTGCTCGTCATATTGGATCCAAGCTGAGCGCACCCACGTTGTGTTTTGATCTGCTTCATTAGCGGGAGTCCCAAGATGGCGAATAATCTCATCACGCGTTGCAGTGTTCGAGAAGTCTGTAAACAGTGGAGTGGCATACGGTTTGTATTCTGAATATTGTTGAGTGTACAAGGTGACTGCTTTAAGTACTCCATCTTTCCAGTGAAACTCTGTTCCAGAGTTATACAATGAGCAGTAGGATTCTGTAGAGTCAAAGCCAATTAAATCTTTATCGATTTCATCAATGACAGGGGTGTCACCTGAGATATTAATGATATGTTGAACGTCCTTCTCGATACTTTCGTCGCTTCGTCCGATCAGTTTGATATATTGATTAATATCTCCATCTATTTTTATTGCCATAGGTACTCCTTGCTGAGACTAATAGTATGTACCATATCATACAATATATGACATATATCTGTCATATCAAAGCTATGATCTAGACGTCGTAGCGAGCGTGTTCTGGATGGGGTAGGAGAGCGTAATAGCTCGCTTGGCAATTGGCCGCAAATATATTTTTCTATACAAAACAGCGCAAACACTAGAGAATTTTGCGCTTTTAGCGTATAATAGCTACAAGTTTTACGTCAGCCTAAAGAGAAGGAGATTTTTACTATGGCTCAACCAAAAAAACAGAGTAGCCCACGCAAAACCGGCCTGCGCCGCAGCCACCTACGCCTCAAGCTAGCTCGCATGGTTAATAAGACCTCACCAGTTAAGGTCAAGACAACCAAGCGCGAGACTGGCGCTGCCAAGGCGGCTCGCTAGCTTTTCGTCGATAGCAAAGAATTTTAACAAAAGAAAGAACCAACCAAATGGCTTCGAACCGTCATCTTGGGCGTATAGTTGCACTCCAAACATTGTACGAATATGAATTCCGCCAGCAGGCGAATGATCCGCAGGCCGTGCCACGAGAGATTCTGGCGCGCAATCTTGAGCGTTATGAGTCGATCATTGGCGATCGAGCCTTTGTCGATACGCTCGTTGCTGGGGTGATCGAGACGCAGGCCGCGCTTGACGCTCACTTACAACCAATTGCGCCAGAGTGGCCGCTTGATCAGATTGCTCGTGTCGACCGCAATATCTTGCGACTTGGTCTCTACGAGTTGCTGCACTGCCGCGCAACTGTTCCACCCAAGGTGGCGATCAACGAAGCAGTGGAGCTTGCTAAAGCGTTTGGTTCGGATAATTCAAGCAAGTTTATCAACGGTGTGCTCGGCACCGCCTATCGCAACTTGCCTGGGGAGACACCAGACGATGCCAACACCGTCACACTTTGACCGACACTTCAATCGGTTTAAAAAATATTTTGGCCGTCGCAAGCCGTCTATTCAGGAAATTGTTCGTGAACCGACGGCTGGCGGCATTGTATTCCGCTACAATAGCGACAACAAACTTGAAATCCTCCTGATTCAGGATGCTAAGGATCGCTGGACGATCCCCAAAGGGCATATCGAGAAAGGGGAAACTGCAGTGCAGACAGCTCGCCGTGAGATCGGCGAAGAAGCTGGGCTGCACGACCTTGATATGCTGGGCTGGCTGGGCAAGATTCACTTTCGCTACCGCCGAATGGAAAAGCTTGTCCTGATGACGACACAGATCTACCTCGCTCGCGTCCGCACCAGCGGCAATGAGATTCAAAAAGAAGAATGGATGAATGGTATTAAGTGGTTTCCCTTTAGTAAGGCGCTTGACCTCATCGAGTACGAAGATATTGCCAAGCTGATGCTCAAAGCTAAGAAACGCATCCGAGAGGAGCATCTATAACGACAGAAACGAAAGGAGTTACTATGTCTGGCATGCCAACTGGCCCGTATCAAGCGTGGGCACAGCAAGAGCTCGGGTTTGAATATCACGATATTCAGCTCTTAGTCACTGCACTCACCCACCGCAGCTATGTCAATGAACATAAAAAATCTGTTACTGAGCACAACGAGCGCCTCGAGTTCTTGGGCGATGCCGTGCTAGAGCTTGCGGTAACTGACTATCTCTACCAACACTATGCCGAGCCAGAGGGCATCCTGACGAGCTGGCGCGCCGCGCTGGTCAATACTGAGAGTAATGCCGACTCGGGCGAAGCGCTCGGCTATGGCTCGCTCATCCGGATGAGCCGAGGTGAGAAGCATGGCAGCAAGCGGGCGCACCGCCAGATTCTGGCCAATGCATATGAAGCGGTGATTGGCTCGATTTATCTAGAGCGAGGCTACGAGGCGGCAGCTGAGTTTATTGCCAAGCATACTATTAGCAAGCTTGATGCCATCCTGGCCGATGGCTCGTGGCGTGATCCCAAGAGCCATTTACAAGAAGTGAGCCAACGAATCGACAGTGCTACGCCAGTGTACCGTGTCTTGGCAGAGGATGGCCCCGACCACGACAAAACCTTCACGCTTGGTGTTTTTGTCAATGATCGGCTGATGGGCCGCGGCACTGGCCCGAGCAAGCAGACCGCCCAGCAAAAGGCCGCTCGCGCTGCTCTGGCAGCCTACCAGCAGCAAGAGACTCAAACAGAGAAGACAGAAGAGTCAGCCAAGAGCTCAGACAAGTTTTGACCTACAGACAAGCAACAAATTGACATCGCCAGCCAAACAGTGTAGACTTGTACAGAACGAACTAACGCAAATATAAGTCAAGAAAAGGAAGTTTTATTTATGCTCGCAATTCGTTTGCAACGTCTTGGCCGCAAAGCCTACCCAGTGTACCGGCTCGCCGTACAAGAGGCTCAGCGCCACCCATCAAGCGGCCGTGTAGTGGCCTATGTTGGCAACTACAACCCGCACACCAAAGAGGCTCATATCAATACCGAGCTTGCCCAAAAGTATCTTGATAATGGTGCCCAGCCGACACCACGAGTAGTCAAACTGCTGGCTGCTGCCGGTGTATCGCTGCCAAAGTGGGTTAAGCAGCCTGCTGGCGACAAGCACAAGGCAGTTCGCAACCCAGAGAAGCTGCGTAAGCACCAACCTCAGGAAGAAGCAGAAGCCTAGAGCGGATTCTCTTACTACAAGTACACCAACTGCTCCACGTATCGTGGAGCAGTTTTGTGATCATCAGTAATATTTTGCGCGTGATCCAGGATAAGACTAGTAGAAGGATTAGATGACTCAGCACCCTAGTCATGCGTCGTATTTTGGTAGAATCCAGCCGGTATGCTACAATGAAAGCACAATCACAATAAATCTGAATGACAGCATAAGGAGGGAAAGAAGAAAGCTATGGCGACAATTGATCAACAGTTTGTCGAATATGTCGTAAAGTCGCTGGTGGAACATCCAGACGACGTGGTGGTCGATCGAGTGATCGACGAGAAGGGTGTGCTACTGACACTCACCGTCAATCCGGAGGATCTCGGCCGTGTGATTGGCCGACGGGGCAGTACGGCGCAGAGTTTGCGCACCTTGCTGCGCGCGCTTGGCACGAAGAACAGTGCTCGCTACAACCTTAAGGTGGTGAACAATGATGAGCCACACACCACAGCATCCCAGTCTGTGGATAACTTAACCACTGATACAGTGGATAACGATGATGAGAGCGAATCAGATTTTGCAAAAAAGTCTCGCCAAGAGCTTGCAGAACTCGACGACCTTGATATATAATACGATCAGTTCAGAAACGAACTGCGAGAAAAATAAACGCTCTTTGCGAGCAAACCAACAAGGTTTGAGAGCCTTATTTGTGCAAGAAAACTGCTGTGGAGGCAGTTTTTTTGTTGGGTGAACGTATAGCGTAGCAGAGGCTAAAGTGGTAGCGGTATGAGCTTATATAACAACAAATTTTATATGCCATCCGGATGACGTAGTGAGTGAGCGAGTGACGCCAAAAGGCTCTCATATACTACCGCAACCGGCTCAAAATATTCGTCAGGCCAGCAATACCGGCAATAAGTAAGAGTAAAACGCCGATGATCACAATCAGTAAACCATAATGGGGTTGGTACCTTGGTGGGTTGTAGCCGTGAGTATGGCGCGGATCGTGGCGGGTAGCTTCGGTATCAATCGAGATATTGGCAATCGCCGGCTCCACAAGGTGTCGAGACACCGCTGCCTCACCGTCGAACTGCTCGAGTGTAATATTCTCGTTGAGCGGCGTGATGGTCGTACGCCTGCTCGATAGTTCGAGGCGCTGCGCGGTAGTGGTATCTGTCTCCGATCCAAAATCCATAGCATAACCAGTATAACAAATAAAAAACATAAGCGTAAAGACCTGAACCCCTCGCAGTATCTGTTAGACGCTGCTGCGGTAATTTGCTACACTAGAAGAGATGAAAAAATTCCAAGTGATTAGCCTGTTTCCGGAGATGTTTTCCGGCGTGTTTGAGGCTTCGATGCTGTGGAAGGCGCAGCAACGAGGCTTAGCGGAGCTGACGACGATTGATCTGCGCCAATTTGGGCTCGGTCCTCGCCGAACGGTCGACGATACGCCGTATGGCGGTGGCGATGGCATGCTATTACGTGTTGAGCCGCTCTGGGAAGCAGTGCGCTATGCCAAAGAGCGCGACCCGACTGCCAAAGTGCTCATCATGACGCCGCGAGGCCAACGGTGGAATCAGGCGCTTGCGCAGCAGTATAGCCAAACCGACCATGGTTACATCTTCATCTGTGGGCGCTACGAGGGGTACGACGAGCGAATTATGCAGGTGGTTGACCAAGCACTCCGAGTGGGTGACTATGTCCTGACTGGTGGTGAGCTGCCCGCGATGACGATTATCGACTCGATTGTGCGACTGATCCCTGGTGTCCTTGGTGGCGAGATGAGCGCAGCGATCGAGAGCTTTAGTGATGGCCAGACACTGGAGTTTCCGCAATATACACGCCCAGAGGTATGGCAGGGGATGGCGGTACCAGAGGTATTGCTCAGTGGTCACCACGGCAACATTGCGGCTTGGCGTGCAGAGCATTCGCCCCCAGTAGAAGACTAGCCCTGTCTATACAAAAGAAACACCCGAGTATGCCATAAACACTCGGGTGTTCTGTTGTGGTGGATATATCGGAGAGCGACTGATACAAGTATGTATATAAATGTTTATGTTTGTAACGTTCGCTCCCTCTATAGTAGCGAACATGTAGCACAAGTGCAAGGAAATGCGTGTAAAACAGGGTAATATCTGATATGATAAGGTTATGAAGCAGCGTATGATTAGATTTTGGCTTGGGTTATTTCAGGCGATTTTTCCAGAGCATTTGCGGCGCGATCCTGCGTATTGGCGGCGTCTTGCGCTTGGTATCGTCGTGACGTTTTTGATCATCACGCAGCTCTTTACTTTTGAGAAGTTTGTCGATATCACGAGCGGGTGGCATATGGCTGGCGGGGGAGTGGTAGCTGCTCTCTTGGCTGGCGTATTGCCGCTGCTTGAGCTGGGCGGCTTGCCATTTTTGCTCTCAATGGATATGTCGCGGGGGTCGCGCCGTATTTCGCAGGCATGCCTAGTTGCAGTCAGTGCAGCGTGGTTTGGTGTGGCGCTGTGGTGTTTTCTCGCTGTGCCAATGAGTGAATCGGGCCTCTTTGGGGCGACCTTGCCATTACTCAATGGCTGGTGGACAGTAGTATTTACAGGCTTACTTGGTGTGGCAGTGGTGCTTGTGGTACGCGAAGCAAATGGCTTAAAAATCCACTCGTGATTGATGAACGATCAGCCTAGGGTGCCTCAATAGTAAAAAACCGCTATTAATTTTACCGCATCTCCTCCACACTCTCCGAGGAGTATCACTGTAGTTGGTGTTTTCGAGAGTATTAGGCTTCAGTGTTAGGTTGAAATATCGCAGTCCGATCAACTTTGATCTGCCAGAGAAATAAAAAACTTGAAGAGCTAATGTTCAAAATAGGCAAAACCCGAGTGAGGGCGTGATCGAACAGACATCCCAGATAAAGTCGCGATAAAAAATTACCAGCCGACAAAAGGCTGGTAACAATGATAACTTGGCTGGGCCGGAGGGATTCGAACCCCCGAATGCCAGGACCAAAACCTGGTGCCTTACCACTTGGCGACGGCCCATCACTGCGTGGCGCCTCCGTATTGTACCATGCTTGCGAGAGTGGATCAATAGTGCGTAGTTTGTTGGGGCTGTGCTCTATATTGAATGTAGAGACTCTGTGATTGATCGACTTTTGGTGGGTTACGGTGTTGCTGAATAAAAATAACAACAAATTGCTCCGACCACAGTCACATGCTTCATATAACAGAGGTCGTGCCAGCGTATCGGTTGTGAATATCACGCTTGACCCACAGTATATAGAGTAGTATAGTGCAAAGTAAGCGCTATATATGGTGTCTATGACACTAGTAACCGATGCTCGCACAACCATAAAAAACAAGGATAAACACTCATGCCGTGGCGCGCATGCCATCACGGCAGGTAAAGGGAGGGATATGTATCACACAATTACCAAACGCGATGGGCGCATCGTGGCATTTGACGGCACAAAAATCATGGCAGCAATCGAACGAGCTGGTCTGGAGACGGGTGAGTTTGCTGAAAAAGAAGCCTACCAATTAGCTCAGGCGGCGATTGCCCAGGCGCAGCAGACTATAGCGGGTGATACACTCACCGTGGAGCAAATGCAGGATGCGGTAGAGGATACCTTGCTTCGCTCGCCATATAAAAAGACCGCCAAGGCGTACATTATTTATCGCGATCAGCATCAAAAGCTGCGCGAGATTGCTGCGAGTGCACATGTTGACCTGATTGACCAATATTTGCTTAAGCTTGACTGGCGGGTTAATGAGAATTCCAACATGGGCTACAGCCTCCAGGGCCTTAATAATTACATCTCAAGTGAGGTGAGCAAAACCTACTGGCTAAACAAAATCTACAGCCCAGAGATTGGTCGCCTTCATCGGTCGGGTGACCTCCATATCCACGATCTTAACCTTGTGAGTGTGTATTGTGTGGGCTGGGACTTAATGGATCTGCTCCGGCAGGGTTTCACTGGTGTGCCAAACAAGATTTCGTGTAAGCCAGCCCGACATTTTCGCACGGCACTCGGCCAGGTCGTGAACTACTTCTACACACTGCAGGGCGAGGCAGCTGGTGCTCAAGCCTTTAGCAATTTCGATACCTTGCTCGCGCCGTTTATTCGGGCGGATGGGCTAACGTACGATGAGGTGAAGCAGATACTGCAAGAATTCATCTTTAATGTCAATGTGCCAACGCGTGTTGGCTTCCAAACGCCGTTTACGAACATCACACTTGACCTCGAATGTCCTCAGCATATGGCAGGCACACCTGTGATTATTGGTGGAGAGATGCAAGAGAGCAACTATGGCGACTACCAGGACGAGATGAATACCTTCAATCGGGCACTGCTTGAGGTGATGACGGAGGGTGATGCCAACGGACGGGTCTTTACTTTTCCGATTCCGACGTATAATATTACGGCTGATTTCGACTGGGATAATCCTGTGATTGACAACCTGTGGGAAGCCAGTGCAAAATACGGCATTCCATACTTTAGCAACTTTGTGAATAGTGATATGAGCCCAGAAGACGCGCGTAGTATGTGCTGCCGCCTGAGGATTGATAATCGTCAACTGGAGTATCGTGGTGGTGGTCTGTTTGGGAGTAACCCAATGACGGGGTCAGTTGGTGTGGTGACGATTAACCTGCCTCGCTTGGCACTGAAGTCGAGTGACGAAGCAGCGTTTCGGGCTGGTCTCGTCCACCTGATGGAGCAAGCGCGTGATAGCCTCGAAGTTAAGCGCAAGACGCTCGAGCGCCTGACCGATGCCAATCTATACCCATATACCAAGTTTTATCTGCGCGATATCAAGCAGCGCTTTGGTGAATACTGGAAGAACCATTTCTCGACAATTGGCTTGATTGGCATGAACGAGGCAGCGCTTAATCTCCTTGGTGCGGATATTGGCCAGGCTGCAGGGCGGGAATTTGCCGAGCGGACGCTCGATCTGATGCGCGAGATGCTCGTGAAATTCCAAGAAGAAACTGGCAATAACTACAATCTTGAGGCAACGCCAGCTGAGGGCACGACCTACCGCCTAGCACAGATCGACCAGCGTGACTACCCAGAAGCAGCGCATTTTGCCAACGGTATTGGCAAGGCGGTGCCAGCGCCGTTCTACACCAACAGTACTCACTTGCCGGTCAATTACACCGACGACCTCTTCGAGTTACTTGATCTCCAAGACGAATTACAGACCAAATATACTGGTGGCACTGTCATTCACTTCTTCCTTGGTGAGCGAATGGATGACCCTACGACGCTCAAAGGGCTCGTGCGAACGATCTGCCACAATTATCGCTTGCCATACTTTACGATCAGTCCGAGCTTTAGTGTCTGCAAAAATCATGGCTACCTGCGTGGGGAACATGAGGCGTGTCCGCAGTGCCAGGAGCTGTGTGAGATATATTCGCGAGTGGTGGGCTATTTGCGGCCGGTGCAGCAGTGGAATAAGGGCAAGCAAGCAGAGTTTGCGCTGCGCTACCACTACGACAAAGCAGCCGATACAATCGATGCTTAAATAATAGGAAGAAGGGAGGATGGTGATGGTTCAGATCGGTGGTATCCAAAAGTTCAGCACAGTCGACTACCCAGGTCACACCTGTGCGGCAATCTTCTTGATTGGCTGCAATATGCGCTGCGGTTACTGCCATAATCCAGAACTCGTCTTGCCTGAGCAGTATATTGGCTGTATCCCTGAGGCGGAGATTCTTGATTTTCTTGCGCGGCGGGTTGGCTTGCTTGATGGCGTCGCGATCAGTGGTGGCGAACCGACGATGAGTGAGGATTTGCCTGACTTCATTCGGGCTATCAAGCAGCTCGGTTTCCTCGTCAAGCTCGATACCAATGGGACCCACCCGGTGATGCTGCGCCAGATGCTGGATGAGCAACTGCTCGACTTTGTAGCAATGGACATTAAGGGGCCACTGGAGAAGTACGTAGAAATTGCCGCGCGGCCAATTGACACTGATGCGATTACGGAAAGTATCGACCTCATTCGAAGCCGAGTCGATCACGAGTTTCGCACGACGATTGTGCGGGGGCAGCTTGAGCCAGCAGACTTCGATGCGGTCGGACAGATGGTGCAAGGCGCACAGCGCTTTGCCCTGCAGCATTTTATTGCAAGCGATACGCTGGTGAGTAGCCGCTTTTGCGATGAAACGAGTTTTACCGACGAGGAGATGGCCCAGGCTCAGCACATTATGCAGCGCTATGTAACAGAATGCGTGGTGCACTGATGCAGTACTATACAGGGACAATCCAGCAAGTGATTCAGCACACACACGATGTAGCAACGCTGGTGTTTGATGCCAAAGGCGACGCACCATTTCGCTATACCGCCGGACAATACATTACCGTTATCAAGCCAGAGTCGCGCACTCCCGAGGGTAAGGCATATAGCCTATCGAGTTGGCCCGGCGAAACACATCTGAGCATTACTGTGAAGGATATTGGCGGTGAGTATTCCCACTACCTATGTAGCCGGCAGGTGGGCGACCAACTAACTTTTTCGGCGGCGTATGGGTACTTTAATCCACTGACAGATCGCCCACTCGTGGGGATTGCAGCTGGAGTCGGTATTAGTCCGGTGTGGAGTATTATCAAGAGCGAATGCGCGCGTGATCCGCATCGGAATATTCAGCTCATATATAGCAATCGAACCGTCGACGATATTGTCTTTGCGGCCGACCTTGCTGCGTATGAGGCGCGCCACCCCCAGCTGTCGCTCTACCACTTCGTGACACGCCAAGCAACGATTCCACCAAAGATGCATCATGGGCGAATTGACCTCGATACATATATCAATCCAACAGCGCACTACCTAGTGTGTGGCTCAGTTGCATTTACGCGAGCGATGTGGCAGGGGCTCACTGCGCGCGGTATTGCGAGTAAATGTATTGCAACGGAGGTGTTTTTCGAATGAGTGAGCGGCTTGCCAAAGCACCAACCAAGCGCTCGCCGGAGGAAATTGCGGCCTGGCAAGAAAATGCGCGGCGGATTGCGCAGGAGCGGATTGGCCAAGCGGCCTGTAATGCATGCCCACTTGCCCGCATTTGCAGTGTTAAGAATCCCGAAGCCTGCAATCCTAATCAAGTTGCTCAGCAAGCTGGTGGAGAATATACAGGTGGCGACGGCGCAGAGGTGTCATACAAAAAAGTCCTTGACGACGACCGTATCAATGTTGTGATTGCCAATGTCAAGAAGAAGGAGCAAACCAAGCCAAAAGCACAGCGACCTCCTGAAGTACAAAGACCCCCAGCTCATACGATCAACATGCCGCCAGCTAACGTTATCAAAGCTCCACCAGCACGTCCGAAGATGGAACAATCGACCAAGCCAACAGTCATCCAGCAGATCATCAATGCGGTTGGGAAGTTGCTTGATGTCCCGAAAGCAAATCAGCAACCTGCTCGACAGATACAAAAGTGATCTTAGATGTGGATTAAATCCATCACACAAAACTCCCGAGCAGTGGTATAATAGGGGTATGAATACCATTGTTCGCTTGGTTGCTGATGGGCTTATGATCCCGATTGTCGCTGTAGCTCTTTTTGCACTGTTTTTTCGTGCACCTCAAGCCCAACGCTACCAACGTTACACACGCGTATTTATGGCAGGTCTGACGTCCTATTGGTGTGCGAAAGTTATTGGTGCGCTCTGGCAACCCGAGACGCTCCGGCCATTTGAAAAGCTCGGCACCGACCCAGGTGCGCTCTATCTCAATAATCCCGGCTTTCCGTCCGATCACGCACTCTTTGCGATGTTTCTTACCTTAGCAGTATGGTATGTGACTCGTCGGCGGCTACTCACCATAGCGCTATTTGTTATGACGGTGTTGGTGTGCCTTGGCCGCGTGGCAGCACTGGTGCATACACCGCTCGATGTTGCTGGTGGGGTGGCTGTTGCACTGCTGGGCGCTGTATGGTATGTGCCACATCACAAAAAATTCTGGCGCAGACTAGCAAAATCGGCAAAAACATAATATAATAGCTCCCAGTAAGGAATTGGAGCTAGATAATATGGACGAACAGATATACGCACGCACCGCTGACCCAGATGAGGTGGCGGAAGCAGCGCGCCAAGCTAAAAAAGCAAAAACTGCCAAGACGGCGACCATCACCAAGACGGTGCTTGACGATGGGCTCGACCACAGCCGAGCAATCGATAACCCCTTTGCTCAGGGTGGTGTGCTCGATACATCCGAAGACACCGAGCATTTTGTGAACTTATCGTGGCCCGATATGGGGCAGATTATGATAGGCGCGGCCATTACTGGCGTAGTGACGAGTGCAGTACTACTGCTCGTTGCCAACCTTGGGGTGTTTGGTGCAGTTTGTGGCCTTGGTAGTGCTAATCCAGCAAGCTGTGGCGCGCCTACATTCTATACAGTCTTGAGCGCAATGGTTGTGGCAGTGATCGTCGGACTTATATTTTTGGTGCAGCGCCGGGTGTATCGTCCTGCTCTCGTTATGCTTGCGACGGCAGTGGGTCTCTGGCCAGTGCTTACGTGGCTGGCAGCATCGTCATGGTATGTCGTAGTGCCGGTTATTACGATTTTGATGGTGCTGAGCATTGGCGTATTTTCGTGGATCTCGCGCCTGCGCAACCTAGCAGTCACACTTGGTGCAATGGTGGCGATCATTGTATTGATATATCTTGCAACACTGTAGATATGCTGTGAGAATATCAGTCTTCTCGCACCAGCGCCGAAAAACTCATTACGACACTTCTACTCCTTGTGCTAAATGAGAGACACACTCACAAGAAGCTAACACGCCCCGCTCACTAAAACAACATGAGTGGCTGTTTCTGAGGAAATGCTATACTAGAGATATGGAACTTTCTCTTGTGCTTGGAATTATTCTTATTGTTGTCCTCGTTGGCTGCGGTGCAGTGTTGAGTCTGCTGCTGGCGAAGCTTAATGAGCTCAAAGATCAGCAGTCGGTGGCGCTTCTCAAGAGCGATGTGACGGAGTTGTCGCGCACGATAGCCGCTATGCAGCAGTCGGTTGGGGATAAGCTCGAGCGCTCGGGCGTTGCTATGCAAACGTCAGTCCAGAAGCAACTCTCCGAGAGTGCCAAGCTGGTGGCCGATGTGACGCAGCGCCTCACGAAGTTGGATGAGACTAATCGACGCGTCGTCGATGTAGCAGATGAGCTTAAGACACTGCAAAACGTTCTGCAAAACCCCAAGCAGCGCGGTGTCTTTGGTGAATATTATCTGCAGAGTGTGCTTGAGAATGTGTTGCCACCGGCTCAGTATCAGATGCAATATCGCTTTGCTGACGGTGAGGCGGTCGATGCGGTGATCTTTCTTGATAAAGGGCGGGTGCTACCGATCGATAGCAAGTTTAGCCTTGAGAACTACAACCGGATGATTAACGCCACGAGCAAAGATGAGCGCCAGCAGCTGCTGAGCCGCGTCAAGCTCGACCTCAAGCAGCGCATCGATGAAACGAGCAAATATATTCGCCCAAATGAAGACACAATGGACTTTGCCTTTATGTTTATCCCCAGTGAGTCGCTGTATTATGATCTGCTTATCAACAATGTAGGGCAGGGTGGCTCAAGCCGCGATCTGATTGAGTATGCCTTTCGTGATCGACGGGTGATTATTGTTAGTCCAACCAGTTTCTTGGCATATTTGCAGACAGTGCTGCAGGGGCTGCGTAGCCTCCAGATTGAAGAGCAAGCCAAGGATATTCAGCTACGGGTTGGCCAGCTTGCGACGCATATTAAGAAGTTTGATGAATTGCTGGGCAAAATGGGCAAGAGCCTCGCCACAACAGTCGGCCACTACAACACAACCTATCGCGAACTCGGCAAGATGGACAAAGATATCGTGCGCATTGCTGGCGGTGAACGCCAGAGTGAGCCACAGTTGCTCGAACGGCCTCAGCGTGGGGATGAGTAGCTGTTGGATCAATCTGACGAGCCTTGACCCAACGCAAGCACGGTACGGGGTGGCAACATAGAGCCCTAGACACATCTCATGAGTTAGAGTTAGATCTGTGGCGATGTGAAGGCTGACTTCGAAGTGAAATTACTTGATATCCGTAGCGCTCAATCTCTTCTGGTGGCCAGAAATCGATCTCCTTAGTTCGTAACACAGTACCAACAGTATGACGAACAGTCCGACCGGTCGGCACACCGTCATGAGTGACCTCTACCTGCTCGAGAATATCACCCGGCTCAATCGTAATATCAGCGATACGCATATCAAACGTTTTTTCGCCTGAAAGTACTTGTTCGAATAGTTCCGGGTATGATTTTTTTCTCACGACCTTCATATAGTGTCGCTATTGTAAATCTTCGTGTGTAATTTGTCAAACAGAGGTGGCGATAATCGTAGCAAAAACCACAACGTATTTCGGAGTATAATACATACGCCATATATTGCTTCTTCGTGCAAAAAATGACCTCTGGCAGATCGATGTGCATGATCAAAATAGACTATCTCGCTTGCAAAAAATATGGATAAAGTTATTGTCTTGTGTTTGGCAAAGCAGAGTAGCTGTGATTAAATAAGAACAGCTAACGAACATAAGGAGGGGATATGTTGGCAATACGAGCAACAAAACAAGCAAAAGCTGGCTTGGCGCTTGGGCTCACCATGGCGTGTGCTATAATGGGTACAAACTTTGCCATAGCGCAGTCAGCATCGGCAGTCGATCATCTGCCGCGTGATGTACAGGCACATTATAAAAAAGTGTGGAGTGATGAATTTGACGGTAATAAACTCGACACAACCAAATGGGCTGTACCGACCGGTTGCTTTGACCTTGCGTCGGGTATGGAAGGGCGCTTTCGGACAGACATGGTGCGTCAGTACGATGGTAAACTCCATCTTCTAGCGCAGCATGATAAAAATGGCAAACCATGCCAGGCTGGTCATGCTGCCTTCTCGACAGGGATGGTAAACTCACACTACCTCAGCGACTGGAAAGACAAAAGTGTCGCCTATGCCTGGGGGCCAGGTACCTATTACGAGGCGTCTATCAAGCTGCCAGAGGGTAACAAGAACAGCGGTGCTCGAGCAAGCTGGACGTCATTTTGGCTCACAAGCACAACATTCAATTGGCCAACCAGTGGTGAACTCGATGTCTTCGAGTCGCGTGGCTACGATCCAAGCTGGCTGCAAGCCAATGTCCATACGCAGCCACGCCAGGGGGGTAAAGAGCGTTCACATCAGCACCAGCGCGTTCTCGATCGGAATATTGTCGGCAATACACAAACTGCCTTCCATACCTACGGTGTCTTGAATAAGAAGGATGGGACGATCGAATTCTACTATGATGGGCACATGGTACACCGCGTGACGCCAGATGATGCAAACTGGCCCTTTGCCAAGGCGGCTAATAAACTCTTCATTCGCTTGAATCACCAGATCGGCGGCCTCAATGAGCCATACAAGAAGGCTAGCCCTAAGGATTACGAAGTCGCAAAAGATATGCAGGTCGACTATGTACGGGTCTACCAAGAAAAGACTGCTGCTGATAAGCCACAGGATGCGGTGGTGAGTGTGCCCGATTGGCGTCTCCGCAACAAGCTCAATCAAGCCATTGCACAAGTGACCCATACAAAGCGCGGCGATGCACAGCCCATGCTTGCCTCAGATCTGGAAAAGCTAACTACGCTCGACCTCAGCGTCCGCGATGGCGCAGAGTCGTGGGAGAAAATAAAGAATCTTGAGGGCATTCAACATGCAAAAAATCTCACCTTTGTTTCTCTCAAAAACACCGAAGTGAAGGATCTCACACCACTCAACAGCCTGAAAAAGCTGAAGAGTGTCGAGCTGAGTTGGCCGTTGACGATTAATCGATAGATTAGTGTACTCCATAGAAAATACAGGGCAAATGCCTTGTATTTTCTATGAGAAAGGTCTATCTCTTGAATGTAATTTTTTTGCGGGTATAAATAATAATAATAACCATCGGTCGAATCTTCGCTGTTTGTCCAAGTCTCGGTGATGGGCATATTACCGCTTAATAGCTTCTTGGATTTTTGTACGTTGGCGAGTAAAAGCATGAGGGAAGATATGCTCGATTGCCTGCGGGCCGCTCGTAGTTAAGACAGTAATACCTGGCGCATAATCGTGAAAGATCTGGCGGCATTTGCCACACATGTCAACAATTTCGATCTTTCCTGTGTTATCATTTTTACGCACAGCGACGACCGAATCGAAATCATAGATGCCTCGATTAATAGCGATTGCCAGTGCAGCTGTCTCGGCACAGACAAAGCCAAGAAAATGGTCGATATTGACTGCAGAGATCACCTCGCCAGATTGGCAACGCAAAGCTGCTGCCACAGTGTGAATTGGTGGTGTGTGTCGCTGCTCGAGAATCGTCTGGGCGATGGTAAAAAGCTCATTATCGTTATGCATAAGGTGAACCTTGGTTATAAAACGAATAGACTAGGCTAAAACTGCCGCAAAAAATCCAATTTGCCGCTCTCGAAATGCCGCACGTCTTCGATGCCGTATTTCATCATCACGAGGCGGTCGATGCCGCAGCCAAAGGCGAAGCCGGTGTAGGTATCGGGGTCGATGTTGGCTGCCCGCAGTACATTGGGGTGGATCAAGCCGCAGCCAATCAGCTCAACCCAGCCTTCACCGCTACACACCTTGCAGCCGGGGTCTTTGCCTTCGCAGAAGGGGCAGCTTAGGGTAAACTCAAAGCTTGGCTCGGTGAAAGGGAAGTAGAAGGGGTTGACCCGCACATCAAGCTGCTTGCCGTAGTAGCTTTGCAAAAATTCCTGCAAGGTCGCAATCAAGTTGCCAACGTTGACCCCCTTAGCCACATAGACACCCTCCACTTGGTAGAAGGTGTGCTCGTGCCGAGCATCCAGGTCTTCATTACGGAAGACACGGTCGGGTACGATGGCGGCGATTGCTTCGCCCGCATCCAAATTGTGGCAATAGGTGGTCAGGACGCGGTTTTGCATGGTGCTAGTGTGAGCTGGCGCGATCAGGCGGTCGCCCTGCGCGTCTGTCTCGACGGTCATGAAGGTGTCATAATCGTCGCGGGCGGGGTGGCCTTTGGGGAAGTTGAGGCTCTCGAACATATGGAACTGATCATCAATCTCGCGCGACTCCTCCACCACAAACCCCATGCGGTAGAAGATATCAGCAATCCGCTCAATCTCTTGCATCAGGGGGTGAATTGATCCCTGGTTTGTTGGCAGTAATGCTGGAATAGCAGTGTTGATATCCATCGGTGCAGTGACATCGATCGGTGTGCGCTCAACAGCCTCGAGCTCTTCGAGACGGCGCTCGATGGCAGTTTGCACGGCTTGCTTGAGCTCATTAACACGCTTGCCAAATGCCCCACGCTCCGCTGGGGGGAGTGATGTGATATGTCCATACAGTGCGCGCAATTCCTCGTGGCGTAGCACTTCACGCGGGGTGGTCGATTGGCTCACGGCCAGGAGTAGCTTTTGCTGGATAGCGTCAAGGTCTGTCATACTGTCACTCCGTTATTGTTGTCCATTGATGGTTAGCGCAACAAAAAAGCCAAAGGTAAGCAGTGCAAGAAAACCAACGACCAGCCACACCCCAGCTAGTGTCGTTGTTTGCTTGGTGCCTTTGAGATATTCGGATTGCTCGACGCCAGTATCACCGCTTGCTGGTGCGGTGCCATCACCAGTGTGACTGCTGGCAGCTGCTTTAGCGCGGAGATCGGCCGCGATACGCTCTTGCAGCTCACTGCGCGTTTGGTCTTGTTTCATATATTGTCCCATGTCTTTAGTATAGCATTATTTGGCACGATCGACATCTGATATCGCCGACAAACAGGGTGATGTGATATACTAAAGGCGTAGTATCAACTAGTGAAGGAGGGACGTATGGCTACCAAAAAAGCCGTTTCGACCAAAAAATCGGCCGCGAAAGACTCGGCCTCCCAGCCTCAGGCTGCACCAACCGTAAAGGCTGCATCGACCACATCAGCCACCAAGACTGTTGTCCATAAGCGACGCGAGCCAGCTCTGCCGGGCAATTTGCTCAATATTATTTTTGCTGAGCTGCTTGGTACATTTATGCTCACCATTGCCGCAATTGGTGCGGCAACTCAATTTGCACCACTCTACCTTGGCCTCACACTGCTTGTGATTGCTGTGGCGGTGGGTGCAGTATCTGGCGCACATATCAACCCAGCGGTCACCTTTGGCCTCTGGACAATGCGCAAGCTCAAGACAGCGCTGGTACCATTCTACTGGATCGCCCAGCTGCTTGGTGGGGCGCTCGCTGTCGTTGTGCTGAATGGCTTAAGTGGGAGCGCTTTCAAGCTCAGCTTCGAGCACTTTACTACCTTTAGCTGGGCGGTCTTTGGTGTTGAGCTCGTCGGCGCAGCAGTGCTGATGTTTGGCATTGCGGCTGCCGTATCGCGCGTGGCCGAGCTTAAGCAAACAGGCCAGGCAGTGGGGATTGGCCTATCCTTGGCTGTTGCTGCTATCGTGGCTGGTGGCTTGCTGACTCAGGTGCAGGCTTCGGTGGACACATCGTCAGTCCAAGACATCAAACACTTGCCACACGAATTGCGTGCAAAGAGTGCAACACTCAACCCAGCAGTGGCTATCGCTGCAACAGAGGCACCAGACAGTAGCTTTACTGGCGCACAAGCAAGCCGTGGCGAGACTGGCTATAGCCGCTTGAGCCTTGAGGTGATTGCTGGTACCTTGATCGGTGCTGCACTTGGTGGTAACCTCTACCTACTAGTGGCAGGCCGCAAAGCAGAATCGTAAGCAACAGGCATCAGATTGAAACCAAGACCACTCTCTTTAGTAGGGTGGTCTTGCTATATTGGCAACTATTCGCCATACTATAGCGTATGAAAGATTCTCCATCATCTCAAGCCGGAATTATAAAAGTAATTGCCACGCTTATTGGCGGTATCGTTGCAGTCAGCGTGGTTGCCATTGCAGCTGCCTTCTTGTGGCCTGCCCAGAAGGCAGAACTACGCACAGCAGACATCAAACGATTGGATTATGATAGCTCGATGGCGGCTATCAACCAGCAAATTACCCAGGATACAGCAGAGGCTGGCCTTCGCAATGAATGCCGCTCGTTTGCCAAGACGCATGGCAAGAAAACAGCCAAGGCTATCTTACTTATCCACGGCATTAGCGGCTGCACCAGTGATATGGCTGATATTGCCAATGTATTCTACGAGCAGGGCTACAACGTTTATGCGCCGCGCGTACCACAGCATGGCTATGCCGACAAAAAGCGCCATGGTCAGATCTCCTTCAGCGACATGGTCAACTACATGACCACGAGCGCTCGTCAGGTCAGCGGCCTCGGTGAGGAAGTTGGTGTGGCGGGCCACTCTGGCGGTGGCAATATGGCAACGTGGCTTGCGCAGTATGGCAATGGACTCTTCTCGCGGGTGCTCCTCATTGCGCCATTTTATGAACCATCGGCTAGCCAGGCACCCAAATGGCAGATCCCGCTCATGCGCAATCTCTACGGCAATAATATCCTGCCAGACCGCTACAGTGGTAATGATGAGGTGAATGGCCTGTCATATCGCACCCTAGCAAAGTACGTCACACTCAAAGAAAACTACAAAGCCAACCTTGCTGCACCAGGTCTCAAGCATGTTGGTGTGGTCGTGAGTGAAGGGGACCATGATATCGACCCAGACCTCGCACACAACATCCCGCAAAAAATGGCAACCAACAACAATGCTTCCTTCCAATACAAAAAATTCCCTGCCAGCATGAATATTGGCCACGACATGACACGGCGCGCTTCGCCAGGGGTGAGCGCTCATAGCGAGGAAGTTTTCCAGACGTATCTTAATACATACGAAGGGAAATGACGGTGGAGGCGCTAGTAGCCTTTGCTGGTTTTGGCTTATTTATTGTTCATGAGCTGGAGGAGATTGCTCGGTTTGTGCCGTGGATTCGGCGTCATGAGCATGACCCGGCGTTTGCCAGGCAGATGCTCATAGCGCACCGCACCGCGTACCCGTCAACAGAGACGGTCGCCATTATTATTCTCGAAGAGTCGATTGTTGTACTGGCTCTGCTTGGAAGTGCAATCGCCCTGCACTCACTTGCGCTGGTATGTGCAGTTATTCTTGCAAATATGCTGCACTTGGTTGGGCATCTCGTTGATGCAGCGAAGTATCGAAACTGGACGCCTGGTAGCGTCACGGCGCTTATGACACTCCTTGGTAATGGTGCCTGCATAGCCTATAGCTTTGTTGCTGTGCCGCAGGCGATTGGCATGTCGCTGATACTAACACCTGTCGTCGGCTTGCTACTGATAGGCAATCTATCGTTTATGCTGAGCCGGTCGCAGGCGATTGAGCGGTGGCGCACGAAGTATCTGTAAGAATAACAAGCGCAGCCAATAAGTAAGTTGCAAAAACCGGCAGAACACACTGCTGGTTTTTGCATATCAAGACCATTCCGCCATATAAAGGAACATACTATTGACATTATATCGAGCTACGGTATACAATAAGAATATACGATATATCGCACTACGATACATATGACTTCGATGTACTAATCGAGAAAGGATAGTTAATGGATAAAACAACGAAACGACGGGATGACATAAAAATTCTGCTGGCATACTTTGCTGGCTACGTGGTAGGTATGACAGCATTGTCGTATGTACTGGAGCGATTTGCCGCTATATCATCGACAAGTGTGCTTGGGCTCATTATCAATGCTGTAGCAAGTGTGCTCCTGCTTGGCTATATTGTAATGAAGAAACGAGCTGAACTTGCTGCTGCATGGCGCACTGCACGGCAGGCACCGGGCAAGAATAGCTGGTTTGTCATCAAGTATTTTCTCTTTGCATATCTTGCAACGATGCCGGTAGCACTCCTGCTTGCCGCGCTGCAGGTGACTAACCAAAACCAAACGGCGCTCGTTGGCCTCTTTGGTGGAGCGCTGTGGTATGCGGTGTTTATGGCGGTGGTATTTGGGCCGATCGTTGAGGAGGTTGTCTTTCGTGGAGTTATCTTTGCTCGCTTATTGCAAAAATCTCGTGTTCTTGCTTATGCAGCATCAATGATACTCTTTGCACTTGTACACGTGGCACCATACATGCTCACAGGAGGAATCAAGAATGGTCTGGCGATTATTAGCTATTTGCCACTGGCGTTCTTCCTGTGCCGAGCTTATGAACAAAAGAAGAGCGTCTACGCCTCAATAGGTGTACACCTCCTCCAGAATAGCCTCGCGACGATACTCCTTGTGCTCGCAACTCATGGCTAGACAGAGTATAATACATGTCTGAAGGAAGCGTGCATGATCCAAGCAAAACTACGACGAATCTACTCACCGATGACCGAGACAGGGTTCTACATCCTATTTTGTTTGCAGGCGGAGATGCATGGCTATACGATTGGCCAGCGCGTCAAGCATATGACAGACGGCCAGGTGCAGATCAGCCCTGGCACAATGTATGGCACGCTCGCCAAGATGGAGAAGGACGGTATAATTCGCTTCGTACGAGAAGAGGATAAGCGCAAAATCTACCACATAACACCACTTGGCCAAGAGATATTGGCCTGTGAGCTGCAGCGGATCGAGCGGCTGTATAACAATAGCAAAGGAAGGAAATAACTGAATGTCACGAATCATGTGTCGGTACTACATGTTGCCCGAGTATGGAGAGGAGGAGGCGTTTTTTGCTGAGCAGCATCGGCAGGGGTATGCCCTCAAACGCTTTATTGTCCCGTTCTTTTATATATTCGAGCCGTGCCCGGCGGCGCACTATACGTACAAAATCGACTTTCAGAATCTTACTCGGCGCGAAGAAAATGCGCAGTACCAGCAGCTCTATGCCGACTATGGCTGGGAATATGTTGCATCGGCCAATGGCTTTCATGTGTTTCGCAGGCCAAGCAGTGAAGCTGAAGAGGATGATATATTTAGCGATAATGAGTCTCGCCTGGCAATGGTGAAGCGCATTAGCAAGCAGCGTATGGGGCTGCTGATGATGATCGTTGTGTTGCTGTTTGCCTATATCGGATACAAACTTGTACAAACGCCAGCTGTTTTGCAGCGGCCTGAGTTCTACGGGTTGGTACTTGTCGCACTCTTTGATGGCTATCTTTGCGTGCGGTGCTGGCGTGGCTTGCGCCGGCTGAAGCGTACGCTGATTGCCGAGCAGCGGTAGGGTCTGCAATATTAAACTTTCTCTATTCTTTCTGAAGTTTTCTCCTCACACTCCCTTTGATTGTGCTAAGAGAGTATCTAATTTCGCACACGATGCTCTCAGCAGAATGACCAATCAGTAGTCTATTGTAATAGAAACAATAGGGGAGAAGATAGCTAAGGAAATTTGAGTCTCACATTCTCAAAAATAATAAAAACACTGCAGCTGGTTGAGCTGCAATGTTTTTGTACGTAGCTAGAGCTGATTATATTTCGGCAGTTTGGCGGCCCTCGTAGAGGTTGAGGTACTGCGTGTAGACTGCCTGGTGGTAGGTGGCCATACCGCCATCGGTTGGGCTAACCATATTGTGGCCAATGTTGAGCCGCTTCGGTAGGTTGTAGTGCTGGAACGATGCATTGTTTGCCTGAGCCATGCGCTGCGGAATGCTCACTGCCAGGCCGTTGTCGACGGCATCGTCATTCTCACTCGTCACTGTTGCAACGCGCTTGAGACCTGGTGCAGCAAGATCTTTCTTGAAGTTTTGTTTGACGATGAGATACTTACCGAGTGCGCGGTATGACAAGCCACTGGGGCTAAATTTATCTGGCAAGATGTTATAACCATACAATGTGCGTAAGACGGGTAGTTGCCACTTAGGGGCTTGGCTAGCTGCTGGCTCGTAGAATGGGGCAAGCAGTAGCACATTCGTAAAGAAGCCATTGCCATACTGTGCAAGCCACGTCGCCATATCGCCACCACCAGAGTGACCAACGATGCCAAGCTCATCGCCTAGGCCGCTCACTTGCTGTGCACTTGTCTTCATGAAGTCGGCAATGTCTTTGGTAGAGATCTCGCCATGGCGCTTGTTGTCGGTGTAGCCATGCTTGGGTACGCGTGGGACGTAAACGTTGTAGCCTTGGTTGTAGAATTCATCTGCCAACTTTCGGTAAACGTTACTGCAGCCACTGATGCCGTGAATCATGAGGACGGCCTTTGCAGCACGCTTGCCATGAGTCTTCGTGTAAGTGCGGCACTCTGGGCGAATGCTGCTGTCGCTCTCTTCTTGCTTAATTTGCTGGTCGATGCTGCTCATCGCCTCGTTGTAGTTCTTGCGGCTTATAGTAGCTGAGCGCAAATCGCTACTGGCGGCCGCTTGGCTTGGCGCCAGGAATGTTGTTGCTGCCACAAGCCCTGTCACACTCAACAGGCCAGCAACAACCCAACTCTTTAGGCTGATATAGTCTGGTTTTGTCATGTCAGTCCTCCTTTAGTACTCT
Organism: uncultured Candidatus Saccharibacteria bacterium; assembly: GCA_938036785.1. Classification (GTDB taxonomy): domain Bacteria; phylum Patescibacteriota; class Saccharimonadia; order Saccharimonadales; family Saccharimonadaceae; genus Saccharimonas. Next base: position 68,614 of record CALHWE010000014.1, on the reverse strand, counting down.
CCAGTATGCCGGATTGTTGCGTCAATTGCAAACACTGGTTATATATCTTGAGACGAGCTTATACTGTTGCAGTTAGAGACTAACAGAGGTCATATTGATGTAAAAACCACAATAAAACCGCATTACTATACAAATGCGGTTTTTGGTATATCACTGTAGCGAGTATTAGTCGTGATTAAACTCAAGTCGCTTGAGCCGCTCATACTCATCGAATTGGTAGCTGACGCGGATACTTGTACCAGTATCATCAGTGACACGGGCGTGGTGGATGCCATTGTCATCATCGTTCATCTCGATGCTCCAGCCTGGCATCAGCTCCACAAAACCCTCCAGCGACCATGCAATGTCATCCACCTGTTGCAGATAGCGTGGCAGGCGTGAGTAGAAGTAGTCGAGCGTAATGGGAGGTACGGGCTCGGAAAGGTTCTCTAGTAACAGCACAATCCGCGAACCTCCACCAATTGGCAAGCTATAGTAGTAATACTCGGTGCCAAAAATACTAATGGCGGCACTGCCGATATCGTGTGCCACGCCAGCAATTACCATTGCTTGGTCGGTACCATCTGGTAGCGTATAGGCAACCTCGTCTGCAGTGAGTTCTTCTTCGCTATGCTTGAGGCCGTAATCGTGCACGTTATGGGCAAGCTCCACTGCGCTCCCATATCGTGACAGAGCATTTGAAAAGCCCCATAGTAATGTCGGCGGTTTGGCAGCGATAGATGCAAGCAGGTGCGCCTTGGCCGTTACCTTACCTTTATCTCCTACCATAGCAAAGTACTGTTTACTAAGATCAGCTTCGTGATTGACGGACTCATCGTTTCCTGCTGTTCGCTGAAACATTTCAGTCATCAGCTCTTGGCGGAGCGCGCTATAAATACAGTTACGCTGGCCCATTCGTCGAATACCGGTATGCATATAAACCTCCAGATTATGTTCTTGTATGCTTTTGTAATTGTAGCATAAGCAGATGGATAATGTAGCATATTCTGGATAGTATCGCTATTTTATGTCAGTATAACAGAGGTAATGCACTACACTCCCGAACAACCTTGACAGCACCACAGAAGATAGATATTATATACGTATAACTATACATATAAAGAGGAGTATGATGGCCAATAAAACAATCTATTTTTCGCACAACGACGAACGCTATATTGAAGGGACTTTGCCTGGCCTTAGTATGAGCCTATCTGCAGCGCTGATGGCGGGTTATCGTTTGTTAGTTGAGCGGCAGCAAGCAACACACGATGGTTTTCATGAAGTACAGCTGCGCGTTGGCAAGGATGGCGTGTATCAGCATAAGATTTTTATGGGTCGTAAGATATACAGGACAATAGCAAAGGACAAAGCAGCTCTTCGCGAACAGCGAGTGTATCTTACGCAAAAGGGCCGTTATGTGTACTATGAGCGCAATTCCGCCGACTGGAACTATTGGCCTACAGGCACGCAGCGTAGCACGCAGGCCAACGATAATCCAGCGACAGTCAAACAATGGGGGCGAATGGAGGTTGTCGATACGATCGATGAGCTCGCGGCGTATATCCCAGAGCGCGCTGTGCAAAATTTACAACAGAGCCTGGAGCAGCCAGTAGAGCATCTGGATATTTGAGAGATAAGACGGTAGATAGTTTCGTATCTTTTATATGTAGTAGCGTTGATATACGACGAAAGAGAATACGGTTTGTAGCGCAGCTTTACCTCGAGATGGTATACTATAACTCAGTATGAAAGTCAGCCTTAATGTTATAAAACAACTTATTAACTTTGAATTGCCGCCGGTGGATGAGCTGGCACAGCTCATCAATCGACAGCTTGGTAAGGTAGACCGGGTAGAAAACCTGGCTGAGCGTTACCGCGGCGCGCGCGTGGTGCGCGTGGTAGAGTGTGCTAAGCACCCTAATGCCGACCGCTTGAGCGTGACGAAAATTGACGACGGCATGGCAGTGCCGGATGTGCCGCGCGATGAAAATGGCCTGGTGCAGGTGGTGTGCGGCGCGCCCAATGTGCAAGCTGGTATGTGGGCCGTATGGCTGCCGCCTGCAAGCACGGTGCCAGCCAGCATCCTCGAGGGTGAGCCCTTTACGCTCGATGTGCGCAAGCTCCGTGGGGTGCTGAGCCAAGGTATGCTAGCTGCGGCTGATGAGCTGGCAATTGGTACTGACCACGAGGGGATTATAGCGCTGACGCCGCGCGACCTGCCAGCTGGTAAGACCCTGCAGCCAGGGGCTGACTTTGCCGCGCTGTTTGGCCTGGATGACTATGTGCTTGATATCGAGAACAAGATGTTTACCCACCGGCCAGATTGCTTTGGCCAGCTGGGCGTGGCGCGCGAGATTGCTGGTATTCTCCACCAACCATTTACGAGCCCTACCTGGTATAACCTGGAGCAGGTATTTGGCGATGGCGATAGTGTGCCGCTCGCGGTTTCGAACGATATCCCGCAGCTTGTGCCACGCTTTATGGCGGTGGCGATCCGCGGCGTGCAGGTGGCGCCGAGCCCGTTTTGGCTGCAGTGCCAACTGGTGGCGATGGGGGCAAAGCCCATTAATAACATTGTGGATGCAACGAATTATGTGATGCTCATGACGGCTCAGCCAACCCATGCGTATGATTACGATACACTCCACGGCGGGCAGCTTGGCGTGCGTATGGCGCACCGGGGCGAAACACTGACGCTACTGAGCGGCAAGACAATTGAGCTAACACCAGATGATATTGTGATTGCCGATGGGCAGGGCCCGGTGGCCTTGGGTGGTATTATGGGCGGCAGCCGCACCGAGGTATCGGCCACGACCACGACGATTGTACTGGAGTGCGCCACCTTTGATATGTACGCAGTGCGCAAAATGGCCATGCGCCACGGCGTGTTTACCGATGCGCTGGCCCGCTTTAATAAAGGCCAGTCGCCCCTGCAGAATGCGGCTGTGCTGAACCGGCTGATTGGTATGGTGGGCGGCGAGCAGGCGAGCCACGTAGTGGACATCAAGCCGTTTGCAAGTGGGGCGGCTGGCATGCTTGATGAGTATTTTGCAGGGAAGTACGAGCCTGCAACCATAGACATAACGAGTACATTTATTAATCAGCGGCTTGGCTCTGACCTCATCGAAAAGAATATCTGCACGCTGCTTAATAACGTCGAAATCCACAGCCATGGCCCAGAGAATGAGCTTGGCTATATCTGCCTGCAGGTGCCTTTCTGGCGGACAGACCTGGAAACGAAAGAGGATATTGTTGAAGAAGTTGGCCGGCTGCACGGCTTTGATACTGTGCCGCGCCAGCTGCCTATGCGCCGTATTCAGCCAGCGCGCAAGAACCCCCGCCGTGAGCTGAAGCGCGTTGTGCGCGAGGCACTAGCCAGGGCGGGTGCCAACGAAGTGCTGAGCTACAGCTTTGTGCACGAGCGCGTACTGAGGGGCGCAGGCCAAGACCCAGCCCAGGCCTTCCGGCTTTCGAATGCCCTCAGCCCAGACCTCCAGTACTACCGCCTGAGTGTGCTGCCGAGTTTGCTCGATAAAGTCCACGCTAATATCAAGGCGGGGCATAGCGAATTTATGCTGTTCGAAATCGGCAAGGGTCACACCAAAGCACGAATGGGCAAGGACGGCCTGCCAGCTGAGCAATCGCTGATCGATCTTGTGTATAGCAGCAAAAAGCCTCGGGCTGGTGCCGCCTTTTACCGGGTGCGAGCGACGCTCGACCAGCTGGCGCATGATAGCGGTCTGACTCTCGTGTATACGCCAGTCACGGCCGCTCAAGATGATCCAATGCATACACCTTTTGACATCAATCGCTCGGCTCATATCTGGGTGGAAAGTAGCGAGGCGGCTAGCCAGCCCGAGCGGCAGCTTATTGGTGTGGTTGGTGAGCTGCGCCCGGCAGTGGTGAAGCATTTCAAGCTACCTGATTATACTGCAGCGGCATCACTTCACCTTGATGTGATGGAGCAGGTATGGCGCGATACGGCGGTGCACTACCAGCCAATTAGTCGCTACCCTACCACCGCGCGCGATATCTCGATCCAAACAAATACAGCGATTACCTATGATGAACTCATGCAAGCAGTCTTAAGCGCTATGGCTCGGGCTAGCGAAACATACCCAGATGTAACGATCCGCGATCTCACGCCGCTGAGTATTTACAAAGCAACCCCTGATGCATCACATCAAACCACCACATTTCGCCTAACGCTATCGAGTAGCCAAGCGACGCTGAGTGCTGAGCGTGTTCGTTCGATCATTCGGACAGTGTTTGCGCCCGAGCAGCATGCGCTGTTTCAGGGTGTGGACTTTGGCGAATGAGGTTGATGTAAGCGACGCTGTGGTAGGCGATTGCGCAGGCGGAGAAAGCTCCGCCGCGTGGGCCGACCAATCAGCACGCCAAATGACGCACCAGCCGCAATGGCAATAGCGATGAGGACAGCACGCACTAGCAGACCTGCTTCGCTTGAGCCAGTTGTCACGACACCCATGAGCCCATTGTAGAGCGTGACGCCTGGCACAAGTGGAACGATTCCGGCATTGACGATGGCAAGGCTGGGCATATGCCACAAACGGGAAGCGGTTGTCGCAATAAAACCAATTACCAAGCCCGCTGCCGCACTGGCCGCAATAGCAGACATACTCCAGCCAGTAATGGCGAGGTATATATCATAGCCAAGCATGCCAGTTGCACCAGCTAGGATGATGCCGACTGGCTGAGTGTGGTTGCCGAGGGCAAAGGTGGCCGCAATAGCAGCTGCTCCGATATACTGATACATCGTGCCGGTCAGCTGCAACTGGTCGGGTGTGGCAACAAATTCAATCCCAAAACGTCGCGCCGTATACAGGCCAATCATCACACCGATCACCACGCCCATTGTCATCATCGCCACTTTGAGTAGTCGACCTGTCGCCGTCACGTAATATTCGTCGATTGCATCCTGGAAGGCACCAACGATCATCATCCCTGCCACTAAGAGCACGATACCGCTAACGGTTATGATGGTTGGGTTGATGATACCAAGAACATCGAGATAATGGTTGGTGGCAAGCCACGTGATGATGGTTGCAACCAATGTAATAACGCTTGCCGCGATGATTTGCGTAAAGAACACAGGAAGAGCAATGCGATTTAAGCGGCCTAGCAGCCACATAATTATCACGCCCATCACAAAGGTAGCAAAAATCACTGGTAGCGACGCTGTATAGAGCAAGGCCGAGCCAGCACTGAGTCCGCCGCCTGCCAGATAAATTACCCAAGGTGGATAGCGTCGTGGCTTGGCAAGGATGGCATCGAGCTCGCGCTCGGCAGCATCGAGGGTGAGCGCTCCCTCGGCAATAGTAGCAGCCAGGGTCTGGAGGCATTGCATATGTTGGTAGTTGATCTCGCGCGGTGGGATGGTGCGTAGGAGTGTCAGTGGTTCATAATCGTTACCTCGATCTTGCGATAAAATAAGCTGCGACGAAATAACGTCGATATGCACTTTGCGGGTGCAGTATGTGTCCGTAATACTGAGTGCCATATGAACGACATTTTGGGCTGGTGTGCCCATTGAAATGAGCTGATCGGCAATGCTCATCGCTAGGCGCAGGGCACGCATATTGGGTGTGAGGGCACCATCAAGTTTCTCGACTGGTGCTGATTGCAGCGCGGTCGTACCGCCAATAGCCAGGCGGGCAAGCAGAGGTGAAAATAAGGTGTGGAGACGGTTCATTGCTTTTTAGTATACTGAGAAAAATCGGCATTGCAAGAGGTGTATCAGCCGACAGTTGTTCGTGAGGTGTTTCTGCGCAGCGCAAGGTGATGGTGAGTAATAGTGCTGGCGAAATAACTGCAGTGCAAACGAACCAGCATTTATCGATGTGACCTCTGTTATCTAGCAGTCGTACTGGCAAGTGTGCTATACTGGGCAAGATAGATTAGTCGATGAAATAAGAGGAGTTATGGCAACAACCAAGACACAACGCTGGATTATTATTGTTATTTTGGTCGCGACGGTTGTCGGGACGCTAGGGTCATTTGCGGCAATGATTCTTGCCTCGGAGAATTACAAAAATGACCAAGCCAAAGCGCAAAAGGCGCAAGAAAAATACCAGAAACTCATGAAGGACTACCAAGCCAAGACAGCTGCTCAAGCCCAAGAGCTGTCAAACAAATATTACCCAACTTTTAGCCAATATACGAGCCGGGTTGGTGAGTTTGATCGGGATAGCGTGAAGGAGCTCTCTAGCGAAGATCTGGTAGTTGGTGATGGTGAGGAAATCAAGGATAATACGGCATTTGCGGCCTACTACATTGGCTGGAACCCGAAAGGCAAGGTATTTGACCAATCTATCAAAGACGGCAAGCTTGATGCACCATTTGCCGTTGAGGGTGGGCTCAAGAGCGCGAGTGTCATCACTGGCTGGAAGGAAGGCATCAAGGGGATGCGCCTTGGTGGAGTGCGTGAGCTAACCATCCCCTCCGACAAAGCATACGGCGAGAAGGGTCAAGGCAATGACATTCCGGCCAATACACCACTCAAGTTCATCGTGATGGCAGTGCCAAAGCCAGCTACGATCGATACTTCGGAACTATTGAAGGCATACCAAGAAGGTCAAGGAGGGAGCAACTATGGACAACACTACCAATAATAATAAACCAACCCAGACACCAGTCTACGACGTTGTCATGATTGGCGCGGGGCCAAGCGCTCTGGCTGCCGCAGTATATACGACGCGTGAGAACCTGCAGACGGTATTGTATGAAAAAGCAGTGATTGGTGGTCTGGCAGCGATTACCGATAAGATCGATAACTACCCAGGTTTTGCTGATGGCGTAGCAGGCCTCGACCTCGCCGAGCAGCTGCAGCACCAGGCAGAGCGCTTTGGGGCGCAGATTGAGCTGGGTGAGGTATCGAGCCTCCGCAAAGATGGCAATGATACGATTGTGACAGTTGACAGGCAGGATGTGCGTGCTCGTGCGGTGTTGATTGCCACTGGCAGTGCATATAACAAGCTTGGTATCCCTGGCGAAGATGCATTGTATGGTCGCGGCGTACACTACTGTGCCACCTGCGATGGTGCGTTTTATAAAGGCAAGCGACTGGTGGTGATCGGTGGCGGAAACTCTGGCCTGCAAGAGGCGATGTTCTTGACCCGCTTTGCGGAGCATATCGACCTCCTAGTGCGGAGCACGATCAAAGCGAGTGAGATCCTCCAGACCGACCTGCAGCCCTTTATCGAGCGAGGACAAATTAGCGTTCATCTTCATACCGAATCGACCGAAATTATAGCAGAGGACGGCAAAGTGACTGGTGTTGCAGCCATCAGTAATGGCCAGCCAACTACCTTCGCCTGTGATGGGGTGTTTGTCTTTGTTGGCCTTAAGCCAAATACGGGCTTTTTGCAGGGTACGCCCGTCCAGCTCGATGAGCGAGGGCTGATTATCACCAATGAACATCTTGAGACGACAATGCCTGGCGTCTTTGCCAGTGGTGATGTGCGTAGTGGCGCAACGATGCAGATTGCTACAGCGGTGGGCGAAGGCGCGACGGCTGCTTTGAGTATCCGTGAGTATATTCAGCAGCACAAAGCATAGAATAGACAGCACTAGTGTGGGATAGCTAAGAGCCTGGATCTCAAAGTGTCAGCTCTTGAGTAGCATCTCCTTTCTATCTAACAAAGTAAAAAATCAGTTGTCATGGCTGATTTTTTACTAGTGTGAAGACGAAGTTGATACACCTAGAGAGGTTGCTTGCCAACTGCACTAAAGAGCTACCGTCTGCTCTTTTTGGTTGCTTTTTCGATTAATCCTCTAGGCGCTTACCCAACTATTGTTCCTTTGTATCAAAGTGGATAGTGGTAACATTCGTCCACAGAAAGGAACGGAGAATCTTAGCATCATCCGAGTGAGGCGTTAGTTGGATTCAGACAATATTCCTAATCTCGCACAACAGGCGTACTGTGTCTTATCAGATAACTTCATATATTATTAACTAAAGCGCTGTAGCTCAGCAAGAAACTTATCTGGATAGTTGGTAATGACGCCGTCGATGCCGCGCTCGGCAAGCTGCTGCAGGGCACCTGGGCGATTAACTGTATAGACGTAGGTAAAGAGATTCGACCGACGTGCAATCTCTATCGCTAGTGGATGTGCATACAAGCGATGAAACCCTACTGCGGTGAAGTCGAGCTTGCGCTGATAAGCCAAGAATGCAAAGGGATTATTGCGGTGAAGTAGGGCAAGATTGGCCTGAGGCGCAAGCTGCCGAAGCTGCCGAAGCTCGCGTACGGAGAATGACGAGAGTAGTACATTATCCCAATCATCTGGCGATGTGATGTAGCGGGTGATGAGCTGATACGTTGGCTCGGCGCTACCGTGCCCTTTGAGCTCAATATTGAGTAGCACAACGCCAAAAAAACGGTCTAGCACTGCGAGGAGCGATGGAATAGGCTGCTCACTGGTGAGGGCCTGCAACTCGGTGTACGTCAGATGGCTAATTGATTCATTTCGGTGGTGGGTACGGAGCAGGCGATTATCATGTGCAATCACAGGAACACCGTCGCGCGTCAATCGCACATCTAGCTCAAGCATATCTACGCCCGCCGCGACACCCGCTGCCATAGCGTCGATAGTGTTCTCTGGTGCGAGTCCAGCCGCACCGCGATGACCAATGATTAACATGCTAGCAGTATTATACCATCAAATGGGTTAGTGATGAGAATTAATGTGCCTGCAGAGCAAGGTTGCACTGCCAGCTCATCTTCTTTTGCCATTACCGAGCAGATTTTGCTAAAATAAAACAGATAGCAACAGAAAGGAGCTAATACAAATGGCAGATTTTAATAAAGTACTAACGCCAGGCGATGTTGACGCTGGTGTTGTTAATGTGGTGGTGGAGATTCCGCAAGGGAGCTACCACAAAATTGAATGGGATCGCGACCTCGCAGTGATGAAGCTCGACCGGGTCGAGCCAGCAATCTTTGCCAAGCCAACCAACTATGGCTTCATTCCACAAACCCTAGATGAAGATGGTGATGAGCTTGATGCACTCATTATCACCGATCAGCCACTAACAACTGGTGTCGTTTTGGAAGGCAAGGTGATTGGCGTGCTGGAGTTTGTAGATGATGGCGAGGTGGACGATAAGGTGATCGTCGTGCCAGCAGATGACCGCAACACAGGTGATGCAATCAACTCGCTCGAAGATCTTCCTGCTGCAACGCTCAAGCAAATCGAGCACCACTTCAACCACTACAAAGACCTCAAGAAGCCTGGCACTACTGTAGTGAAGGGCTTTGGCGACGCAGCGCGTGCCAAGCAGATTATTCATGAATCTATTGCGCGTTGGAATGAACGCTAGATAGCATGCTCAAGCAAATACAAAATACCCCACTGGGGTATTTTGTATTATAGCTATTTACTCTTTGACTTTTTCGAAGCAGCGTCAGGCTTACCGATTGGCATAATTTTATCCGTCAGATTGATGGCGCCATTCACAGCTTGGACGCGGATTTTGTTGAGCTGGAGGCGGAGTTTGTCGCGCGCGTGGCTGGTAGTAACGAGCTGTGCCCAACCTGGCTTGGGGTAGGAGAGCTTGCGGGTGAGGACTTCGATGACATCACCATTCTCAAGTGGCCGCTCGAATGATTCCATTTTGCCGTTGATCCGGAAGCCATAGGCGTGCTTGGCGATATCAGAGTGGATGGCATAGGCAAAATCGAGTGGCAAAGCCCCCTCGGGGAGGTTGTAGATATCGCCCTTAGGAGAAAAAACGAAGATACGATTGCCAAAGAGGTCGATTGATAGCTGCTCGCGAGGGATATCCTCGCCAGCGCGCAAGCGAGCAGCGATTTCTTGCAATTGCGTAATCCACTGCAGCTGAGCCGGTAGGTTTGACACACCACGCCTGGAGTCGCCCTTAAGATACTCTTTACTGTCTTTTTGTTGCTGGTAGTGGAAGCTGGCAGCAAGGCCGCGCTCGGCGTATTCATGCATATCGCGCGTGCGGATCTGGAACTCGACAATCTGCTTATTGGGCGTGATGACCGTTGTATGGAGGCTCTGGTAGCCGTTTGGCTTGGGGATGGAAATATAGTCTTTGATACGAGCGATCATCGGTTGGTAGAGCGAGTGGAGAATGCCCAACACTAAGTAGCACTCTTCCTTGGTGTGGACAATGATGCGTAGTGCCATCAGGTCATAAATATTATCAAGACTACCGCGCTTTTGGAGCTTGCGGTGCAGGCTGTAGAGGCTTTTGACTCGCCCATTGATCTCAAACTCGAGCTTCTCGTCCTTGAGTGCTTGCTCGACCTCAAGGCGGACGACGCCAAGCTTGCGGGTGCTTTTGCCCAGGCGCTGCTTCATGACCTTCTCAAGCCGCTTGTATTCTTTGGGGTCAAGGTAGCTAAAGGCAAGCTCCTCTAGTTCCATCCGCACGCGCCCCATACCTAGCTGGTCGGCCATGGGAGCGAAGACCTCGAGTGTTTCTCGGGCGATCTTTTGCTGCTTTTCGGGCGACTTGAATTGCAACGTCTGCATATTGTGCAGCCGGTCGGCCAGCTTGATGATGATGACGCGCACGTCCTGTCCCACAGCAATAAGCAGCTTGGTAAGGTTGTCTTTTGTCTGAGGGAGATAGTGGTCGAGGTCGCGCATACCAGCCCGAGCTTGACTCACCTTCGTCACGCCATCAACGAGGAAGGATACATCATGTCCAAAAAGTGACTCGATATCGTCTAGTGACGTCTCGGTATCCTCAACGGTATCGTGAAGAATACCCGCGATGATGGTGTCGCTGTCCATTCCCCAGTCAATCAAGATAATTGCAACGCTCAGTGGATGGGTAATGTAGGGTTCACCGCTTTTACGTTTTTGTCCGTGGTGTGCCTGGGTGGCGAAGTCGATCGCATGGTCAATTTCATACAGCTGATCTTCGCTATAGAGGCCGCGGGCTTTTGTCAGGACGTCTTGTTTGGTCACCATAAACCTAGTATATACTGCCAAGAAGAAAAGTGCTATTGCCCTTGACCATTCCACCTGCTATAGTGATGTTTAAATATGCTTATGCTAATGGAGGGAGAAATATAATGAGGCAAAGCAGGGCGGTATGGTGGATACAGCGGAGCCAGAAGGGCTTCACGCTCATGGAGCTGATGATTGTGATTGCGATCTTGGGCTTGCTCGTAACGCTGTCTATGACGGCATATTCGGGCTATCGGCGGCGCTCGGTCGATGTTGCAACGCGTGCGGCAGCCACCAGTGCACTTGAGGCGATCAAGACGCACCACGCCAATGCCAGCGCTAGTGGTGCAAGCTATAGCACTAACCTTGAGCAAGTCGGTTACCGTCCGCCAAGCGATACAGCTGTGCAGGTTACGCTGAGCACCGATGCTACCAAATTCTGTGTCCAAGCCACCGACCGCCATCTCACCGACATTCGCTACTACGCCACCACTGGCATGGCACGGCCGCAGGCAGGGAGCTGCCCAGCGAGTTTGTAGAGGGTTACTGTTCGCAAGGTTTGCCATAAAACGTGTTATAAGTTGCTTGATTGCCCGATGTATTGTGCTAGAGTATTAACATGAGTTTGACAAAAGCAATACAAGACTATATCGACAAAAGCCCCTACCTAACAAATACTGACGTGGAACTAGCGACAATGTTCAATGATGTGGGCGAATGGGCTGTCGCCCTTGAGCATATTTGCACAATATTAGCCGCAAATGGCTGCGTGTTATCTTCGCAAGAAATGGCAGAACTGGAATCACTAATTGACAAGACAAAGAAGATAGAATACGAGGACTTTGATGACGCTTTCTTAGATAGTGTAAAAAGAGTTCGAGAAACCAACTCTTCGCGCACGTCAGTCTAGCACTCCCTCCTTAGCTCTCGCAAACGTGAAAGAATTCCGTCGCCGTCTTTACAACACACGTCAGACGCCGTATAATGTCTGGCATGGCTGTCATAGCACCAATTATTTTGAGTACAAAAACTGATGAATACAAGGCTGCGGTAGAGCATTTTATGCCGTTTGCCAAGCGGGTTCATATTGATATTTCTGATGGCGTATTTGCGCCCCGTCAAACGGTAGGGATCGGCCAACTGTGGTGGCCTCAGTCGTGGACGGTTGATATCCACGCTATGGTGGCGCGCCCTAGCGTGTACGTTGAGAAACTGATCAAGCTGCGGCCCAGCACAATTATCTTTCATGCCGAAGTCAAAGAGGATTTGATCCCTGTCTTGCAACAGGTCAAGCAAGCTGGTATTCATGCTGGTGTGGCCCTGCAGCGTACGACGGTACCCGAGACAGTGGCATCGTATATCGAGACGGCCGACTATGTATCGATCGTTAGCGGCAAGCTGGGTGAGTTTGGTGGCAAGGCGCGGATGATGCAGCTGGAGAAAATCCGGCTGGTGCGGGCTATTCATCCTCGGGTCGAGATTGGCTGGGATGGTGGCGTGACGGTAGATAATGTCTTCCATATTGCCCAGGGTGGGGCTGATGTGATTAGTGTTGGTGGAGCGATCAACCACGCCAAAGATCCGCAAGCAACGTACAACAAACTCCTGGCTGAGATGAATCGCCAGAGTGTGATTTAAGCCCCGCGCTATGCTACACTAAGGAGCGTGACGCACATACCATTTCAGCTTCGTTCTTCCTATCAACCGACCGGTGATCAGCCACAGGCGATCGCCCAGCTACTTAGTGGCCTGGAAGCTGGCCAGCGCGAGCAGACACTACTTGGTGCAACGGGTAGCGGTAAGACCTTTACGATGGCAAATATTATCGCTCGGCGTGGTGTGCCGACGCTTGTTTTGGCGCATAACAAGACACTCGCGGCGCAGCTCTTTAGTGAGTTCAAGCAGTTCTTTCCAGACAATGAAGTACACTACTTTGTCAGTTATTTTGATTATTATCAGCCAGAAGCATATATTGCCAGCAGTGATACATATATCGAAAAGGATTCGGCCATCAATGAGGAAATCGACCGCCTCCGCCATGCGGCGACTGATGCATTACTCACGCGCCGCGATGTAATTATCATTGCTAGTGTGAGCTGTATCTATGGTCTTGGTTCGCCCGCCGACTATTATGAGCTGTCCGTCACGGTGCGCCAGGGTGAGCGGCGTGTTCAGGATAAATTTTTGCGCCAGTTGATGGATATCCAATACCATCGCAATGATATCGATTTTGCACGCGGTGCCTTTCGCGTTAAGGGTGATGTGGTCGATGTCTTTCCAGCAGGGCAAGAGACGGCCTATCGGGTGGAATTTTTTGGAGATGAGGTAGATCGGATTACGCATATCAACCCGCTCACTGGCGAGATCCTCGATGAGCCAGCGGAGTTTACCATCTTTCCGAGTAGCCACTATGCAACACCTAAGGAGAAAATTAAGCAGGCGATTGACCGGATTCGACAGGAGTATGAGGAGCGTGAGCAGTGGTTTGAAGCGCACGGCAAGCTGCTTGAGGCGCAGCGCTTGAGCCAGCGTACTAAGTACGACCTGGAAATGCTCGAGCAGACTGGCTTTGTGAAGGGGATCGAGAACTATAGTCGCTATCTCACCAACCGCGAAGCGGGTGAGCAGCCAGCTACCTTGCTCGATTACTTTCCTGACGATTTCTTGATGCTGATCGACGAGAGTCATGTAACCGTCCCCCAGGTGCGCGCGATGTATAATGGTGACCGCGCTCGCAAAGAAGTGCTGGTGGAGCATGGCTTTCGCCTACCGAGTGCGCTAGACAATCGCCCACTGCGCTTTGATGAATTTGATAAACATATCAACCAAGTGATTTATGTCTCTGCTACCCCTGGTGATTATGAGCTAGAGCGCAGCCCTGCTCCTGCTCAGCAGGTGATTCGTCCTACTGGTTTGCTCGACCCAGAAATTATAGTTCGCCCAACTGAAGGGCAGGTAGATGACCTCATTGCAGAAATTCGCGAGCGCACCAGCCAGCAGCAGCGCGTGCTCGTGACAACGCTCACTAAGCGGATGGCTGAGGATCTCTCTACCTACCTGACCGACCTCGGTATCAAGACAGCTTATATCCACAGTGAGATAGACACGCTCGAGCGCGGTGACATTCTACGTGATCTGCGTATGGGTCTGTATGATGTCCTGGTGGGGATCAATCTCTTGCGTGAGGGGATCGACTTGCCAGAGGTCAGCTTGGTGGCGATTATGGATGCCGACAAAGAAGGCTTCCTCCGTAGCGAGCGCAGCCTCATCCAGACAATTGGCCGGGCAGCTCGCCACGTTGAGGGCAGGGTAATTATGTATGGCGATAGTATCACCGATAGTATGCGCCGAGCGATTGACGAAACCAAACGCCGACGCGAAATTCAGCAGGCATACAATCGCGAACATGGCATTACACCGCGTGGCATTAATAAAGCGATCGACGAAGGCCTACGCTCCATCATCCCGCAAAAAGAGGATGACGCGCCCAAGCTTGACCTGCGTAAAATCCCCAAGGACGAATACAAGAGCCTTATCAAAGATCTGACTGGCCAAATGAATCTCGCTAGTGCCAATCTTGAGTTTGAGCGAGCAGCCGAATTGCGAGATCTGATCGCCGAAGTGAAGAGTAAGTTGTAGAGCAGTAGCTGAGTAAACCCACGATCGGCACATGCACAGAGTGTATAATATGATGTAGTATGCCTATACGTGATACTCACGCCCTGCCAGAGTATGTGATATATTTCTTGGCAACGATCGATCGTCGACCGGAGTTTATCCGGTGGTCGATTCTTATTGGGCTTGCAATCTGTAACGTTGTACTGCTCTGCCTGCCAGTGATATTCTTTGTCGTTTGTTATTGCATCGTATTTTGGAGGACGCGTGATTATTACAAAACAGTCGAGTTTCAAAGTGTCAAGCAGAGGCTTGCCAAGCAAATACAAGAATACAACGACTTCAATGCTTTTTTGCCCGAAACAAAGCAGTTTATTCGTCAGCAGCAGTCGATGCTTTCGCATGCGCATGTGAAAAATAGCACACTCACGGTGTATAAAAATGCGCAGCTTGACCCATACCGCTATATTGTCAAATATTTTTTTGCGCAGCGCACAATAAACGAAGAGACAGTGCAAACACTCGAGCAAATCCTCCAGAAATACGACACAATCAAAAAGACTGAGGCAATACTGCGGAGCGAATACAACGAGATTATGGACTTCATTGACGCCAAAATGTACGTTGGAGCCTATATTTTCAAGAAAAATGACAATGAAGCAGCTTGGGTCGAATACATTACCTAAGTTTGAAAAGAACTATTTCCTCGTATATTCATTTAAGTACACTTCGCCTGCCAAGCGCAATAACTACTCGTTTGATATCATTCTTACAGAGAAAAAGCTCCAAAAATTGGCAGAATATCTCAGCCAGCAGATAGCATATCGCAAATCTGCGCGGTTTCAGCGTCAGCTTATGACGCCAAAGCTCAGACGGTTTATCTTGCGCAGAGACAACTACGAATGCCAGAAGTGCCATGTCTCGCGCCGGGATGAGAAACACCTCTTGCTCGAAGTTGACCATATTGTGCCAGTGTCAAGAGGCGGTATCACGACCGAGCAAAATTTGCGAGCACTCTGTTGGCGCTGCAATCGGGCTAAGAGCGATAAGTTGGAAGTAGCTTAGCATTAGCATTGTACCCTGTGCTACCTATACTTCTCACTGACGCATTACTCGTTGCTCACTGATATATAGCGATTCCACGCACCGAATGTGGTACAATATATCCATAATGAGTAGTATTACCACTGAAGATGTGCAGCACCTTGCACAATTAAGTTCGATTAGTCTTGGTGATTCAGCCGACGTTGCCGCGCTGCGCCAAAACCTCGAGGATATCCTGCACTACATTGAGCAGCTATCCACCCTCGACACGACTGGTGTCGAGCCAACCTACCAAGTAACTGGCCTGACTAATGTGTGGCGGCCTGACACAATAGATGCTAGCGACGTATCGCGCGAGCAGCTATTGGGGCTAGCCGCCGAGCAGGCAGATAATTGTGTAAAAGTACCAAAGGTGTTGTGATATGAATATTACAGAGAGAGTTGCTCAGATCAAACAAGGCCAGACATCGGCTACTGCTCAGGTACAAGCGGCTTTGCAGCGGGCGCGTGATGCTAAGGAATACCACGCCCTGCTGAGTCTGACAGAGGAGCGGGCACTGCAGCGGGCACGAGAAATTGATGAGGCACTGACTCGGGGCGAGGACATTGGAGTGCTGGCTGGTGTGCCGTTCGTCGTTAAGGATAATTATCTTGCGTATGGTGCACCAAGTACGGCAGCTAGCAAGATGCTTGAGAACTTTGATACGCCTCTTCAGGCAACGGTGGTAGATAAGCTTGAAGCAGCTGGGGCGATCTGCATTGGCAAGAGCAACCTCGATGCCTTTGCGCATGGCGGGAGCACAGAGAACTCATACTTTGGCGCTACACACAACGCTGTCGACAAGACGAAAGTTGCTGGTGGCAGTAGTGGCGGCTCGGCTGTGGTGACAGCGCTCGACATTGTGCCATTTGCCTTAGGAACAGATACGGGAGGCTCGATTCGCCAACCCGCCAGTTTTAATGGCGTGTATGGTATCAAGCCAACCTATGGCACAGCGAGCCGCTATGGTGTCGTGGCAATGGCCTCGAGCACTGATACGATGGGCTGCTTTGCGCGCAGTGCTGAGGATATTGCTGTGGTAATGAGCGTTATGGCTGGCCAAGATCCGAAGGATATGACGACGCTGCCCGACTTCTTCGCGCCTGCGGCAGAGACGCCGCAGCAGCTGAAAATCGGTATCATCAACGAAGCAATGGGTGATGGTGTTGATGCGGAGGTGCGTCAGGCGGTCAGCCAGTATGCCGATACCCTGCGATCGCATGGCCATACCGTCGAGACAGTAAGCATGCCGATGCTTCAGCATGCCCTTGCTATCTACTACATTGTTGTGCCGGCTGAGATCTCAAGCAACCTGGCGCGCTACGATGGTGTACGCTATGGCCATCGCGCTGAGGGAGTTAAGACACTGGCCGAGCTTTATGGTCGGAGTCGCGACGAAGGCTTTATGCCAGAGAACAAGCGGCGCATTATGATTGGTAGCTACGTACTAAGTAGTGGGTATTTCGACGCGTACTATCTCCAGGCGCAAAAAGCGCGGACATTGCTCATCAACGAATTTAACGCCTTGTTTGGGCAATACGACATGCTTCTTTTGCCAACAGCACCAACTCCTGCCTTTGGTCTTGGTGAAAACAGCGACGACCCGCTTAAGATGTATCTCGCGGATATCATGACAGTGCCAGCCAGTCTGGCAGGCTTACCTGCACTGAATGTGCCGGCTGGAGTGAACCAGGCGGGCTTGCCAATCGGTGCGCAGTTGATTGGCCCCATGCAGAGTGATGCAACGCTGCTTGCTGTGGCAACCCAAGCAGCTACAGAAAGGAGCGCCTGATGTCTGGCAGTGTCACGATCCTTTTGGTGGGTATTATTATCATTGCTGCGATCTTGGTCGTCGTTGTTGCCCTGACGCGCCAGGGCGGTAAGGTGCTCAATGTCGAGAAATACCAAGCACGCTGGCTTGCCATTGAGAACAGCCTCGATAAATCCAACATTGGCACATACCAGCTGGCTATCTTCGAGGCAGATAAGTTGCTCGATCTTGCTCTCCGCGAACGTGGCTTTGCTGGCGACACGATGGGTGAGCGCATGAAGTCGGCCCGCGAACAATGGAGCAATAGCAACCACGTATGGGGTGCTCACAAGGTGCGCAACAAGTTGGCGCATGAGGCTAATGTGCGGCTCTCGCGCGAGATTGCCTTGCGGGCATTAGCTGCGTATAAACAGGGGTTAAAGGATTTGGGAGCGATATAATTATGGCAGTTTCTCACGATGTTTTGCAAAAATATGAAGTGACGATTGGTATCGAATGTCACGTACAGCTGGCAACAGACACAAAACTCTTCAGCCCAGCAGACAATGACGCCCGCGATGCCGAGCCTAATAGCAAAGTCCATCCAATCGATTTCGGCCTACCTGGTATGCTACCAGTCCTGAATCGCCACGCTGTTGATCTTGCGATTCGGGCTGGCAAGGCACTCAACGCGCCCATCGCTCGTGTTTCGCGCTTCGATCGTAAGCATTATTTCTATCCAGATCTACCGAAAGGCTACCAGACGAGCCAGATGTATCAGCCAATTATCTTGGCGGGTTATGTCGATGTGCCGCTTGATGATGGCAGTACCACGCGCGTCCGGATCGACCATGCCCACATGGAGGAAGATGCTGGTAAGCTAACACACCACGATGGTTACTCGCTAGTTGACCTCAACCGGGCGGGTACACCACTGATCGAGATTGTCTCACAGCCTGATATTCACTCGGCAGCCGAGGCTCGTGCCTACGCAGCAGAGCTTCATAAGCTCATGACCTATGCTGGCGTTACACACGGTGATCTCTACCATGGTAATATGCGATTTGACGTTAATATCTCAATCGCGCCAAAGGGCTCAGATCAGCTTGGTACACGTGCTGAAGTGAAGAATCTCAACAGCTTCCGCAGTGTAGAAAAGGCAGTGGAGTATGAATTTGCGCGTCAGGCAGCTTTGCTCGAGCGCGGTGAGCGTGTCGTGCAAGAAACCCGTGGCTGGAGTGACGATAAAGGCATCACCACGAGCCAGCGCAGCAAAGAAGATGCCCAGGACTATCGCTACATGCCCGACCCAGACATCCCGCCGATCGTTTTGACGGACGAAGAGATTGCTCGTGTCCAGCAGGATGTGCCGACGATGCCGGGCGAGTACCGTGCGCAGTGGCAGAGCCTTGCGCTGGATAGCTCGGTGGTTAATACAGTGCTAAACCATCAGCCATTAGCCATCTTGCTCAGTGATATTTACCCGCTAAAGCACAATGCCGCGTCCGTTTTGCAAAGCCTTGGCGTCGATGAGCTGGTGTATCAGCGGCTTGTCAAGCGGATTTTTAACTGGTTTGCTTCCACGCCAGAAGAGTTGATGGATATGAGCAAGGTTGAGTCGGGTTTTGTTGGGCCGCGGCGACTCTTGCTACTCTCGCAATTGGTGGAGGATAACAAAGTCAGCTCGACTGGCGCGAAGGAGCTCTTTCTTGACCTCTTTGACAAGCAATATGCTGGTACAATGCCTGAGGCGATTGCTGAGGCAAAGAATCTCCTCCAAGTGTCGGATGAGGGGGCAATTGGCGCGATTGTTGATGAGGTGATGAATGACCCAGCCAGTGCGGCGTCCATTGCTGATATCAAGGCTGGCAAGGATAAGGCAATTGGCTACCTCGTCGGGCAAGTCATGAAACGCTCCCGCGGCAAAGCTAATCCAGCTCTGGCGCAGAAACTGATTCGCGAGAGGCTGAAGTAATGAATCCGTGGCGTCGGATTGGTGACCAAGCTGATTTTATGGCAAATTTGGTAAAATAACAGATACAGAGAGCCTATTCTTGGCATATGAGCAACTAAAGGATATCCAGAGAGGTGAGTAGTAATGAAGACATTTACACGCAGTGAGCCAACAACAGTGACGCTAGTAGGTGAGCGGTTTAAGCAGTCAGTGGTCGTGAAGCATTTTCAGACGGATGACGGCTTGACGCATGAGTTCACAACATTTTTTGCTGAGGATAGTTGTGCTGCGCCAGTGATTGCTCTCACACCAGAGGGCAAGGTAGTAATGGTGTATCAGTTTCGAGCAGGACCTGAGGCGTGGCTGTATGATTTCCCGAGTGGAGCTGCCTTGCCCGGCGAAGACCCAGAAGCAGCAGCGCGGCGCGAATTGGCAGAGGAGACAGGGTATGTTCCGGGTGTGATGCACTACTTGGGAGATTGCCACGAGAATAGCTACATTAATGGCAAAAGCCCGGTTTTTCTTGCGACTGACTGCACGTATGATCCACAGGTAAAACAGCTCGACCAGACCGAACGGGACCAGGGAGCTCAGACGCGTCTCGTCTCAATTGATGAATTGTTTACAATTGCTAAGAATGGCGAGCTTTGCCTTGCAGGGCCGTTTGCCTTAGCATTTAAGTATCTAAATAACCGACGACAGGAGGAATCATAATGAAACGACCAACAAAAGCAATCATCGCCGCCGCGGGTTTTGGTACGCGGTTTCTACCTCAGACCAAGGCTATGCCTAAGGAGATGATGCCGCTAATTGATAAGCCAATCATTCAGTATGTGGTGGAGGAGCTCGTCCAGGCGGGAATTCGCGATATTATCATTGTGGGGAGTGCCAATAAGCGTGCGATCGAAGACCACTTTGATGTGCCAAATGAGGATCTGCTAGCTAACCTCCGGGCTGGTGGGCCGAAGAAGCAGCCATTGATCGATACCGTCAAGCAGCTCTCGGAGATGGCAAACTTTATCTACATCCGCCAAAAGGGTCCATACGGCAACGCAACGCCACTGGCTTGTGCGGCGCACCTCATCAACCGTGATGAGCCTGTCATCTACACCTTTGCCGACGACTTCATTGCTGCTAGCCCAAGCCGCTTCCAGCAGATGATCGCTGCGTCGCAAGAGCTCGATGGGGCAGTGTTGTCGTGCAAAAAGATCGTCGATGATGCTGAGTTTGATCGCTACGGCGTTGTGGCTGGCCAGCAGCTATCGGACGGTGTTATTAAGATGAGCAACATCGTTGAAAAGCCAGGCAAGGCCAATGCCCCATCCGACCTTGCCAGTGTCAGTAGCTATATCTTGCCCGGCGAATTCTTTAGTTACCTCGAGCATGCGAAGGAGCATTTTGATGGGCATGGCGAGTTTACTGTTCAGCCTATTATGCAGCGGATGATTGATGACGACCACGCGTTCTTTGGCGTGGAGATTACCAACGGTACATATTATGACACTGGCGATAAGCTAGAGTACCTCAAGACCGTCGTGGATTTTGGCCTCAAAGACCCCGTGCTTGGCCCAGAGTTTGCAAAATACCTACGGGCTCGCTATACTGATACTCAGGCATAGTATATATGCTACTAACATAAAGGAGATACCGCATGGAGTGGGCTCAGATATTAGTTATCATGTTATCGGTATTGCTGGCGCTGCTGCTGGTGCTTGCGATTGTCTTGACGGTTATATTGATTCGCATTACGCAGCGGATTAGTGCTGTAGTCGAGTCGGCTGAACGCGTAGCAGCAAACCTTGAGGCAACGACTGATAATATCACCCGGGTTACCTCGCCGTTTTGGCTAGCCAAGACCGCTGTGTCTTCGATCAAAAAATTGTTTACCACCAAACATAATCGATAAAGGAGGGACATAATGTCGAAAGGTAAATTTGTGCTTGGTGCAGCAATCGGTGCTGCCGCTGGCGTGGTGGCTGGACTCTTAACAGCGCCAAAGTCAGGCAAAGAGACGCGAGCTGACCTCAAGAAGAAGGCACGTGAGCTCAAGCAAGACGCGACCGCAAAGGGCGACGAATTGCGTGCTAAGGGCGAGAAGGCATACTACGATGCACGTGATGCCGCTCGTGACCTGCACGACCGCAGTGGCCGCGCTTTGCGCAGTGCTCGCGATGAGTTTGCAAAGGACAAGAAGTAGCCAGTAGGCGACAAAGGATGCGGTGAGTATTTTCCTTATAGGCAGAATGCTCGCCGCATCTTCGCAATTATCATTATTATGACAAAGCAATCATCTCCACCACAGTACTCATCAGATGAGTCGGTGACTCGTGAGCAACATGACCGCCCTAGGCTAGCTACCAAGCTTGCACAGCAGGTTAAACAAGCCAACGAGACCGATGCACGCAAGGCTATCCTCGAGGATTTATTTTACGATTTTCATCGTAGCCGCGCAGAAGTCTACAAAATGAACTTCATCCGCGGGATATTTTTTGGCCTAGGGAGTGTGCTTGGCGGAACGATTCTTGTGGCACTGTTTGTCTGGCTACTCAATGCCATCGGCCTCTTGGTGCCGAGCCTCGCGGACTTTATCGATAGCATCATCAAAGTGATGAGTACGCGGCATTGATGTGTCGTGCAGAAGTAAGGCCACTCACTATGTGTGACTAGCCGTCATATTCTGCCCAATAGAGTAATAGAGATGGTTGATGCTGACAGAGTGAGAACACTAATAGCTGAGCCCTTATTAATTACGAGCACCCCGGCGTTGGCGTCACCACCTACTCATTTGCTATACTAGATAAGTATGACCTCTCACTCATTACCAGCTTTGCAACCATCGGATTTTGTTCACCTGCACAACCATACCCATCACTCACTGCTTGATGGCTTAACGAAGATTGGTGACCTTGTCAATACTGTCAAAGAGTATGGCATGACAGCGGCAGCCATTACCGATCACGGGACAATGAGTGGGGTGCTTGACTATTACAAGACGGCAAAGGCGGCGGGCATCAAGCCGATCCTTGGCATTGAGGCGTACGTTGCCGCTCGCTCGCGCTTCGACCGTGATCCCGCTAAGGACAAAATGCGCTACCACCTGACTATCATTGCGATGAATAATCAGGGGTACCATAACCTGATGCGACTGAGTACGAAGGCAAACCTAGAGGGGATGTACTATAAGCCGCGGATTGACCATGACCTCCTCGAGGAGCTCAACGAAGGGCTGATTGTCCTGAGTGGCTGTGCAAGTGGTGAGATTGGTGAGGCGCTGCGCTATGACGACTATGCCAAGGCAGTCGAGATCGCTCAGTGGTATAAGCGTGTCTTTGGCGACCGCTACTATCTGGAATTGCAAGACCATGGCCACCCCGAGTCTAATACGCACTGGGACGTACAGGCGAAGATTAATGATGGTCTGCGCCGTATGGCTGAGGAGCTGGACATCCCTCTAGTGGTGACGTGCGATGGCCATTACTTGACGCATGACTTCCAGGATGCACATGAGATATTGCTCTGCGTGGGGACGGGCTCATTCTTGAGTGACGAAAAGCGGATGAGCCTGAAAGACTTTGAGCTCCATCTGACTGACCCGCGCGATATCATTACTCGCTGGGGAAGGGAGCTACCCGAGGCTATCACCAACACCAAGCAGATTGCCGACCGCTGCACTGTTGATATCGAGCTGGGCAAAATCCTCATCCCGAAGTACCCATTGCCTGAGGGTGAGACGAGCGAACATAGCTACCTGCACAAGCTGGTGTATCGCGGCCTAGCCCAGCGTTACAATGGTGTAAAACCTGAAGATACTGCTGATCAGCTCCCCGAGCAAATTATCCCCACTTTGGCTGACAGTGTGCGTGAGCGGGCTAAGATGGAGCTAGGTGTGATGGCAAGCATGGGGTATGAGGGGTACTTTTTAATTGTGCAGGATTTTATTAACTGGGGTAAGAGTCAGGGGATTGTCTTTGGACCAGGCCGGGGCAGTGCCGCAGGGTCGATCATTGCCTATGCGCTTAATATCACCGATCTTGACCCGCTCAAATACGGTCTACTCTTCGAGCGGTTTCTGAACCCCGATCGCATTAGCATGCCTGATATCGATGTCGACATCCAGGATACGCGGCGCGATGAGGTAATCGACTACTGTGCAAATAAATATGGTCACGACCACGTCAGTAATATCGTCACCTTTGGTAAGATGGCGGCTCGGGCGGCGGTGCGTGATGTCGCGCGCGTGCTGGAGGTGCCGTATGCCGAAAGTGACCGCCTGGCCAAAATGGTGCCACCACCCGCCCAGGGGCGGCACATCCCGCTGGCAGTCAGCACTAAAGAAGACCCTGACCTTAAGCATGAGTACGAGACGAACCCAACCGCTAAGCAAGTTTTTGATTATGCTATCCAGCTAGAGGGAACGATTCGCAGCCATGGGGTGCACGCGTGCGGTGTGGTGATTGCGCCCGACGAGCTCGTTAAATATATCCCGCTTGAGCAGGCGCAGAAAGGCGTGGTGGCGACGCAATTTCCAATGGGTGAGGTTGAGGATCTTGGTCTGCTCAAGATGGACTTCCTTGGCCTATCGAACTTATCGATTATTAATAATGCAATGCGGATCATCCGAAAAGTCTATGGTGATACGATCGACCTCTCCACGTTACCACTTGATGACGAAGCAACGTACAAACTGTTTCAGCGGGGTGACACAACAGGGGTATTCCAGCTTGAGTCAGCTGGGATGAAACGTTATTTGCGCGCTCTCAAGCCGTCGCACTTTGAGGATATCATCGCAATGGTGGCGCTGTATCGGCCTGGGCCAATGCAGTTTATCGATAGTTTTATTCGGCGCAAGCATGGTGAGGAGGAGATCACCTACCTTCACCCGGGGATGAAGAGCTCACTTGAGAACACGTATGGTATTTTGGTCTATCAAGAGCAGTTTATGCAGATCTCTAAGGAGTGGTGCGGCTTTACTGGTGGACAGGCCGATACCCTGCGCAAGGCCGTTGGTAAGAAAAAGATCGACCTAATGAAGAAGGTTAAGCCGGAGTTTGTTGAAGGAGCAGTGAAGGTCGGTGGAGCGACGCGTGAGATGGCTGAGACATTTTGGACGCAGCTGGAAGAGTTTGCCAATTACTGCTTCAACAAGAGCCATGCTGCGTGTTATGGGCTTATTGCTTACTGGACGGCATATCTCAAGGCGCACTACCCCGATGCCTTTATGGCGGCCTTGATGACAAGCGACCATGATGACGTCGACCGACTAGCGATCGAGATCACCGAGTGTAAGCATATGGGCCTAACGGTACTCAACCCTGATGTCAATGAATCATACGAGGAATTTGCTGTGGTACCGGGCAAGAAGCAGATCCGCTTTGGTATGGCAGCAGTGAAGGGTGTTGGCGTGGGCGCAGTGGAAGAGATCGTCAAGATGCGTGACCGCGATGGGAAGTTTGCTACGGTGGAGGACTTTGCCAAGCGTGTTTCGACCAGCAAGTGCAACAAGAGGGTGTGGGAGTCGCTCATTAAGTCGGGTGGCTTTGATGCACTGGGCGATCGCTCTGACCTCCTCTTTAATCTTGAGAATGTCCTTGCTTTTGCTAGCAAATTACAGAAGGAAGCGTTGAGCGGCCAGACTGACCTCTTCGGTAGCCTCGCCGATAGCTCTACAGAGGTCATGCCGTCGATTGAGCTTAAGCCAGCGCCCGTCAAACACACCGACAAAGAGCGCCTGATGTGGGAGCGCGAGCTGATTGGCCTCTACATTAGCGCACACCCGCTCGACCACTACGACACGTTCTTTGCTGAGCAGACCGTGCCACTGCGCACTGTCTCACCACAGATCGACGGCCAGACAGTGACGATCGGTGGCCTCGTGACGCGCTTGCGGACGATTGTGACGAAGTCGGGCAGTAAGATGGCCTTTGTAGGAATTGAGGACAAATCGGGTGAGAGTGAGATTATTGTCTTCCCGAATCTATATGAGAAGCTTGCTGGTCAGCTGGAGCAGGATGTGGTAATCACTGCCAGCGGCAAGGTGAGCGCGCGCGATCGCGATGGCAACCTTGGTGATGAAGCAAAGCTAATCGCCAATGAAATCACCGTCGTGACTGATACCGACTTAGCCGAATATCAAGCAACTGGTCGCACGATGTCTGCGCCAACCGGCCCAGCAGCCGCGTCGCGCCGCCGGTCATCATCGCAGAAAAATACCCAGCGCTCAGCGCGAGTGTCGGCAGGCACGACGGCACCGTCAACGACACAGAGCCCGCCGCCCAAACCGCTCGATACACTCCCAACGGTCTACGTGCGGGTCAAGAACCCCGACGATATGGCTGCTCTTACGAAGTTTAAGCAGCTGTGTACGCAAAACCCGGGCCAGCACGATATTATTATGATGCTCGGTGATGACAAAACGTCGGCGATTCGCCTGCCGTTCCGGGTCGACGCGCAGCAGCGATTGCAGGATGAGCTTGCACAAATCCTCGGTAGTGACTGCGTCGTTGTCAAATAATGCCGTGCCCGCAAAAGGGGGGTGACTCGCGCCACCCTGGGAGTCTGCAGATTGCGCGTGTCAGGTAAAAAACTTCGAACAATTGCGTCTACGACCAGGGCGGCGCGAGGCCAAATACTTGCAAGGCGAGCGAAAATAAGCTCAAGCGCAGGCAAGTTGCAGGCGGTAGCTTGGTTATGCTACCTGCTGCTAGTATAACCTGATATTTGCCACAACGCAAACAAAATGGGTACATATAACGCTGCAACTATCCAGCAGTTGTGAGCGCATAGAGTGCAATACCGGTTGCGACTGATACGTTAAATGATTCCTTCTGTCCATACATCGGAATCTCGATGATGTCATCCACCAGCGCGAGCGTCTCGGCTGGAATACCATGGACTTCTTCGCCAAGCAAAAGGACGAGCTTGCTTGGTGGCTTATATTGCTGGAGAGAAACAGAAGTAGGAGCTTGCTCAAGCGCAACAATGCGATAGCCGGGAAACTGCTCAAGGTCGAGCTCTGGTTGGTAATCGAACGGCACGAGCGCTTCGGCCCCAAGCGCCGTCTTGTGGATCTGCTGGGTGATCTTTTCGCGGATGTGTGGCAAACGTGGGTCGGGTCGCACTGCTTCTTCAGGCTGGTAGGCACAGTGCGGTGGGGTTGGCTGAAGGGCAAGATCGGGGTAGGGCGTGTAACCACTGAGGATAAGCCGCTGCACACCAAACCCTTCGCAGGTACGAAAGATCGCTCCGACATTGTGCGTTGAGCGGATGTTGTGCGCGATAACAATAATCTCTGGCATAGTTGTATTATACCTGAAGTGCTTTAGACTTACCCCCTATATTTACCACGAGCTTTTTGTTACACTAAGAAGGATGAATGAAGATGAAGTCCAACAACGTCGTCGCCAGCAAGATGAGGCGTCGACCGAGCAACGCTCGCGCATTCTTGGTCTCAAATACCTCGATATGCGCCCCATCGAGGAGACACTGCCACTAGCACGTGACCTAATGACGATCGAGGAGATGCACAACCTCTATATGCTGCCGCTGACTGATGGCAATGAGCAGGAATCATATCAGTTTGCTGTTACGACACAAACACCCCAGTCGGTTATCCAGCGGACGCGGCGTACCTATCAAGACCAGGGGTTGCCTGTCGATTTCTATCTGATTAGCCTCAGTGCCTACCGCGTGCTGATGAACCGCTTCGACCCACCGAAGAAGATCGTCTACGATGATATTAAGATTGCCAAAGCGGGTGATAGTGAGACCATCGCTGAGGTGAGTCAGACGCTTGGGCGAGTGAGTAGTGAGGAGGTTTTCGACTTTTTGATCAACCAGGCGGATATGCTTGGTGCGAGCGACATCCACATCGAGAATGAACGCCATGATATCCGGATTCGCCTCCGTGTCGATGGTGCACTCCACCCCGTAGCGACGATTAGCCGC
Source organism: uncultured Candidatus Saccharibacteria bacterium (assembly GCA_938036785.1). Classification (GTDB taxonomy): domain Bacteria; phylum Patescibacteriota; class Saccharimonadia; order Saccharimonadales; family Saccharimonadaceae; genus Saccharimonas. The sequence goes on along the minus strand of CALHWE010000014.1, from coordinate 41,338 downwards.
AGCCGCTACCGCGTGATCATGGGTGAGCTCGCCAGCCGAGCTGGCGTATCGAGTGCTTCGATGGAGCCGCAGTCTGGCCACATTCAAAAGGACGTAACACATGGCAACGCAACGCACTTGCTCAACATCCGTGTTGAGACTGTGCCAACCATGTATGGGCAGGATGCTGTGCTGCGTCTCTTTAATTTCGATGAAAGCTTGCTTAATCTTGACTTGCTGGGTATTCCGCCCAAGCAGCGTCAGCAGATTGATGAAATCATCAGCCATCCGCGCGGCCTTGTGCTGATGGTCGGGCCAACGGGCTCGGGTAAATCTACCACGCTTTACAGCATGCTCAATGCCCTTAACACGACCGACCGCAAGATTATTACTCTGGAGGACCCAATCGAATATGGCCTGGCTGGCATCTCGCAGATCCCAATTAATACCAACGCCGGCGGGAGCTTTGGCGAGGGTTTGCGCAGCGTGCTTCGTCTCGATCCAGATGTCGTGATGGTGGGTGAGATCCGTGATGTCGATACGGCGCGCACGGCCATTCAAGCATCGATTACTGGTCACTTGGTGATGTCGAGCTTCCACGCCAATAGTAGCAGTGCAGCCTTTAGCCGAATGATCGACCTAATTGGTGTGAACCCGATTTTTGCCAGTGCTATCCGCCTTGTGGTGGCGCAGCGTTTGGTGCGGCGTCTTGTGGACGAAACCAAGGAAGCCTACGAGCCAGACGACGTCACGCGGAGCTATGTCAAGCGAGTCCTTGCTGATATTCCTGAAGAGATAGAGCATCCCGATCTCGACACCTTCAAGCTCTGGCGGCCAGTGCCAAGTGATGATGCGCCGTTTGGCTACAAGGGCCGCATGGTGATTATGGAGCAGCTTATCGTGACCCCAGGTATTCAGAAGTTCATCCGCGGAGACTTTACTGATGTCCACCCAGACGTCATCGAAAAAGCCGCTCAGCGCGAAGGCATGCTCACCCTCGAACAAATTGGCGTCCTCGCTGCCCTGCGCGGCGAGACGACGCTGGAGGAAGTCGGGCGGGTGATATAACACCGCGGTGTACGCTTGCTGTATATTATCTCATTGATTATGCCTGCATACCAAGCAAGGTGTGCTGGCTCATAACTTTGACGCCTATCATATATTCTGCTACGATAATATCACATGTTGAAGCCGAAGCCATTATCGAGCGAACAGTACCCTTCGCAAGAGCAGCCCGTGGGGGAGTGTAGCGAACAAGAGCTAACCGAAAAAGGGGCGTGTATTTATGCAGCGTTTGATGTTATGAATAGCGTCCTAGAAAAGATGGGCGGCAAGGCAGCACACACCGGATCTTTTAAGAATGGTCTTGCTATATCTCTCGATGATGCGGTGACAAGCATTGGTAAGTATCGAATCGATCCGATCAATCTAACTGATCTCATGTCGCGTATTTATAATAATAACCCACACGATAAAGACGCGTGGAATTATACAAATCAGCGACTATACCCAGAGGCAAAAGAACGGTCAAAAGACTTGGTAGTGCACCAGTATGAAGAAGTTGTGCTGGAGCATTTAGCAACGATAGAAGCGATCTTTCTTGGTGACAGTCGAGGGGTTGATTGGAGTGGCCAGTACGATGTATCAGTACCGACTGTCAAGAGCTGGCGACGCAAAAAGCAGCTCGATCCGCATGCCGCAACAGAGGTATATCAGCAGTTTGCCCAGCAGGCTGTCGAAAGAGCAACTCAGCAATTACGCTCAACGATAGACGCAGGTCGCCACACGCTTGAGCAATACGAACTAAGCCAGGTAGAAGCTGATGATGTATGCAATGCAAAGGCTCCATATCTTGCAGCCTTTGCTAGTAAATACGAGGCGTTATATACGCAGGCAAAACCAGTCGCCAACGCTCATCAGTACTTTCAGCTTGTCTATAGCAAAAGGCTATATAGGCTCAGCCAGCATATTATTGCCGAAGCACCAGTCATCAAGCAATTGCAAAGACAAATATATCAATGGTATGACCGGCCAGACCAAGAAATCGTTGATGATCTTGCCCTTGAGTGTGCTGAGCGGCTCTGGAGTGACGATCTGAAGCAGGCGATTCATCAGCAGCTTGCTACCGAGTCGGATAATGCGGTTATCAATGCATTGTGCTGGCTCGAGCAACAGCTTGATGGCTACCAATCAGAGCGCTGCCAGGCCAACCACGCGGCCGTTATGCAGCTTGATGAGCCATCAGGTGAGACAACTTCGCAAGCGGCTGAGCCAGCTCACAAAGCAATGAGCCATAGCAAACCACATGAGCAAAAACAAGCAATAACAGAGGTGCAGCTGGATGCGATAATTGCTCCGTGGCTTGGGAGAGATGGCGAGCGCTTGCTGCCAGTTGATGTGCTTGTCGATAATGGGTCTGGAGTGCTTGTGCTCGACTGCCGGACAAAAGCAGCCAAAGATATCGAGCACCAGATGGCTGGCTACGAGACAAAAGAAAAGCAGCAGGGCATCGTGAGTGAAGTGCTCGGCAGGCTAACGCATTATGCCGATGCAGCGCTCAACGAGCACGGTCTCAAGCGAACGCACGCAATGAGCAGGCTCAGTGATATACGTCATAGCTCGCCATATAAAGCGCATACGATCTGGTACAACAAAACAGTCAGCCGAAATGTGATTCGTGTCTACGTTGCGGACGTCAATGTTGGCAAAATACCGAATCGGCGTCTGCGATCTCAGCTAAAAAAGCACGGAATCAAGCACGCCCTACTCTTTGTCGGTGCGTGTGATAAGCAGCACCAGCTCGACATGCTACAGCACATTACCCAGCAAGATCGCAAACGCATCAGAGGTAATGGCGCTGGGTCCGTCTAATACTACCAAAGTAGATAGTGTCCAATGCAAAAGGCCGGTATATGTCAGTATCGGCCTTTGCAGAGTTTCTATGTGATGATCGACCTAGCGAATAACCTTCGCCACAGCCTCCACCACGCGCTCATCAAATGGTGAGGGGATGACGTAGTCTGCTGTGGGTTCATCGACCAGCGCTGCCAGCGCCTGGGCGGCGGCAAGTTTGTGCTCGTCGGTGATTTTTTGCACGCCATTATCCAGCGCACCACGGAAGATACCCGGGAAGGCCAGAGCGTTATTGACTTGGTTGGGGAAGTCACTGCGGCCAGTGGCAATGACGGCAGCGCCGGCTGCTTTGGCGCTATCTGGCATGATTTCTGGCACTGGGTTGGCCAGGGCAAAGATAATCGGGTCTTTGGCCATCATCCCGACGAGCTCTGGGGTCAGCAACCCGGCGCGCGATACACCAATGAATACATCGGCATCTGCCATGGCGTCTTCCAGCGACCCCTGCTGCGAGGCATCAACGTATGCAAGCAGGGCAGTCTTCTCGGCGTTGAGATCAGTGCGGTGGCTACCCACAATACCTTTGCTATCAACCGCCACAATGTGTCGAGCGCCGTAAGTATGCAGTAGCTTAATAATAGCAGTACCAGCAGCGCCAGCACCGACCACGACGAATTTGCTATCAACTAGGCTGCGGCCTGTCAGCTTGGCGGCGTTGATCAGCCCAGCCAGTACCACTACGGCAGTGCCGTGCTGGTCGTCGTGGAAGACAGGGATATCCAGCTCGGCCTTAAGGCGTTCCTCAATCTCGAAGCACTGAGGCGCAGCAATATCCTCGAGGTTAATCGCGCCAAAGCTTGGTGCAATCGCCTTAACCGTAGTAATAATCTCCTCTGGCTGGTGCACGTCGAGCACGATTGGTACGGCATCTACACTAGCAAAGTGCTTAAACAGCAGCGCTTTACCCTCCATAACCGGCATGGCTGCCTTGGGGCCGAGGTTGCCCAGGCCCAGAATGGCCGAGCCATCGCTAATGACTGCCACGAGGTTATTCGTCCAGGTGTAGGTGGGCAGGGTGGCGGGATCATCTGCAATCGCCTTGCTCACTGCGCCCACACCAGGGCTGTAGTAGCTGCTGAGTTTATCGCGGTCTAGCTCATCACTATCGCGTAGGCTGGTGGTGATTTTGCCCTTATATTTTTTATGTAGGTCGAGTGCAAGTTTGTTATAATCCATAAACTCTAGTATACCGCAGACAGGCAAGAAAGAGAAAGGAGTAGTACAAGGACAAACAGCCGTTATTGCAATACTTTCGCGCCAAATGCTATTATATGATGCATGATACAAACTGAGCAAGGAGCCCTGCATAGCCGCAGTAGCTCATAATACGGAGTGATAATGAACAAATCCATAGATCAGCAGCCATCTCATCACGATACTCGTCCCGAGCATGCATCTACAAGAATAGAAGTTGCAATCAAAGAAGATAATAAACTCCATAGAAAATTCAAGCTGGCCCTTTGTGACGCGAAGAAATCAAAACACGAGAAGGATATTTATAAGCAGGCTCTGCAGATGATTAAAGTCGACCAGCAAGAAGCGCTTGAGGAGCTTGTGCAGACTGACGAGAGGAGCACGGTGCCACCAGGTGTTCTCCAACGCTACCAAGAGGAGCGAGCAAGCTGCGAGGCTATGCTTGCCGCAATAGCCAGAGAAGAAGATCAAGCAATGAAGGATGGCGGCTATGAAGCAGAAGATGAAGTGATGGAAGCTACAACGCATCTTGGCTATGCGCCATTGACGCCCGATGAAGCAGCAGAGCAGGCTAATGAAATATATAACGCAACCCGGCTTGGCAAAGACGTACAGCAGCGGCGCCAAATCGTCAAAGATAGGATTGGTGAGATCAACGCTGAGCTGGCGTATTATATGGGCCTCACAGAGCCACCCTTGGCGGTTATATCTGAGGAGACAGCAATTCGTATCTGGGGCAAAGAAGCGGTCGAGAAGGCACAATCGGCTGGTGATGCGAGCGAGCCTGGGTATATTGATGTCTTTCCTGATGATGACCGAACACCACGCTCAGGCAGCAAGCTGGGGTATGGTAGCCGTATAACACCAGAGTTTATTAAAAAAGACGCCAGTCAGCGGCTAGCGGAGGTGCTTGTGGGGTCTGCTGGCGAAGCGTGGACAGTGCAAGAGCTAGGTGATGCAATTTATGATCCAAGCAAAGTGCAAACAAAGCTTGAGCGGTATAGACGAGCAAGTGCCTTGCTATACAGTGCACAAAAATCAGATAGCCCCACTATGATCATTACAGAAGAGCTGGAGCGTAGTGGTCTTGTACTCCAGCGCGGCCAGCGATACCTCATAAATGAGCATGGCCAGCGAGGCTATTCAACCAATGTCTATCGTGCGGTGTCGGCAGACATTGCTATGCAAGGGCTAACAGAAGAGAGACCAGTAAGTGGCCGCCGTGCCGAACACCGGATTCAGATGATTGAGTGGACGTCACAGGATACTGCAGCTGCAGCGCATGAAGCAGCCAACACTACTCGCAGCGAGGCGTTACCAGCCGCTGGTAGCGCAGAAAATGAAGCTTCGGCCAGCAGCATGCTAGGCATCGATGATGCACTGGCAAAGCGAGCTCTCGAAGCCGTCCGTGCTGCCGCTAACCGTCAAGCAGCAGAAGCCAAAGAGCAGCAAGAAGCCCTCCACGCTGCAGAGGTCGCCCTCAGTGCAGAAGTGCGCGCCCAGATCGAGCAGCTTGTAGAGCTTGCACAGCCACTGATCGATAGCTTGCGAGAAAATAGCGCCGACGACAATGCAGACAAGCGGGTATTTCCTATTCAAGATTTGCCCGAGATAGGGAGCCAGTACGCTTCTGAGCACGACCTAGAGATATTCCTCAACAAAGCTCGGCAGGCTGGGCTTATCAACAAAAAACAGCTGCGCAATCGTGCGCTGCCGTCTGCTGGCGAAGCGCTTGTGCTTGCCCTCTATGCATACGACTCGCAGACGATGTATGACCTAGTGCGCAATGATGCTGCCAAGCGTGTGCTCCAGCATAAATTCCAGCAAGCGTACGAGAACAGAGCTGCACAGGTAGTGAACCGCCGCGAAGGTGGAGCAAGCGCAGCCCAAGAAAGCACCACCAGCTAAACTAGTTGCTATATATACCAAAGTGCGGTATAGTTTAGATTATAAATCCAAAATAGGCATCATCCACCAGTGATGGTACAGAGAAAGAGGAGGAAAGAAAAATGAAGGGAAGTTCTGAGCGCTTAAGTTTCTGGGGTCGCGCAGAGAAAAAAGTATTGTCTGTTATTGCCTTGAGTGCTATAGGAGCTAGCGCCTTGGCAGGCTGTGGCTCTTCTGAACAAGCACCAGAGAATAGAGCACAGTCCGCTCAAACTGCTGCCACTGCCGAAGCAACATCGTCAGCAACAACACCAAGCGCAGATCCATCCATCGAAGCGCCAGCGCGCAACAAGACTTCACAGCCTAAGCGATCTCACTCTACCGACAAAGCAACGGAGATACCATCACCATCATACCCTTCATCGCCAGAGACAACACCATCTCCAACTCCAAACGAAGCAGAGAATAATCAGGAGAAGATGCCCTCCGTTGCTGAGCTAGCAAAAGCTATCAAAGAAGGGTCTGTGGATGTACTTGGTGGCGTCATCAAGGACGTTGATGAAGTAGGTAACGGCTACGTTGGCGTGCGACCTTTCTGCTTCCATAAAGACACAGGGTTTGGTCATGGATCGGGCGAAGTAGTTGGGTTTTATACAGTTGATATGTCAACGGATACACTGCGCCCATTTGACAAAGAACTACCAAAGTTTGATAAATATGGCAGTCCAATTAGTACTAGTACGTGTAACGAACTGACCTTTGATGGATCAAAGACGTTTAATCCGAACTCCAAGAAAGCTGGCGATGGTAATGATGTTTATATCCAGGCTCCTAATGGGGGGGGACGGATTCCTGTTGGTGCTGATATTACTGGTGATGACTCAAGTAATCTAATACGGATTGGTGGCACCGCTAAAGTGCAGGGAAATGTATCACCTAGCACTCTCCTAGAGCCAATCTCGCGAGAAAAGATGCAAGAGATGATTAACCGCGCCCAGCAGCAAGTGTCGTAAATAGAGGCTCTGTGCTAAGAAATAATGGTCTCTTTGCTGTAAAAACAACAAAGAGACTATTTTTTGAGTAGTGATTATAAAAACTACTCTCCCTCTTCTCCCTGCACACAAAATATGGTACAATCAATAACTGAATTGTCATCTAATAATTAAATAGAGAGAAAGTCATGAGTTTTGCACTGATCCAAAAAGTCAATGACCAGCAGAAGAAGCCTGCCGTTGTTGATGTGCGGAGCGGCGACACGGTCCGCGTCCACCAAAAAATCAAAGAAGGCAACAAAGAGCGCATCCAGATGTTTGAAGGTGTGGTAATTCGCACCGACAACAAGGGTCAGCACACCAGCCGTATTACCGTACGCAAGATTACCAGCGGTGTGGGGGTAGAGAAGTCGTTCTTGCTGCACAGTCCACTCGTTGAGAAGGTCGAGGTGATGCGCCGCGCTAAGGTGCGCCGCAACTTCCTGAGCTACCTGCGTGGCCGCAGTGGTAAGTCGGCTCGCCTGACTGCCGTACAGTTTGACCGCGAGGCGGTGAACAACGTGCACGATGCTCATGCTGAGGCTGAAGCTGCCCGCCTCAAAGAAGAAAAGGCTAAAGAAGCTGCCGAGAAAAAGGCTGCAGAAGACGCCAAGCAAGCTGAGCTTGATGCCAAGGCTGCCGAGGTTGCCGCTCGCCACGAAGCTGCGTAGAATAGCCTCTATAAGAAAGCTTTTGTATCCGCCTCTATATCAGGGGCGGATTTGTATTGAGGCTGAATCTTCAGTCTGTTTGGTTGTACTAATTAATGATATTGAGCAGGCTTATAGCAGCCACCTTATGGTGGATGCTATACTAGAAGTATGAGTATCTTTACCATTGTCTCGATTGTTATACCAGTTGTCTTGGCGAGTAGTATACCGCCTATCTTGCAGCATTATGGCTATGCGCACGAGCGACGCTACCGTTGGCTACTGTATCTGGCGTGTGGGTTGTTCTTTATCTCGTGGTATGTACCATCGCCGTTGATCGATGGGCAAGACACGGCGTTTAATACCCACTTCATTGGTGGTGGGATATTTACTGGCTGCTTGTGGCTCTACCTCAAGCATGCGCTGGGTTGGCATCGGTATTGGCTAGTGGAAGCATTTTCGCTGTTTGCGTTGGTATCAGCGCTTGGCTGTATGAATGAGCTATTTGAGCTGCTGGTGGCGAAGACTGGCGTAGCTCGCTTGCCGCTGGATGACACCAACTGGGATATCGCGGCCAACACCGCTGGGGCGCTCCTTGTCTGGCTGGTGTCGCTGGGCGCGGCGGGGTGGCAGCGGATTGTTCGCCGCGATACGTAAATGGCTGAACGACTTAGCACGAGCATAAAGCCACCGCTTGAGGGTGGCTTTTATACTTCGTATACGAGATGCTATTACTTTGTCTTGCGAGATTCTGCTTGCTCAGTGAGAATAGTACAAATTGCCTCGAGATTCTCGTCGATCGCAGCCACGTGCCGTTTGATCTGCTTGGTGCGTCGGCCCTGCCGGATGACCCAACAAATGCCACAGATCAACAAGATAAAATACGCGGCGTTAAGCGTAACTGCTAGTATGAGGAGTGGTGCTGGCCCGGTAATTTCCATGGTGGGTATGAATGATCCTTTCGTGTTATTACTATGACGCTATACAGTTTATTTGTTCTATCTTTTGTGTGGTGAATGCTATGGCACGCATTGCCAGGTTGGTTGAGCTTGCTGACGGTCGACGATAGCACGTGTGCCGTGATGGCGAGCTGTACAATATGCCTGCATATTGAGGCTGCCCTTGGGTGTGAATGTGAAGCCCGAGAAGAGTGATATCGAGTAGGCGAGATTGTAGCACGACCACCCGTATGGATTGCTCTTATCAAGCGTATACGCACCTGTATGGTGCTGATGCGTACACACCTCGTGTGGCTGTATGGTATACACTGGCACTGCTGCAACTGGCCCGGTGGGGATGCCAGCACACCCAGGAATGGCACATGCAATCACTCCGGTAGCAAAAAGCGTGTGCCAAAGCATTTTTGTCATATTCCTCCTTATGATGAAGTAATAGTTGCTAAGCCGAGGGTACGCCTTGATTGTAATGGATTAGTTATGCTCTCGCAACAGAAAGTAGGCAAATCAGCAAGCAATACGAATAAAAACAGAGATAAAGGTTGTATATTATACATCACATACTGCAGAGCGGTGCTCAATAGTTTGGCATGGTTGCTGGTATAGCGCGGCACTGAACTAGCCCGCAGCTCGGCAGTATACATAGTGCTATGAAATATGAGACAATCGTAGTATGATACTCGGAATAGACGAAGTTGGGCGTGGGCCATGGGCGGGCCCGCTGGTGGTTGGCGCAGTGGTGTTGGGTGGTGCGGCAATAGATGGCCTGGATGACAGCAAGAAATTAACGAAAAAACGCCGCGAAGCCCTTGCTCAACTCATCCAAGAGCAGGCAGCGGCGTATGCACTTGGCTGGGTAAGTGCGGCGGAGCTGGATGAGGTGGGGATGAGCGATGCCCTCCGCCTAGCAACGCGGCGAGCGGTGGAAGCGGTGCAGAAACAATGCCGTGAGAAAGCTATTGCGCTCACAGAGATTGTGATCGACGGCAGGGTGAACTTCTTGGCTGGGACAGCACTAGAGCGGTACGTCACGATGCTACCTAAGGCAGATGCGCTGGTGCCAAGTGTCTCAGCGGCGTCGATCATTGCGAAGGTGGCGCGTGACCAGTATATGGCCGCGCAAGATGCACTCTACCCTGGCTATGGCTTTGCGGCGCATGCTGGCTATGGCACGGCGCAGCACCGAGCAGCAATTGCCGCCCATGGAGTAACGCTACTGCATCGGCTGAGCTTCAAACCACTTCAGCACTACCGTAGTGATAGTTCTCGCCCAGCAGACGAGGCACACATCACGCAGCAAGCTGATACAACGACCACACGTGGCCATGCTGGCGAAGCGGCTGCAGCAGGTGCTTTGCAGCAGCGCGGCCATCAGATTGTGGCGCGCAATTGGCGGACGAAATATTGCGAGATCGATATCATCTCGAAGCGTGACGATACACTATATTTTGCTGAGGTAAAGCACCGCACAGATGACTATGCAGGCGATGGCCTCGCGGCAATTACGCGCAAGAAGCGCAACCAAATGCACTATGCCGCGCGGTTCTATGCGCACCACGAGCACATCACCACCATGAATCTCCAGCTTATTGCGATTGCTACCAGTGGCAGCCCACCGCGGGTAGTGCGGATTGAAACCGTTGAGTAGTGACGGTTTTGCGACCTAAGGTGTATAGATCTATATTTTTCTGCGCGATCACACCTTCCTACTGCTTTGTTCGGTAGAGTGCAGGAGCGCATTGTTTTCTGATAGATTAGCTTGCATTGGCAAAAAGCGAATAGTATTGGGAAATGCAGGCACGTGGTTCGCGTCTCGCTATACCTTCGTGAGCGCTGCTACAACTGCTGGGCCATCGCGCTCAATGAGCTCGACGCGGGCAGTAATGTCTGTGATACCCATATCTATCACGCGGGTGAGGGCTGGCTCATTGCGCAGTGGTGCAAAGAAACGCTGATATTCGCTCAGCTGTTGGCGCGAAGCGAGGATGTTGCCAGCATAGCGAGGGAAGTAGTCGAAGCTCTTGTCGCTGCCGAAGTGCTCTTCAATCCACTGCCAATTATCTTGCAGCCATTGCCACGTAGCATCTCGTGCATCACGGTTGCGCAGCAAGTAAACAAACCAAAAGACGGTGTCCTGGGTGCGAACTGTCTCGGTATCCATCATGAGAGCAAGGAGCTTGCGAATACTTGCATCGTCGCGCGTACTCGTCACGGCACTGGCGATGTCTTGGCGCAAGTCGCTACTGGCAGTTGCCCGATAGTGTGCCAGAAGCTCATCTATCAGCTGTTGGGGCTGCTGGCTGTGGCGGACAACGCTACTGGCAATCAAGCTGCGTAGCTCGCTATCGAGAGCCAATAGGCCGCCTACCGCATAGCGCTGCTGCGCCTCGGCAATCACCGCGGGTTGCTCGCTATAGAGCATGTGCGCGATGATCGTCGATCGCAGCTTGGTGTCATTCTCAGGCTCACCAGGGCGCGCACTCCAGCCAAGGCGATCATAACTTTGCTGAGCGAGCTGGCCCACAAACTGCCGCAGTACCTGCTCGGCAGGGCTGTGTGGCTCAACGAAGAGCTTGAGGTGGGCAACCACTGACGACATCACACTCCAGACATGCTCGTCTGTCTCATTGCGGTAAGCGTCGAGGAGGGTAAGTAAGCTGGCGCTCGATACGCGACCACTCCGAGCCAGTAACAGCTGTTGAGTCAGTAAGAGTGAACGATCGACGACAGATAGCTCACCGCGCCGCACTTGGCCAAGCAAGCGCTCTAACAATACGTCGTCATACTGTGTGATGAAGTGCGAGACATTGCCGTGATTGAGAAGGATTGGCTCATCCAGACTATGCTCTACTACTGTGCGCTGTGTGGTGAGCAGTGCTGGCATGGCTGGTGATGAGCTATGGAGGGGGATCTGCCACGTGGTGTCATCGGCCGCGTGTGGGCCAATAAAGAAGCGCTGCTGCTCAAGCATGAGCTGCGAACCGCTGAGCGAAGCTGTGACAACTGGGTAGCCAGGCGTGCGGATCCAGTGGTTCATCAGTGCGGCAACATCGCGCCCGCTGGCTTGGCTCAGCGCGTGCCATAAGTCGTCACCCTCGGCATTGCCATAGGCATGGGTGGCAAAGTATGCTTGCAAACCAGTGCGAAAGGCGTCTTCGCCCAGCCAATGCATGAGCATATAGAGGAGGCGCCCACCCTTAGCATAGACGATCGCTCCGTCAAAGAGCGTGCTAATCTCATCCGGATGATGAACAGCTGTTTGGACGGGCTGCACACCATCAATTGCGTCACGGCCAAAGGCCAGCGCACCCTCGTGGTTGCAAAAATCTGTCCACACGTGCCACTCGGGGTGGATGGCATCGACCGCCAGATATTCCATCATGTTGGCAAAGCTCTCGTTGAGCCAGAGGTTATCCCACCACTTCATCGTCACGAGGTTGCCAAACCACTGATGGCTGAGCTCGTGGCTAATGACGGTGGCGATGTATTGCTTGTCGGCGATGGTCGTCGTGGCTGGGTCAGCCAGCAGGGCAGACTCACGGTAGGTAATGAGCCCCCAGTTCTCCATCGCACCACTGCTAAAGTCTGGTACCGCAACGTGGTCGGACTTAGGCAAGGGATAGGGCGTGTCGAAGTATTCATTAAAGAACTCGATCGAGCGGATGGCATGCTCGAGAGCGAAATCGAGGCTCACAGGGGCTTGCGCTGGCGTAGCCCAGACCGACACCTCTACACCGTCTTTCGTCTGACCAGTGATGTGCTGCAGCTCACCCATCACGAGTGCCACTAGGTAGGTGCTCATGCGTGGCGTTTGGGTAAAGGTAGTAGTGAGCCGACCATCTGCTTCCTGCTGCGTTTGCACGGGCATATTGCCAAGCACCGTGATGCCTGACTCAGTTGTGACGGTTATGTCGAAGGTCGCTTTGGCAGCAGGCTCATCAATACAGGGGAAAACCTCGCGCGCATGATGGCTCTCGAACTGCGTCATAAGCAATTCCTTCTTCGCGCCGTCGTGCTGATAATAACAGGGGTAGAGACCATGGAGTGAGTCAGTAATTGCTGCTTCATACGCGAGAGTAATGGTATGAGTGCTGACACTCAGCGTTGGCAAGTGTAGCGAGACCTCATCCTTATTATGCTCCACAGAGGCTGACTGGCCGTCGATCGTTGCGCTGGTGATCGTGAGGTCTTTGGCGTGTAATTTAATTGGCATATCGGCCTGCGTTGTCTCGCCAGTGATTGTCACGTGCCCTGTGAAGTGCCGCTGCTGGCGATCGATATCCAGCGCCAGCTGATAGTGAGTTGGTATAAAAAAGTCGATGAGATGAGTAACCTGTTGCATAAAACTAGTATACCGGAATGTGCATGAGCCCGCCACAAATTGACCCTATGCTATGCTATGATATGATTATGGAATATCGCCGTCGCCGCGTCATAACGATGTTTTTGCTCGCTGGTATTGTCATTGTTGCGCTCGCGATATATGCAGCGTGGCAGTTAGCGCAATCAAGCCACTCGCCACAGGGTAATGGCGAGGCGCTAGTAGCACTGGAGGCATTGCCCGTTAAGGGCCGTGCGCCCAAGACTGGGTATGTGCGTAGCCAATTTGGTGCGGGCTGGGCAACGACGAGTGGCTGCGATACGCGCAATATCATCCTCGCGCGCGACCTCAAGCAGGCGGTGGTGAGTGGTAACTGTAAAGTAGCGAGTGGTCAGCTCGACGACCCATACACAGGCAAGCGCATCACCTTTCAGCGAGGGAGCCGAGGGAGCGGCACGAGCACTGCGGTGCAGATCGACCATGTTGTTGCTCTGAGTAATGCCTGGCAAACTGGTGCACAGCAGCTCAGTAGTGAGCAGCGGCAGCAGCTTGCCAATGATCCACTTGAGCTTCTGGCGGTTGATGGCCCGGCCAACCAGCAAAAGGGTGATGGCGATGCCGCGACGTGGCTGCCTAGCCATAAGCCGTTTCGCTGCCAATACATTGCCCGGCAGATTGCCGTTAAGCGCAAATATCACCTCTGGGTCACCACAGGCGAAAAAGCCGCCATGCAGCGCGTCCTCGCTACGTGTCCTGGGCAGGGAGTACCTGGCTAATGCAGCCAAAGCTTATTGTATTCGACCTCAATCACACCTTGATTCGCGACAACTCTTGGCGCAATCTCAATCTCGCCATGGGTATCACACCAGAAGAAGATACTGCCTTGATGGCGCGTGCTGCTCGAGGCGAGATAACTGATGCCGAAGGCCAAGCCTGGCTGTTGCAGCGGTATCGGCAACGGGGCGACTGTCGCCGCGTGGTGGTGCAGCACATCCTTAGTCAATATACCTACATGCCGCACGCCCAGATGGTTGTTGCAGCGCTTCAAGCGCGGGGTTACCGTGTGGCTATTAACTCTGGTGCGATGGATATCTTGGTAAGCATGGTAGCAGAGCAGCTTGGCGTCGCACTTTGGCGCGCGAGCAATCATTTTATCTTTAATGATCAAGACATGCTGTGCCAGATTGATGCACCAGATAACGATGCGGCGGCTAAGGTGGAGCAACTCCACCAACTGGCTGCCGAGCAGCAGGTCTCGCTGGGTGACTGCTTGGTCGTAGGCGATGGAGCGAACGACATACCGCTCTTTACAGTGACAGGCAATGGGGCAACCTTTGCTGGCTCACCCGCTGCTAGGTACGCACGATGGGTTATAGCTGAACTCCGTGATATGTTGACGATTGTTGAATAAGAACCTCCGCCATTCCATTTGACATCCTTCGCGCTATTCGCTACACTGGTGGGTAGATATCCGGCCGGCAGGTCGGAGTTTTTCATAGAAAGGAGTAATGTAATATGGAAGACCTGAATATCAAGCAGCTCGCACTGGCCTTGCGCACAATCGCAGACGAGAAGAACTTGCCTGAGGAGACAGTTCTGGGCGTGATCGAGCAAGCAATTGCTGCCGCGTGGCGCCGCGACAATGGCGAGCGCGACCAAAACGTCCGGGCAGAGCTCAACCTCAACGACGGTACAGCCAAGGTGTTCGTCATTCGTGAGATCGTTGAAGAAGTTAACTTCCCATCGACAGAGATCAGCCTAGAAGAAGCACGGGCGACAAACCCCGATGCCGAGCTGGGCGGTACCGTTGAGGAAGTGCATAATGTGACGAGCTTTGGCCGTGTGGCAGCCCAGACTGCCAAGCAGGTGGTGTTGCAGCGCTTGCGCGAAGCTGAGCGCGAGGTGGTGCTTGCAGAGTTCGAAGACAAGATTGGTACCGTTGTGACGGGTATTGTTCAGCGGGTTGAGCCACGCGTCGTGCGCGTTGAACTGGGCAAGGCAACTGGCATCTTGCCGCAAAGCGAACAGATCCAAGGTGAGCGCTATGTGCCAGGCAGTCGCATCAAGGTATTCATCAAGGATATCGAGCGCGACAATCGTGGTCCACAGCTTATCCTGAGCCGTGGTAACGAAGCCTTTATCGAGTATCTCTTCCGCCAGGAGGTACCAGAGCTCGAGACAGGGGCAGTTGAGATTAAGGGGATCGCTCGCGAAGCAGGTCGCCGCACTAAGCTGGCTGTTCTGAGCACCGTGCCAGGGATCGACCCTGTTGGTACCTTTGTTGGTGGGCATGGCACACGGGTCAACGCCGTCGTTAATGAGATTGGTGACCAAGAAAAGATCGATATCATTATGTACGACGAAAATACCGACACGTACATTCGCAACGCCCTCAGCCCTGCCGAGGTAGTGCGGGTCGAGATTGACCGCGAGCACAAGCACGCCAAGGTATATGTGACGGAAGACCAGCAGTCGATCGCGATTGGTCGTAGTGGGCAGAATGTTCGCTTGGCAAGCCGCCTTACGGGCTTTGAGCTTGATATCGAGACGGCAGCAAGCCAGCCAGCTGAGCGCAAGCCACGCAAGAATATCGAGGATGATCTCTTTAGCGCCATTGAAAACCAAGCGTAAAGTTGCAAAGCGCTGCGGCACGCTAACCCTGCTCATGATAGAGTAGGGTTTTGCGTATTATTAGCACTCCACCTTGACGAGTGCTAATAAGCAGCGTATACTGAGTAGGGTGGCTTTTTGGCCACAGATTTTGGAGGACGACATGGAAGATGATTTTGCAGATTTTATTAGCCATTTGAGTGATGATGCTCGCCTGAGCGTCCAGTATGCTGATGCAATTGCCCGTGGGTACGGTAATCCCTATATTGGTACAGAGCACTTATTGCTTGGTATTCTGAGTCAAAGTGCCAGTCTCGGCACCAAGGTACTCGCCGATGCTGGTATTACGCTGCGCCGGGCGGAGGATTCACTTCACCTGCAGCCGCTCAAGAATATTACGGTACGGACTGGTGGGGCAACTGGCCTGTCCGAGACGGCTCTATTGACACTTCGGATGGGGTGGGAAATCGCGAAGGAATATGAGCATGATGAGCTCGGCACAGAGCATATTCTCTATAGCTTGCTCAAGCAAAATAACGCCCGTGCAACTGTGCTACTGCGCGAAATGGGGGCAGATACTGAGGCGATCGTCCGCAACCTCGAAGCCCACTTTGATGATATGCGCGAAGAGAGCCGTGGTGGCACGAGCACCCGTACCGACACGAAGCGGCGGCCAATGCCGCGCGGCGGCAGTGCCCTCAGCAAATACAGCATTGACCTAACCGCCAAGGCAGCCGATGGTGAACTTGATACTGTGGTAGGGCGAGCACGCGAGACCGAACGCCTTGTGACGATCCTCAGCCGTCGCACCAAGAATAACCCTGTTTTGCTGGGTGAGCCAGGGGTAGGTAAGACGGCCATCGTTGAAGGCCTCGCGCAGCGGATTGTCCGCGAGGATGTGCCAGATAATTTGCTTGACAAGCGAGTGGTTATGCTCGATATGACGGCGATTGTCGCTGGCACTAAGTACCGTGGGCAGTTCGAGGAGCGGCTAACGGCACTGATTCGCGAGATTACTAAGCAGGGCAACATCATTGCCTTTATCGATGAATTGCACATGCTTGTAGGAGCTGGCTCAGCAGAGGGCGGGGCAATGGACGCAGCTAATATCCTCAAGCCGGCGCTAGCTCGAGGTGAGTTGCACCTCATCGGTGCGACGACGCTGGAGGAATATCGCAAGCATATCGAGAAAGACAGCGCGCTCGAGCGTCGCTTTCAGACAGTACTCGTTAAGGAACCAAGTGTGAAGGATACGGTGGCAATCCTCAAGGGGCTGCGCAGCTACTATGAGAAACATCATGGAGTAAAGATTAGCGATGATGTGATCGAGTCAGCGGTGTATATGAGTGACCGCTATGTGGCCGATCGCTTTATGCCTGACAAGGCGATTGATGTGATTGATGAAGCAGCAGCTCTGGTACGCGTTAAGAAGGGACATAAGCCAAGCAAGCAGCGCGAGTATGTCCGTGAGCTCAAAGCACTGAATGAGAAAATGGAAGATGCCGTAGCGGCAGAAGACTATGAGCGCGCTGCTCTCTATAAGCAGCGTATTAGCCAATTGACCGACCAGCTTGAGCAAGCACGTCGCGAGCAAAGCCGCAAAACTCCACTGGTACTCACCGAGGATAATATTGCTCATGCCATTGCTGTGATGACACATATTCCGGTCGAGAAAGTACGCACAAGTGAGGCGAAGCTCCTGCGTAATCTCGAGAAACACCTTGGCAAATATCTGATTGGCCAGGAAGAAGCAGTTAGCAAAGTTGCTCGGGCTATCCGGCGAAGTCGTAGTGGGGTGGCGAGCAGCCAGCGGCCGATCGGTAGCTTTGTCTTTATGGGGCCAACTGGTGTCGGCAAGACCGAGCTGGCGCGCGTGCTTGCCCGTGAGGTGTTTGGCTCGGATGACGCACTGATTAAGATCGATATGAGTGAGTTTGGCGAGAAGCACACCGCAAGCCGGCTTGTTGGTGCGCCTGCTGGCTATGTAGGCTACGACGATGGCGGCAAATTGACAGATAAGGTGCGGCGTCAACCCTATAGTGTGGTGTTGTTTGATGAAATCGAAAAGGCTCACCCCGATATCTTCCAGATGTTGCTGCAGCTCCTTGAAGATGGCACACTGACTGACTCGACTAGCCATGTTGTGAGCTTCCGTAACACGATCATCATCCTTACGAGCAATCTCGGTGCGGATAAAATGCAGCACAATCGCAGCCTTGGCTTTCAGGCCAAACTAGCCGACGAGGACGATACAGCACAGCAGCAGCGACGCAATGAGTCATATACTCGTGAGGCACTGGAGCGATTCATGCGGCCGGAGCTAATCAATCGGTTTGATGCGATCATCACCTTCCGCCCACTTACTAAGCCAGAGGTTGGGAAGATATTCGACTTGCAGATTGCCGAGCTTAATCGGCGTTTGGCTCGTCAGAGCCTTGCCGTTAAGGTGTTGCCAGCGGCAAAGCGACGGTTGATCGCTCAGGGCTACAGCCGCACCTTTGGGGCGCGGCCGCTGCGGCGCACGATTGAGGACGAGCTGGAACATCGCCTTGCAGAGGGAATTCTGGCCCGTCACTACGCCAAAGGGTCGGTCTTGACAGTTGGAGTACGAAAAGGGGAGCTGACGATTGACGCACGTAGCGAAAAGGCCTAAGCGCCTCCTCTCAACACTGGTCGGTCTGGTGATGATCGGTGGTATGGCCTGGGCTGGGCTGACCTATGGCCCGGAGCTCTACGATGCTGCAGTGGCGAGCCGGTACCAGCCCGATAGTGCAATGCAAGCGGTGATTGATCAGCTTGAGCTGACCGATAAAGGTCGGCAGCTGCTCTATGCGAGTCAGCCACAATTGCAGGACAAGACTGAGTTTAACAAAAGCTGCAAATCGACAGAGCGCACAGCAGCTATCCTTGGTTGCTACCACCTGCGCCGGATTTACGTCTACAATGTACAGAATCAAGAACTCACTAACGCCGAACCCGTCACGACAGCACACGAGTTATTACATGCCGCATATGAGCGGCTTAGCTCAAGCGAACGACAGCGGATCGACAAGCTTATCGAAGCAGAGTACGCCAAGATCAAGACCAATCCGGTCATTGTCTCAATGGTGAAGTATTACGATCAGGCTGAGCCAGGCGAGCGTAATAATGAGCTTCATTCTATTATTGGCACGCAGATTGGTACAATCAACAGCGAGTTAGAGCAGCACTATGGTCGGTATTTTCGTAACCGTGCGGCGATTGTCGCACGCAGTGATGCTTACCAAGCTGTCTTTGACAAAGTCGATCAAGAAGCCAAAGCGCTCAGCAAGGCAATCAACCAAGAAGCTACCCAGCTCCCCACTGACCAAGCACAGTACAAAGAGATGGCTGAGCAGCTGTCGGCTGATATTAAGGTGTTTAATGCGAGAGCCCAAAATGGTGGCTTCCGCGATGATGCATCATTCCAGGCAGCGCGCAAGAAGCTCTTAGCACGTCAGCGAGCGCTTGAGGCACAGCGACTAGCGATTAATCAGCGCGTTGAGATATATAATGCGAAGATCACTCGGCTCAATGCCTTGTCGGTACGCGCTAATGAGCTGAACCAAAGCATTAATGGCATTGAGCAACCTAAGGAGCAAGTGTAATGGCACGAGCTCGCACGGTGTTTGTTTGCCAGCAGTGTGGTGCGCGCTCACCAAAATGGACCGGTAAGTGTGAACAATGCGGCCAGTGGAATAGCCTCGTCGAGCAAGCGCCAGCTCCAATGGGTAAATCGGCCGTGGCGCGCAGCGCTAGCCAGGGTACGTTGCTACAGCCGCGGCCAATTACCGCCGCTGCAAGCCAGGATGAGCCAGCGGCACGACTTGCAACGGGTATTGCTGATCTTGATGTAGTGCTAGGTGGTGGTATTTTGCCTGGTGGAGTACTTCTTCTGGCGGGGCAACCAGGCATGGGAAAGAGCACCCTCTTGCTCCAGGTTGCGCATGCGGTTGCTCGGCAGCAAGCAGTGCTCTATATCAGTGGTGAGGAGTCGGCTGGGCAGGTGGCGCTGCGGGCGACGCGACTGGGTGCTGACCAGCACGAGGCATTGTCTTTTGCCGCAAGTACGAGTGCTGATGATATTGCGGCTACCATCCGTACTGGCCAATACCAGCTGGTAATTGTCGATTCGATTCAGACGCTGAGTTTGGCTGAGATTACTAGCGCACCAGGCACCGTGAGCCAGATTACCAATGCCAGCAACGTTATCATTCAAGCAGCCAAGCAATCAGGGACGGCGGTAGTGCTGGTGGGCCATGTGACGAAGGAAGGGTCGATCGCGGGGCCCAAGGTGCTTGAGCATCTCGTGGATGTGGTGCTGCAGTTTGAGGGCGATCGCTACGGCGGCTTTAAAGTGGTGCGGGCCATCAAGAACCGCTATGGTAGCACGAATGAAGCAGCGATTTTTGCTATGGGTGAGCACGGACTGACAGTAGTAGAGAACCCTTCAGCTGCGCTGCTTGCCGAACGCCAAAATGCTGATGGATCAGTAGTGCTGGCTACCCTTGAGGGCAACCGCCCCATCCTTGTCGAAATCCAAGCACTTGTCAATCCAACCCATTTCGGGTATCCTAAGAGGACAGCCAGCGGATTTGACCTCAACCGACTCAACCTTTTGATCGCTGTCCTCGAGCGGCGCACCAAATTGCAATTATCCGATAAAGATATCTACATCAACGTTGTCGGTGGACTCAAACTGGCTGATCGGGCGGCCGACTTAGCCGTCGTCATGGCAATTGCTAGTGCTGCTGCTGGCCGACGCCTTGATGATGGCGTAGTAGTGTTTGGCGAGGTGGGCCTTGGCGGTGAAGTGCGCAGTGCCCAAGCGGCCGAGCGGCGCATTGCTGAGGCGCAAAAACTCGGCTTCACCAAAGCAATCGCTCCGCATTCTGGTCTTAAGACGCCCTTTGTTCATGATGTGCGCGATATCCGCAGCGCGCTCATTACCTATCTAAAAACATAACAAAAGGAACAACATGCAATTATCTACTCTTGTGTTGCTTATCATCACACTTATTATCCTTGGCGAAGTCAGTTATCTCCTGGCTCGATTGCCGCGTAACACACTCAAGACGAAAGGGCGAGCGCTGTTAGTCGATACGTCGGTGCTAATGGATGGCCGCATTACGGCCGTTGCCAAAACAGGATTTATTGGTGACACGCTGGTGATCCCCCGTAGTGTGGTGGGTGAGCTGCAATTTCTGGCAGATCACGCAGACAGCGACAAGCGAGCTCGTGCTCGTTATGGCCTTGACGTTGTGACGGAGCTGCAGGCGATGGACGAAGTTGAGGTAGAGCTCTTGCAGGATGGCAGCAAAGCACGCGAGGGAGTTGATGAGCGATTGCTGAGCCTAGCCAAGCAGCATGGTGCATGGCTGCTCACGATCGATTATAACCTCAACAAAGTCGCCGCCGTGGAAGGAATTGGCGTGCTCAACATGAATGAGTTGGCACAGAGTATCCGGATGGCACATTTACCTGGTGAGCACCTGACGCTAGCGCTCCTTCAGAAGGGGCAGGATGCTCATCAGGCGGTTGGGCACTTGCCAGATGGCACGATGGTGGTCGTAGAGCAGGCCAGCAGCCAGCTGGGCCGCACCTGTGAAGTGGAGATTATTCGCAACCTTCAGACTGCTGCAGGTAAGATGATCTTTGCCAAGCTTGTCAAAAAGCCAGTAGTTCAGCCAGCCAAAGCGCGCTCAGCTGAAGCATCATCAGGAAAAGCAGTAGTGCAAGAAGAGTCGGCTACTCAACCATCTACTCAGCCCAAACTAGCAAAGATTTCGCGCTCTCGCCAACCAGCGCGGACTCGCGCTACCACAGCTCCAGCAGAAAAAACAGATAAGAAAAATGACCAGCCAGCCTCAAGCCAACCTCAGCGAACGGCACGTGTGGCCCATGAGAAAACAAAGCCAGCAGAGCAACCACAACCAAAGCAGCTAGTCAGGCGTACCTCTCGCGCGCGAGCCGCTACAACTCCGAAGTCTCCGCAGGCTGCTTCATCCCCTCAATCTAGGCATACCAAGCAATCAACAGCGAGCCGCACCTCACAAGCGGCCACGCAAGCTACTTCCAAGAAACGAACCACTCGCTCGTCATCACGTCGCCGTGTTGACCACGAAGCAGCACTGCTTGATTTGGTAAAAAAGCAGACAGATTAGCGTCGTTGCGAAGCTAGCGGACTGTAAAGAGATATTGTTTAATTTTTGATACGTGATTCTTAGGGTGTTATACTGATGGTAGTAATGCCATGAAAGGGAAGCGACTATGCATACCTATCGAGACTTTCTCACCACCACTCTCACTGCTGCCGCGGAGATTGCAGCTGCGAACTTTGGCAACCTCTCTCATTCGGTCAAGGCGGGAGATCGCAATCAAGTCCTAACAGAGACTGACCTGGAGATCGGCCATTTCCTGACGGACGCAATTCGCACAGCATATCCTGATCATAATATTATCGACGAGGAACTGGGCTGCGCCGATAACGGGTCGCGCTACACCTGGGTGGTTGACCCAATCGATGGGACGAGCAACTTTGCGGCGGGGCTACCACAGTATGGCGTTATGCTTGGGCTGCTTGATCACGACACTCCAGTGGCTGGTGGCATTGCTCTGCCTGCCTTTGGCGAGCTCTACGTTGCGACCAAGGGTGCAGGTGCCTGGTGTAATGATCAGAAAATCCATGTCTCGCGTGAAACCGTCCTTGCCAATAGTCTTGTTGCGTATGGTATTGACGGCCACCCTGAGGATCCAGCCCGGACGAAGCGCGAGGCTGAGCTACTCGGCGTCATCGTCCTCTCGATCCGTAATCTCCGCTCGTCTAATAGTGTCGTCGACCAAACAATGGTTGCGAGGGGTGCCTATGGCGCCTGCGCCAACCAAACAAGCAAGATCTGGGACAATGTCGCGCAGCAGATCATTATTGAGGAAGCGGGTGGCATCTATACTGATATTGCTGGCAACCCCATGGATTATCACAACGCCCTGAACCGCTCCCACGAGAACTTCACCTGGCTAGCGGGAGCGCCGGAGCTGCATCGGCAGTTGGTGAGGGTGGTGAAGCCCTTATTGTTTGCCGCATAACCCTCGCTTTCTTATGTGGTTGTGAATCCTAATTTGACTGTATCTCATATTATCTGGACCACAATATTAGACACGTCATACTCTCATCTTAGACCTCAAGTCGCTGTATCCTCATTGCAAAATAAGTCTTATGCCGCAAGTGGCTACATGCTACTCGAACAAAGGTAGTGCAATTCTGAGCATAGCAACAAATCCTCCATTATGAAAAATCCTGCAGCTGTAGGTGCAGGGTATTATAACTATTCTCCGTTAAAGATACACTAGCTCGTTCGCTGGCCGTGAGCGGTGTTTTTGTCGCTATAGTATACGCTGTCTGTCAGTGTGGCAGTCACAGTGAAGTTTTTACCAGCAGAGGAGGGGATAGAGACGTTGGTGTCGCCATCACTGTTGACTTGGTGCGTGCCAACGAGCTGGTCACCTACCTTCACCTCTAACTGTTGGAGTGGGTGACTACCCTGCCGGTAGTATACCGTCGCCGATTGCCCACTCGAGCTTACGGCGACGGAAACACTTGGTTTGGAGTCGGTACAACGATGAGTGTCGTCATTACTGGTTGCGTCATAGCCATCTTGAGCTGAGACAGTCTCTTTGCCTGAGGAGTCCTTTGACCGAGTGACGGGGATGTCAACGCGGGCTGACTCTGGTGTGCAGCTTGTGGCCTTTTTCTTAGATACTCGATCGAATGACATTGTGTTGCTGCTGTGATTAGAATTCTTATTGTAATACGATGGGTAGACTTCATTATTGATTCGCTGGATGCCACTCGGTGCAGAGAACCAATCACTGTACGACGCTTTGTTTTGGCTAACGTAGTATTGCGTGGCGTCAGCCATAGTGTAGTCGAGCAGCATAGCGGGGATGAGTGAGTTACCATTACGGAGTGGTGACGTGTCAGAGTTGCCTAGCCAAACAGCCATCGACAGTGCTGGGGTATAGCCGACCGTCCAGATATCCTTCGCTACCACCTTGCCGTTGATCTCGGAGTTTGACGTACCGGTCTTGACAGCAGTCTTTGCCTTGAGGCGGTTCATTTGTGGCATGTAGTCTTGCCCACCACCAAGGTTAGCCCGTGCACTGGAGTCACCGAGGATATCGTTGACGATGTAGGCAGCTTGCTGGTCAATCACCTGCTTCGTAGAAGCCGTGTACTGCTTAAGGACTTGGCCAGTACTGTTGGTCACTTTGAGAACGGTTGATTGCGGGGTGTAGGTACCCATCCGTGCCAAAGATGCGATGGCATTGACGTGATCAACGAGGCGTGTGCCACAGCTACCGATGGAGCTCGATAGGCCAGCTTGAGCATCTGCGCCCTGGGTACAGTAAGCACTGTCGCCCATCTCGCGAATGGTTTGCCAGGTGCTGCCGCGCCTATTGCGCTCGTTCTCTTGCATAGCCTTGATGGCGGGGATGTTGCGCGAGCGAGCGAGAGCTTGGCGGAGGTTAATGTTGTTTTGGAACTTACCATCGGCGTTCTGTGGCGTCCAGCTACCAAAGCTGATCTTTGAGTCAGAGAGGACAGAACCGCTCCCGTAGTTGGTCTTGCCATTGCCCTTGTTTTGGAAGAGCTGAGCGTAAACCAGTGGCTTGATGGATGAGCCGGGCTGGATAAAGGCGGTCGCGGCATTATTTTGACCAAAGACGGCATAGTTGAAATCTCGACTACCAACCAGCGCTACCACCTGACCTGTTTTGTTATCCTCAATGGCGGCTGCGCCATTAGTAAAGCCAGCATAGGTTGCGCAGTTGGTATTACCACAGTTAGAGTTCGTGAGTTTGCCATTAAACATACTTTGCATGCGACCCTCAAGCTTACCTTGGAGCGTTGAGTCAAGTGTGGTCGTGACGGTGAGGCCGCCTTTGCCGACTGTTGACTTGCCCAACTCTTTTTCGAGCTGGTCGCGCACCATCAGGACGAAGTGTGGTGCTTTGATGTCAGCATATTGCTCAGCCTTTGGTTTTACAGTGTCAAGAATGGCGACTTGCTTTGCTTCCTTAGCTTGCTCTTTAGTAATGTAATTCATCTCAACCATACTATCGAGCACCTTATGCTGGCGCGCAATAAGTGCACTATTGCCTGGCACGTAATATGGGTCGTAGAGCCCTGGACTATTAGGAATGCCGGCAAGCAGTGCAGATTCGGCCAGTGTTAGGTCCTTAGCTGGTTTCTGGAAGTAGGTACGCGCGGCCGATTCAACACCATTGCGGCGGCCACCATACGATGCTTCGTTGAGGTAGAGGTTCAGAATTTGATCTTTGTTGTACATACGCTCGACCTCAATCGAGAGGATCACCTCCTTGATCTTGCGTGGTATACCATCGAGGCCGCGTTTTTCGATTTCGCTCTTCTCGAAGAAGGCTTGCTTGACGAGCTGCTGTGTCAGTGTTGAGCCACCCTGCACGGCATTACCCTGCGAGTTGCTCAGGAACGCGCGAGAAATACCAGCCAGGCTAATACCGTGGTGGTTATAAAAATCACGGTCTTCTACGGCGATTGTTGCTTTCTTGACGTAGTCGCTAATCTGGTTGCCATCGACCACGAGCTTGTAGTCGCCGTTACCTTTATCCTCCCAGAGGAGCTGGCCACTACGGTCGAGATATTTGGTAACAGTAGTCTGGACGCGCTTGTCTATCTCGCCTGGGCGAATTGCATCGAGGTCTTTGCGATAGTAAGTGAAAAGCCCAGCGATAATAAGGGCGAGCACAAGGAAAAACCCGCCAACTACCTTGAGAATGGCATAAGCCCCACGCTTGCTAAATAAGAATTGTGCCACACGGCGTGGGTGCAAGCGATAGAGTAGCCGTTTGAGAGGCTGCTTGGGTAGGCTTGCCAAGTACTCCGCTCTGCGGCGGGCTTCGGCGTCTTTTTTGGTGCGGCGCTTGGCTGCAAGGTTGGAGTAGACGCTAACTCGATGTGATAAATTATTTTTAACCACGATCTCTTATTTCCTCTAACACGCAATATTCCTCTGCATTATAGCATTATGTAGGTGGGTAGGGCTAGTCTTTTCCTGCGGCGCAGCCCCACTACTTCACGCTGTTTCGTGCTAAAATAAATAGCAATACACGAGCATAAGAAAGAGCAAGAGTGGAGGACACATGACCTTAGCAGAAGAATTAACCTGGCGCGGATTTATCAATCAAACGACGTTTGCCAATGTTAATGACATCAATGAGCCGCGCACTTTCTACATTGGCGTTGACCCGAGTGCACCGAGCATGACGATTGGCAACTTGGCTGTCATGATGCTATGCCGGCACTTCATCGACCATGGACACACGCCACTGTTGCTTGTGGGAGGTGCAACCGGGATGATTGGTGACCCAGATGGCAAAAAGCAAGAGCGTGATCTCCGCAATGCCGAAACGGTAGCACGTAGTGTTGAGGGCTTGACGGCGCAATTTCGACAGATATTTCGCGGCCAGGATTTTGCGGTAGTCAATAATGCCGATTGGTTTGCACGTGTTAATTATGTCGATTTTTTGCACCAGATCGGTAAGCATGTGAGTATGACGCAGCTACTCGACCGCGATTTTGTGCAGCAACGGATCGGCGAAGGCGGGGCAGGCATTAGCTATGGTGAATTTAGTTATGCATTGATTCAAGGCTATGACTTCTTGTATCTGTATCGCGAGAAGGGCGCGACGCTGCAATTGGCTGGTGCCGACCAATGGGGTAATAGCGTGACAGGCGTGTCGCTCATTCGTAAGCTCGAGGGCGGTGAAGCTCATGTCTTGACGGCACCGCTCGTGATTAATAAGCAGACAGGAGTGAAATTCGGCAAGTCGGAAGGTGGTGCAGTTTGGCTTGACCCAGCGCTGACGAGTCCATACAAATTCTACCAATTTTGGCTCAACTGCGATGACGAGACGAGCGAAGACTTGATCAAGATCTACACGTTGCTTGATCAAGCAACTATCGAAACATTGATCGACACCCACCGCGCTAACTCTGGCGCGCGCACCCTACAAAAGGCTCTCGCACGAGAAGTAACCGATATCGTCCACGGCCATGAGCGCCGCGAGAGTGTGGAGCGAGTAACCAGTGTGCTCTTTGGCGACAATGATCTATCGACACTGCGCGAGGAAGATCTTGATGCGCTGGCTGACGAGATCCCAACCGTCTCACCTCAATCAGTGGTGACCGCTCTGGTGGAGGCTGAGGTCTGCGCTAGCAATGGCGAAGCACGCCGCCTCATCAAAAACAATGCCATTAGCCTTGATGGTGCAAAAATCACCAGTGATCAACCAGCGACGAGTTCAAGCTTGATCAAAAAGGGCAAGAATAGCTTCGTGCTTGTGCGATAGACGGGTGTTCTCGATGGCTACGCTCGGCAGAATGGTAGCAACCGATCATTCGATTATGTATTTGCCATATTTTATGGTATGATAATGGCACATTAATTAGCTACAAGAGGAGAATTTGTCATGAAAAAATTGATTGCATTTGACCTAGACGATACGCTAGCAGTAACGAAGTCGCCCGTGAGCGACCGAATGGCGGCTTTGCTGGGGCGCTTGCTGGAGAAGTATGATGTGTGTGTTATCACTGGTGGAGACTTCAAGCAGATCCAAAAGCAGGTGACCAGCCGCCTTGATGTATCGCCCGAGCTGCTGGGCAAGTTTCACGCTATGCCGACGTGTGGTACACGCTATTATCGTTTCGACCCACAGGCGAGTGAGTGGCAGCTGCAGTATGCCGAGGACTTGACGGATGAGCAAAAGGCGCAAATCGTGAGTGTGCTTGAGTCGACTGCACGGGAGATGGGGATCTGGTGTGAGCACCCAGCAGGTGAGATTATCGAGGATCGTCAGAGCCAGATTACTATATCTGCCTTGGGACAGCAGGCCACTCCAGAGGAAAAATACGCGTGGGCAGAGAAATACAAGGATATCCGGCCAATTTACCGCGATAAAGTAGCGGCACAGTTGCCTGGTCTCGAAGTGCGGATTGGTGGCACTACCAGCACCGACATTACCCGTCCTGGCATTGACAAAGCCTATGGTATGAAGAAGCTGCTTGAAGCTAATGGGCTAGAAAAAAGCGAAGTCCTCTTCTTTGGTGATAAGATCGAAGAAGGGGGTAACGACTACCCAGTCCGCGCGATGGGTATCGACAGCATTGCCGTCAATGGCTGGGAAACAACCGCCTATGCTCTAGATGGGGTCTTGGGCGTAACGGAGTAAAAACCTTTACTTTCATACACTGACCAAAAGAGCGAAAACTTGCAGTATATAAAAAATACTCACCTAGCAGGGTGAGTATTTTTATAGTGAATAACGAATAAACTAAAGTTACTCTTTACTGAGCTTTTTATAACAAAACCGCGCAAGTTCTGGCGTAATGGTGTCGTATGTCTTGCCGGCGAGCAGACCTCCAGCAATGAAGTTCTCCTGTGTAACGTCGGCAAGGGCGATGCTCGGTGGGATAAAGTTGTCCTTTTCGTCTTCTGTGTTAAACTCAAAATCTATCAGCACAAGCCCAGCCAGATCCTCGATAAACACGTCAATTTCAGCGAGTATGTCATCGATCACGACGCGGTAGCGGTCCTTTGCAACGCGCTTTGCACTGCAACGTGAGAGTGCTGCGAATTCTTCCTCCGTCAAAGGGATGGTTTGCTCAATGTGCTCGGACGCATCACCTGCTGCAACAGGGGTCTTCTTGGTGATTTCATATGTTTTGCCGTTTTGTCTGAGCCGAAGGTGAGAATGCGCTGGCGTGTCTGGGATATAAATATCAACAATGCGAGTTGGCTCGGTTGTTTTGATTTCTTGCGGCAGCTCTTTTGCGAGGAATGTGCGCTCTCGTTCTATCTGTTGGCTCATTGCTTCTCCTTTACTATATCAATAAGTTTAGGTTATTATCTTGCTTGTTTCGTCTGTTGGGGCTATCAAGCATTTATTGCGCTCAATAGATTTTATTCTTAGTGTAAAATTATATTTGAGAAATAGAACACTTCTATAGAATTCCTGAGGAAGGATGCAAAAAAGAAAGCTCCATGCCGCAAATTATAAAAAAGTGCCGCAAGAAACGGCAACAAAACAAACCCATGATAGTTGGTGCGGATGAAAGGATTTGAACCTTCACGCCACGAGGGCACATGCTCCTAAGGCATGCGTGTCTACCAATTCCACCACATCCGCATAGCAAGGTTATTATACCAAATGAGCTGGTGTATCTGCAACCTTAGCTGCGTCCATCAGCTCGGCGGAAAAAGGTGAGGTGTGCGTTTCCATAACTACGATTGTCCACCACAACAATGTCGTTTGCTAATTTTGGCCCCTCACCTATTCCTGTATGTGATAATACCATAAATCCGCCTGGTTTGAGAAGGGTAAAAAGTCGGCTAACTGTTGTTAGCTGGAGATCGTGGTAAGGCGGGTCGGCAAAGATGATATCGAAGGCTCTATCATGGTAAGTACCAAGCCATGGGCCGACGCCAGCCTTGATTGCAGTAGCAGATGAATCAGCACCAAGCGCTGCGATATTCTTACAGAGGATGGTGAAGGCGAGGCGGTCACGCTCGACAAACACTGCCTGGCGAGCTCCACGGCTCAACGCCTCTAGACCAACGGCACCAGTACCAGCAAAGACATCGAGGACGCGGGTATCCTGCACTGCATCGCCAAGCGAATTAAACAGCGCATTGCGCACTCGCTCGCCCATTGGATGGGTACGGCGATTATCTGGTGCATCGAGCCAACGCCCGCCATAGCGTCCAGCAATGACTCGGACTTTCATAATGGATAAGCCTCACATAGTGCACTGTACCACGCGAAGGTAACAGTGCGAACAATCTCTGGGATGAGTTCATTGCGCGTCTGCAAGGCTAAGCCCGTCGTCCAGCCATTACGCCAAAACGTATGATACATATCAAGTGCATACACCCGCTGCACTGCTCGCAAAAAGACCGCCTCTAGGCCAAGTTGCTCTGCCTCAGCTACCCACTCGGGCGATGGGCAGGTGTCTGCAAAACGGGCAGTGCGCATTGAGGCGGCCACGCCAAGCTCGAAGAGAATATGCGTTGCAAAGACGCCTTTCGCTCCCCAGTATTCCCAGTTTTTGTTGATGGTGTCGAGCCCCGTCGTCCCGTGAATGAAGTTCTTATCTAAGACGGTAAGGCGCTCCTCTTTGGGGCGACCCCAGAGTTCCTCGATTTTATCACTCAGTGGATAGTGATGAGCTGGCGTGAGGCCATCGACGATAGCGTGCGACATCCACGCTGCCTCAAAGGCGGCACGCACTGTGTTGTTTTGGCGTAGTGCTTGAACAAGATTGTAATGATGATCGAGAATCATAACGACGAGATCGCGGTCGTCTGGCTTGGTAGGGTCGATGTAGTGCCAGGGTTCATCGACGCTAGGGCTTTTGCGTTTGATACCGTCGGGACCATTATTGCCCTCGAAATGGAGAATGTCGCGCGAGCTTGGGAAGTGAAGAATGGCGACATGGTGGCTGCACATCTGGCCAAGGTCGCGCCGTGCGATCTGGTCGATCCGCTGATGAACACCAACCAAGTGCCCCGACTGGTCTCGAAAGGTTGTTCCACTGTACATATCTCATATAGTATAGCAGATTTTGGCGTGGCTGAATCGTTACTATGGATGTGTTTTGTTGAGATTTTCGAGCCCTGCAGGACTAAATGGGCGAGAATGGAGAGAATGAAAAAAGGTAGAATTAAAAATAGGTAAGATTACCTCAGCCTAATTAAGTGTCGTGAGTCGTTGATTGCGTTGCACGGCTGCCTGGAGCTCCGGGTAGTGTTCGAGTGAATCACCACTCGCGATAAAGGCTTGCGCTGCTTTTTGGGCGCGGGCGATTGCCTTGCTGTCGGCTAGGCTCGCAATGCGCAGATTGAGTGCGCCATGCTGAGCTTTGCCGTAAATTTCGCCCGGGCCGCGGAGCTGCATGTCGACTTCTGCTAAGTGAAAGCCGTCGCTAGAAGCCTCCACCTCGCGCAGACGCTGGCTCGGCCTACTATGGTTATTAAGCAAAAGATAGCAATAGCTCTGGCGCGTGCCACGTCCCACTCGGCCACGCAGCTGGTGGAGCTGGGCAAGGCCAAATCGCTCGGCATCCTCGATCATCATCACTGTCGCATTTGGCACATCAACACCAACTTCTACCACTGTGGTGCTCACGAGAATATCATATACATGCTGATGAAATTCTTGCATCACCCGTTCTTTGTCAGCAGGCTTCATCTTGCCGTGAAGCAAGCCAATTCGCCATCGGCCTAAGGTGCTACTCTTGAGGTGGCGTACAGTTGTCTCAACACTGCGTGCGTCATTGTCGGGATTGTCGTCGATGAGGCTGCAGACAACATAGGCTTGGCTGCCAGCCTCGAGTTCCTCCGTGACGCGTTGGTATAGGGCTGGGCGCGAGGCGGGAGAAATAATCTTGGTGATGATCGGCTGGCGACCGGCAGGGCGCTGGCTAATGATGCTAATATCGAGCTCGCCATAGACGGTCAGGGCAAGGCTGCGGGGGATCGGTGTCGCTGTCATAGCAAGTAGGTGTGGCATATGGCCGGATTTATCAAGTAGCTTCTGGCGCTGCGTCACGCCAAAACGGTGCTGCTCGTCGATTACCACAAAGCCAAGCCGTACAAAATTCACCGAGTCTTGGATGAGTGCGTGTGTCCCCACTACGACATCTACCTCGCCGCGTGCAATTCGCTGCACAAGCTCACTACGCGTAGCACCGGTCACACTGCCAGTCAGCAGCCCAACTTTGATGCCAAAGGGCGTAAGTAATGCATCGAGCGTGGCGGCGTGCTGACGGGCAAGAATCTCTGTTGGTGCCATCAAGGCGGTTTGGTAGCCAGCACTAGCAGCCTGACGAGCGGCCAGGCCAGCGACCACTGTTTTGCCACTACCCACGTCACCTTGGAGGAGGCGATTCATTGGTGTACTACGCTGAAAGTCTTGCAGGATATCCCAGGCTACTCGGCGTTGATCGTCTGTGAGAGTAAAGGGTAGAGCACTCACAAATGACTTCACAATAGCTTGCTCAAATGGTATGACATAGCCTTGGAGCTGAGCATGTGCCTGGCGATTGAGCTGACTAGCAAGCAGCAAGCTAAAGAGTTCCTCAAAGGCAAAGCGCTGGCGTGCTCTTGCGATACCCTCTGATGTGGTAGGGAAATGCATCGCAAGCAGCGCCTCGCTCCGGCTCATTAAGCCTTCGTGTGCAACAATGTGCGAGGGGAGTGTCTCGGGCAGCATTGTGATCAGTGGTCGCAGCTCAGTGAGTAGTTTGCGTACTAGCTGGCTCTTGAGGCCGTGCACTGCGTGGTAGATGGGCAGTAGGTTAGTGTCATGGTGGGCAAGCTCTTTGACGCGCTCGGCACTTGGATTGGTGAGTTGGTAGCGGCCATTCTTATACTCAAATTGTCCCCGAAAGTAACATTCATCCCCACTCGCAAGCTGCTGCACTCGATATGGCTGGTTAAACCACACGGCGTTGAGCTTGCCCGAGCTATCTGCCAGTACTGCTGTAGTAATGCGGAGACCACGCCGCACCGTGCGCGTGCTGATTGATTCGCAACGCGCCGTAATCGTCACATTGCCTGGTGTCAATGTTGCGATTGAGCTCGCCGCAGTAAAATCATCGTGCTTGCGCGGCAAAAACATGATGAGGTCATTGACAGTCAAGAGCCCAGCCTGAGCCAGTTGCTCAGCTGTTTTTGGCCCAACACCTTTGATTTGAGAGAGCTGTGTCGATACGTTCACATTTTTATTGTACCGCACCTGGTGTAAATGCGCTGCCCTGTGCTATAGTATAAGCAGTAAGCTAACGGGGGAAGTGTGAGTAAAATTGCAAATTATTTACGCAGTCATATTGCCGGGTCTGTTTCGACTCGGGCCGATTGGCGTGCGTCAGTCAGTGCAGATGCCGGTATTCTAGCGGCAACGCCAGAACTCGTGGTAGTGCCGCGCGTTGTGAGTGATATTCGCAAGATCACCCGTTTTGCCTGGCAAATGGCCGAGAAAGGCCACAGGATACCAGTTGTCACACGCGGCGCTGGCTGTGGTGCGCTGGGTGGCGCCGTGGGGCAGGGGATACTGCTCGATACGGCAGCTCTCGACACGATCTTTGAATATGATGGTAAATCGCAGCGGGTTCGCGTCCAGCCAGGTGTACCAGCACACAGTGTAGCAGCGGCGCTGAGTATGCATGGTGCTGGTGTTGGACCGCTGACTGGCCAGCGAGGTACAGTTGGCGGAGTCATTGCAGCTGGTGCACACGGAACACTGCTAAGCCGAGCGACCGATCCAGCCGAAGCGATTGACCAGATCGAGGTTGTGCTTGCCAATGGCGATGTCATGCAGACAGAGCGTCTCTCGCGGCGTGAGCTCAGCCAGCGCAAAGGCTTGCCTGGGTTTGAAGGTGATATCTATCGTGGTATCGATGCGATTATTACTGACAATGCAGCGCTGATCGAACAGATTAACCCCAATGACACGTCTGGTTATAGTGGTATTGCGCGGGTTAAGCAGCCCGATGGGACGTTTGACCTCGGGCCACTCTTTGTAGGGAGTGAGGGAACGCTGGGGATTATTGACGAGCTGATTCTCAAGACAGAATTCTTTAGCTTTCGCAAGACAAGGGCGGCTTTGGTATTTCGGAGTAGTAGCGATGCTCAGGCAGCGATTGATGATATTGATGCACTTCAACCAGCACAGCTCAGCTATCTCGATGCAGCGATTTTTGAGCAACTCCGCCGTGATGGCAAAAAATATGCTTTTTACGAGACGGCTGCTCAGCAATTTGCACCACAGGCAGTTTTGCTCGTGACGCTTGATGATTTTAATAACCGAACACGTGCTCGCAAGCAGGCCAAGCTTGAGCAGCTCCAATCTGCAGGCGAGACGATCGTCACTATTGTCGAAGATGACGATGATGAAGATGTGGCGGCAGGGTTTGCTGCGCTCGATCAGTATCGCTGGCCCGATGCCGCGCATATTGGTGCGCCGCGCTTGTTTGAGGGGTTTTATGTGCCGCCGCAGCGCTTCGAAGAATTTGCTCGGGCGCTCGCGCCACTTGCTCGTGCACTGCAGTTACCACTGCCCCTTGCTGGTTACCCTAGCCTGAATCTTTATGGTGTCTATCCGCGCTTCTCACTGCGCAAAGTGAGTGATAAGCAGAAGATCTTTAAGCTCTACGACGAGCTCACTAAGCTGCTTGCGCTATACGACGGCCATTTGGTGATGAGTGGTGGTGAGGGCAGGCTCAAAACTCGTTTTGTGCGCGCCGCGCAAAACCCAGACCTTACAGCTCTCTACCGGCAAATCAAGCAGCTCTTTGACCCTCACGGCATTCTTAATCCTGGGACAAAAACCACCCTACAAGCTCGCACCATCACTGCAATGCTGCGCAATGAATATACAGTGGATTGGCGATAAAACTTTGTGGAGGAAATATACTTGCTATCTGTAGCAATTGATTTCTTTTTCGTGCCTCAATAAAATAGAGGAAGAAAGAGGTTAATGAATATGAGTGTCGATCAACGTATAATATCCCATAACCCTGCCATCAACGAACCAATCTGGTCTGGATACCTTGCGGATGACGCTGCAATCGCACAGGCTGTTTCTACCGCAACACGCGCACAGCGAACATGGGAGGCGACACCGCTTGATGCGCGCAAAGACATTATCCGCGCCTTTGCTGACCAAGTGACGACACATAGCGAAGATGCTGCACGCATTATTTCGCAGGATAATGGCAAGCCACTCTGGGAAGCACGCACCGAAGTCAAATCACTTGGTAATAAAGTACAGGCGGTCTTCGACGCCTATGATCAACGGGCTCAGACAGTTACAAAACAAGTCAATGGACGCCAGTCGGTGACGCGTTATCGGCCTCACGGTGTTATGGCAGTGCTGGGGCCGTATAACTTCCCAATGAGCATGCCAAATAGCCATGTCATGCCTGCTCTTCTTGCTGGCAATACTGTGATTTTCAAACCAAGTGAGAAAGTGCCATATGCCGGTGAGTACTACGCGCAACTCTGGCAACAGGCTGGACTGCCAGATGGGGTACTTCAGGTTATTCATGGCGATGGAGAGGTAGCGCAAAAACTTATTGCACACCCTCAGGTAAACGGCATCCTTTTCATCGGTAGTCGAGCGGCTGGCGTGTCGATCGAAAAGCAGCTTGCTGGTGCACCAGACAAGATCTGCGCCCTCGAAATGGGTGGCAATAGCCCACTTGTCATCTGGGATTATGATGATGTACGCCTCGCGGTGCACATTGCGGTGCAGTCTGGCTATATTTCAAGCGGCCAACGCTGCTCATCGGCACGGCGGCTTATCGTCAATAGCGCGATTGCAGACGAATTTATTCCTGCACTTCGTCAAGCGGTTGAGAGTATCGTCGTTGGTAATCAGTTCGATACCAACCCGACGCCTTTCATGGGTCCGTTGGTCGATTATGGAGCAGTTCGCCACTTCTTTGATAAGTACCATGCCGCCGTCTCAGCTGGCACATGTTCTCGTTCCGGCTGAACCAATCCCGACGCTTGGTGACAACTTTGTTAGTCCTGGGTTGATCGATGTCACTGGTGTGCTATTACCAGATGAAGAAATCTTTGGACCACTCCTTCAAGTGTCAACAGTACAAACATTTGCCGAGGCAATTACTGAAGCGAATGCCACGCAGTTTGGCCTCGCCGCTGGCATTGTCGCTCGTGAGCGTGCGCAGTACGAAACATTTTATAACCAGACAAAGGCAGGAATCATCAACTGGAACCAGCCACTAACTGGCGCAACGACTGCTGCCCCATTTGGTGGAGCAAAAGCTAGTGGCAACTATCGCTCAGCTGGATTCCTGTCGGTTGATTACTGCTCATACCCATGCGCGTCGATTGAGGATGCGTCACCAGCAGTCCCAACGACGTTGCCGGCTGGGGTGGTGTATTAAATAACTAAAGTGAGTTGACATAGATAGTAAATGGTGTATGATAATGCCATGAAACAATCCTATCCTCTAGCACAACTGCGAAGTATCCTGCTCTATCTGTCAATCAGCTTACTAACATTGTGCGCGCTTCTCGGGATTCTTGCAGTACTATCACAAGAAATTGATTGGCGAATCCTATTCACGACGTTTTGCGCCGCAATCGCATCATTAATTGCTATGAGCAATATATCGCGACTTACGGATAACCGAATAGTTATAAAAATTCTATCCGTTATGTCGATCATCCTCAATGCTCAGTGGTTTACTGGTATGTTTGTTATCCAGTGGAATCTCTATCGGTTTCTTAGTTTTTGTCGCCCCTCTGTCAGTACGGGGAGTCGATATAATAGACATTATAGCGACTATAGCAACTATGACTACGAAGGTCATGTTCAGACACAAATATGCAGCGACTTCCTCTCGATTACGACGAAGCTTACGCTCACAGCATTAATTATTGCACTGCTCATTACACTTAGCGTAAAGACCTTGTCATACGCCAACAAAAACTCTTTCATCATAGGAATGAAAATGATGACGGTTACTTGCGCCAGTCTTTTAAGTATGGCATGCTTGAGTATGGTATGGTTTAATGTGCGAGATACATCAAGTACGCTACGTTTTTTGGTAGTTTTTGGTATACTTACTGTATTTGGTTTAATAGTAACGCCTATTTTGGTACATCTAGAGAAGGTACAGCGCTACCTCCAACCTGCACAACCAAATACACTAGTACAGAATGAGCAGCAGCTTCGGTACGAGATTGAACGCCAAGTGCGAGCACAAATTGCTGCCGAACAGCAAACAGCAAAAGCGGAGGAACAAGCTCAAGTACCTCCCACAGCTTCGAATGAAGATGGTGCAATGCATGATGTGCAGCCTGATTGATGAATTAACAATGGGTGATTATGCTCCCGATAATGATGGGTGGCGCTGAATGCAAGAGGTGATGGGTGTTGCAGATTGACGGCGACTCAATAATTCCCTATGATCAGACCATGCAAACAATTCGCCATAAATACCTGACTGTCATTCTCCTATCCCTTGCATTAGCGATACTATCGCTTGTCAGTAACATATACTTCCCACAAGAAATGGAAGGGCAGTGGCAGCTATACTCTTGTATCCGCAAGATATTTAGTAAGTTATTTAATGCAGGTGTCGTCTGGGCGGCGTTGCCATTCTTGGCAGGGTGGAGGTCTCAAGGCTTGGTAAAAGCGGCGATCAGTGGCGCTGCCATTGCAGAGCTTACACTGCTACTGCATTACGGTATTGGCTATCTTATTGGGGTGTATGGCTCCACAATATTCATGACGAATTCATTTTGGTTCATTGCTGCTCTTGTACTATGTGCACCACTAGGGGTATGCGGCTGGATTGCAGCTTTGCCAAAAAAGTCATCGCGTATATTTTGGTTCATCCTGCCAATAGGGGCAATTCTCGAGCCTATTGTGACTCGAAAACTAATACCATACTCGATAGTGCGGCCATGGCCTGAAGTATATTCAGATTACATTAGCGGTGCAGTGCTGTTGCTTGTTGGTATCGTTGGTATAATTCTTGTGAGATCGAAGCAGGAAAGTAATGATCAAAGATAAAGGCTAGAGTACTTATGGCTGTTTTATGTTTCCTGATGGGGGATATATACAGCCTGGTGATGGCACGGTTGGGTCAACAAAAACAGAGTAAGCACTCACAACCCTCTTTTTAGGTTGAATGGCTTTCCTAAATTCTCCATAAAATGACGAGAGTTTAAAGACCGCCAGCAGCACAGCGGCGCATCTCGTTCATCCGTAGGAATCACGCATATAAAGCTCGTAGAAGTATCCGATAAGTGTGGCGGAGAAAGCGGATGTTGCAAGCGCATTCCAGGGTATTTTATGTAACCATCGCAAAACAATGGAAGAATCATTTTGCGGAATAGTAGAAAACCACGCATCTAGGACAAATAACAATACAGTGAATAGTAAGAGAAGTAAAAATACATACTTTAGCTCTAGCTTATGTACTTTGCGCCGGAGGGTGTCTGTAGTCTCATTCACGGTACTGTTCCCAAACTTTCAGCCACGAACTCGTCAGCTTACCCTGTAGCGCAGCACATCAGTACGATAGTATAATTCCACATCCGACCAAATAACCACGCTACCGTCCTTGCGCAAACTCAAGAGACTGTAGTCATCAGCCAATTCCGTTAAGCCCTTCATCACATCATCGTAAGAACAGCGTGTAAGCGCAGCCAGCTCGCGCACCGACATGCCAGGCCTCACGAATTTTGCGATATAAAAGGCAAGTGGGCTAACAACTGAGTAGCGAGGAAAACTGTTAAGCAAGAAGTCAAGTCTGTCTTGCATGTCCTGAGATGGAGGAACACCGTCAACTGATAACTGCTTTATATTCTGACTAAGAATCGCTTTTTCCGCATTCTTCACTCCCTGTCTACCTAACCTCACAAGTTCGAATAAACCTTCATCACCAACCTTCCGATAGATAAGCGAGGCGGCCCTCGTGAAATCCAGATATTGATCCCAGAGCGGATGAGATTCACCTCCCAGTCTATTGTAAATGAACAGATTCTGCGTCATATCTGCTCCAAGAATCTGCGTAGCTATACAGTAAGCTCCTAGAACTTCGGCAATGCCTTCTTCAAGACCGTGCGCAATCAGGTCTGGGCTTAAAGTTCCGAGCGCGATATGAACAATTTCATGGCACGCTAGGTATTCGGAGTAGAATGGACGAAGATACCGTTCGAGGAAGTAAACTCCTTGAGGAATACCATACGCATCATAGTCACCGCTGTCGGCCACCATAACGGCATACTCGCGATCTTCGTACGGCGATGGGAATATATCGACGATATGAACTGCAGTGTGTTCGCCAATCGATATATTGTGCTTCGCGAGTATAGTTTTTGCCTCTTCGAAAGTTTGAGCTAAACATGCTCTAATATCCTTTCGTCGATCGATTTCAGCAGCAATGGAGCTATCGAGGATGCAGTGCTTCACGCGCTGTAGCTCCTCATCAATCAGTAGCTCTAAAACCGTGCTCTCAGAGATATTGTCGCGCCTGATAATCTGGACATGAGCCTGATCGATTGCTACAGCAACGTCATGCGCAGAATATGGTAATTCTCGAGCATCAAATGGCAGCAACTGCATAAATGGACGAAGGTCGCTAAAACGCCCTCTGATGTGATAGAGAGCCGCGAGAATATAGTCGTAACCATTCATATTTTTTCTTTCCTATCATAGTTTAGTTTATGTGCGGTGGCCTGGCAAGGGCCCTTGCTTATTTTAAGACTAAAAGGCCCCTGCCAGGTTAGGTGGGGTTAGCTAGCCGCCACCACCGCCACCACCGCCGAAGTCCGCCAGCACCTCACCCAGGCCCTTGACCTCCTCGAGGACTGCCACCGCCTCTACCAGGCTGCCCCACCGCACCTGCGCAAGCTGCTCAACCAAGTCTTCTTCGACCGGGTCTTGGTCAACCCGCTAGTCGATGAAGACGGTCGGGTCATCTTGCCTAGCACAGGCGATGGCGCGACCGACGGTGGCAAGCAGCCGGGCAAGGACGTGGGCGCACACGATGAACAGCACAGCGACAGCGCTGGAGAAGAAGGACTCGGCGATGCCAGCGGGGGAGGGGCTGCTGATGCTGACGCGCCAGCCCCGGTTCCTCACTCCATCCACCTCGCCGACACCGGCTCCGGCACTCGCCTCAGCGCCCTGCTCACCCCACCCTTCGACCAGCTAACCAGCCCCAGGCTGCACGCCGCCGCTCACACGCACTACCTGCAGCACCTGGCTCAGCCCGACAAGCCGACCACACCGCCCACCGCTGACGCCGCGCCCACGAGCTCCACAACACGAACAACGCCCACCCCGGTGGGTGAGCGTTGTTCATCATCTGGAACTGCATCCCAGACGTTTTCGACTGGGGTAGGTTTGGGTAAGAGCTTGTTGGTGCCCGAGGGGGGACTTGAACCCCCACGTCCATTAGTAGGACACTAGCACCTCAAGCTAGCGCGTCTGCCATTCCGCCACCCGGGCTTAGGATGTGGTTTCAGCCATATCGGCTGGGCACTCGCTACACTTTAAGCGAAAAACCAACAATAAGGCAAATCAGCAGGTAAAACTCCCCAAAATTCCGTTGGTGGCAAAGCTGTTACTGTTAATAATGATGACAGTGCACCCATCAGAATCACAACCAAAACCACTCAGGCGGGGGATAGCCTGGCGATGGTTCGCCCCAGACCAACCACCCACCACCGACCACAGCCTCCGCCCCGACACGTGGGATGGTGGTAGGCGGGTGGCGAGCAACATGCTGTTGGCATACCCCGGGGCGGTGACATGGCAGGTCATCATGCAGGGTGTGGGGTCGGGCATGAGCGCCGTCGTCACAATCGTCGTGGGCCGCGTTATCGACGCCACGTTCGGCACGGGCCATGTCGCGGAAATCCTCCTGTCGCTGGGGTTATTGTGCGCATTGATGTTTCTTTGCATTGCGGGCGCAACCATCTCAATGGGCATGAGCCAAGTGGGGATCGCCCGGGTGGTGCACAACACTCGGCTCTTCCTCACCGGCAGGCTGCTGCGCAGCCGAGACATTCGACACAGCCCGGGCACGATCTTAAGCACCGTCGACACAGACACGAAAACCTGCGCCGACGTGCGGGAAATCACCGCATTCCCCGTCAGGATGACCGGCTATCTCATCGGTGCGACCTTCGGTATCGCCCCCATATCCCTGATGATCGCCCTGCTGCTGCCCGTGGGTGCGCTGTTGACCGCCGGTGCCGCGGCACTCACCGCGAGGCCCATCACCAGGGTGTCTGCGGCCCGCCGCCAGGTAGAGGCCGGGCTTGCTAGTCTTGCTACTGACGTCGCCCAAGGCTCTCGCGTGGTTAAAGGTCTGGGGGCGGTAGAAATCACCCAGCACCGGTTCGACGCCACCAGCGACACGGTTCTCGATGCCATGGAGCGGGACATGCGGGTGTCCATCGGCATGGATTTCCTCCGCCAGCTCGTGCCCACCTTCCTGGTCATTCTCACCATCAGCTATGCCGCCTGGCTCGCCCACCTGGGGGAGATTACCCCGGGCGAATTGGTGTCCATCTCCATGATCGCCGGCCCGGCGCTCCAGGCGTTGGGTATGTCCATGGGCATGTTATCGAGCACCTGGGCGCGCGCCATCGCCGCCGGCGACCGCATCAGCGATCTCATTGACGCCACGGCGGCGGACTCCGAGCAGTCGGGGGACGACACGAGGGAGCGTCGCAAAGCGGAGGAACTCCTCGCCGCCTTGGAGCCGGGGCTGCACGTGTGGCAACCCACCGAGGATAATTACCGCGACTATCATCTGCTCGCTGGGCTCGACGAGGTTCTCGCCACCCCGCATCTCGTGAGTGTGTTCGAAGGAACCCTTACCGAGAATATTAATCCCACCGGGGATATCCCTCATGAACAGGTGATAGCAGCCCTTGACGCTGCCGCCTGCGCCGACATTATCGAACGTTTGGGCGGGTATGGTCCGGGTGGGGAGTTGCCCACCACGCCGCTCGGCGAGGCCGGCCTCAACCTGTCCGGTGGGCAGCGGCAACGCGTCGCCCTGGCCCGGGCTCTCGCCCGTAACCCCCGCGTGCTCCTGTTCGATGAACCCACCACCGGCCTGGACGCGGTCACCCTCGACGCCGTGGTGCAGGCCATAAAACAGTTGCGCGCTACCAGCATCAC
>CALHWE010000013.1 GCA_938036785.1 uncultured Candidatus Saccharibacteria bacterium | reverse complement strand
GGCCCATAGCTCAGCAGGTTAGAGCGCCTGCCTTTTAAGCAGGGTGTCGTGAGTTCGAGCCTCACTGGGCCCTCCATTGATCAATTAGCAGGCGAGATAGCCTGTTTTTTGTTGTATCTGTTTGAAAGAAAGCTTGAAGATCCGCATTATAAAATCTTAATTCCTATTTCTCGCTATTATTGTGTGGTAGAGAACAAAATCCGACCACCGTATTAGTTTGCGTGATCGACAAAACAATGTGCTTGTGCTTGACCGAGAGGGTTGCTTTGCGCATAATCGTGGCGAGGAGGAAAAACAAAATGCAAACTATGCGGAATTATGCCCGGCGAATTATTGCATATGGGCTTGCCGTAACCATGATGATACCAGGAATAGCCGGAGCTTCTGCGCTTGGTGCTGATTCTTCCACTGCTTATTTCGCCACCCCAGTCGCCACCATCGGCGATTTTTTATTTGAAGGGGTAGTGGCGCGTGATGATACTGCTAGCAGCAAGTTTCCAGCAGCACAGCCTGTAGTGCACCTTGCTGCTCATACTGAACACGATGCATTGATGATTGGGGCGCTCCACACGACAGACCGGCGCACGGTGAGTGCAGTTGAGCTGCATAATACTGCGCGTCAGTTTGCACCGCTTAGTGATATCACGCTTGTTGTCAGTGTTAGCACAAACCACACCGACTACACGTGCCGTGTCAATCTACAAGGATATGCACCACCCCAGTCGTCGGTGCGCTACTACCACCCAGCAGTGGCCCCGGCGGATGGCGCGCAGCTCCAGGGCTGCCCGAGTGTACCAGATGGTGAGCAAATCACACGGTATGATGTAGCGCTGGAGCGATCAGGCACGACTATTGACAAAGCAAGCACAGCCGTAAACGAGCTCGCAGGTGCACTCGTCTGGGAGCGTACCCACTGGACGGCAGCGGCACGAACCGGGGTATTTGCTAAGGACTTTCGAGCACGATCTGGTGAAGCTGAGGTAACTGCGCCGTACGAAGCGCCAGGCGAGCCATCATTGCAAATTCTTGAGGTCTTGCCTCATCCACACACCTGTGATGCAGCACCAGATAATTGCCAAAAATACGTCAAGATCAAGAATATTGGCGACCAGCCAATCGACCTTGCTGCCTACCGTTTGCGTAGTGGTACACCTGGTAGCAATAGTACGGTGCGAAACACCTCATCTCTTGCGGGGACTATTGCGCCAGGCCAGGTACTGACGATTCGTGCTCAAGCAAATGGTGCGGAGCTTGCGGTGCTGCGTAGCGGTACACTGTGGTTTGAGGACCAGCATGGTTTAGTAAGCTTTTCACCGCGCATTGATGCATATAGCGGTGCAGGACAGGCTGCGCACCAAGGTAAGTCTTGGGCATATAATTCGCAAACTGGCACATGGCAATGGACAACGCCAAGCCCCGACCAAGCCGATAATATTATCACTGATACGCCAGCCTCACCTCATCAGCCATCGCAGCCGTCGGACAAACCGTGCCCCGCCGGCAAAGAACGCAACCCAGCAACAAATCGTTGTCGAAAGATCAACAGTGGTGAGAAACAGTCAAAACGAACAGCCGGCAATGCAAAGGTAGCACGCAGTGTTTCTCATGCTCAAAAGTTAACCATCTGCAAACCAGGCCAAGAGCGTAACCCCGCGACGGGCCGTTGCCGCGCAGTATCTGCCACTGGCCAGCAATTGGCCGTGTGCAAGGCGGGGCAGTATCGCAATCCTGCCACAGGGCGCTGCCGAGCGCTCGCTGGCGGTAAGGCACCAGCTGCTGTATGTCAAGCAGGGTACTATCGCAACCCCGCGACTGGCCGCTGCAAAAAGCTTGGCGCAGCAAATAGTCGCCAGTTGACGCCCTGCAAGCCAGGCTGGGAGCGCAATCCATCGACCAATCGCTGCCGCAAATCGACGAGCAGGAATAGTAAAGCACCAGCCGCAGGCTACGCTGTTGAGCCGGGGAGTAATAATGGACAGACAGAGATCGTCTGGTGGATGATTGGTGGGGTAGCTATCGTGGCAGTGGGCTATGCTGGTTGGGAGTGGCGCAGTGAGATTGGCCAGTGGCTACGCCGGATGGTGCGCAAAGGTTAGAGTCTCATTAGCTATACCATAGCGGTATATAGCAGAAGCCCTCAGATTCGGCTATACTAGCATCATGAGAATTATTGGTATAGACCCGGGCACTGGCATCCTTGGCTTTGGCGTCATCGACGCTCATGGTGGCGCAACGCGACTCGTCACGGCGGGTGTTATTACAACGCCAGCACACACGCCAATACCAGAGCGCCTTGGTGAGATATTCGATGGCCTCACGAGTATTATTGCAGAGACACAGCCGACAATGATGGCGATCGAGAAGCTCTTCTTTGCCCGCAATATAACTACCGCTATGAGCGTAGCTGAAGCACGTGGCGTAGCGCTACTGACCGGCCAGCGGGCAGGACTGCGGATTGAGGAGTATACACCACTCCAGATCAAGCAGACAATCACTGGCTACGGCAAAGCAGATAAAAAGCAAGTGCAAGAGATGGTGCGGCTCCAACTAGGCCTTCAGACGGTACCCAAGCCAGATGACTGTGCAGATGCTCTCGCGGCAGCGATTATGGCGGCGTTTATGACGCGACAGAGCTAACTGGTTGGGAAGTACTTCTGTATCTGTGTCAGGTGAGAAATAAGCTATAAGAGCGGCTCTCTAACTGTAACAAGAGTGTGTGCTATATCAGAGACGAGGGAGAGAAAAGCGCTAAGATTAGTGTTTTCAGTACATTGCGCCAGAACGATGGTATAATTAAATTATGCAACTACCTCGAGGAAGACAACAACCAGCCCGGATGGGCAGATATGCCAACTTTGGAGAGGTTCGCCAGTCGAAGCCACCGCGTCGAAGACGCGAGCATAAGCATTTCTTGTGGTTTTGGAATATGAGCAAAAAGAAGAAGGCGATG
Organism: uncultured Candidatus Saccharibacteria bacterium; assembly: GCA_938036785.1. GTDB lineage: Bacteria > Patescibacteriota > Saccharimonadia > Saccharimonadales > Saccharimonadaceae > Saccharimonas. Next base: position 95,515 of record CALHWE010000013.1, on the reverse strand, counting down.
GTAATCCTGACGCCGTTTTTGCTGTTTTTGCTGATTGTGCCGATCTTGACATACCTATATTATGCACGTGATATTTCTGACCAAGAGCGGCTGATGAACCGCAATAATACTGGCATCGTCCTCAATGATGTCAACAACAAGCCACTCTATAGTGTGGGGCGAGCCCAGCACCGCAATATGGTGAAACTAGCTGACATCTCAGACAGTATGAAAAATGCGCTACTGGCTAGTGAGGATAAAGACTTCTATAAACACCCTGGGTTTAGTCTAATCGGTATCTTCCGGGCAGCCTTCCAGCGCCATGGTGGTGGCTCAACCATTACGCAGCAGCTCGCCAAGAACACCGTCCTCACAAGTGAACAGACCTTTATGCGTAAATATCAGGAGCTGTTCGTAGCGCTCGCGATCGAACAGAACTATACCAAGGACCAGATCCTCGAGATGTATCTCAACTCCGTGTACTATGGCGAAGACTCATTTGGCATTGAAGAGGCGGCCAAGATTTACTTTGGTAAAGCACCGAAGGATCTCACGCTAGCCGAGAGCGCTATGCTCGTTGGTGTGCTACCAGCCCCAACTGCTTACTCGCCAATTAGCGGTAGTCCAGAAAAGGCTAAGCAGCGTCAAAAGACAGTGCTTGGACGCATGGTTGACGTGGGTGCCATCACTAATGAGCAAAAAGACGCAGCGTATGCGCAGCAGCTCTCGTATGCATCGACGGCAAATACCGTTAAGTCGATTGCGCCACACTTTGCGCAGATGGTTATAAACCAGCTCAAACAGAAACTATACAGTGCGGACGATAAAAATGCGTATGATAAGTTAATGCGCTCAGGTTACCAGGTGAAGACAACGCTCAATATGGATACGCAGCAGATGCTAATCGATAACGTCTCCAAGCAGATTCCATACCTCAACAACCGTGGTGGGACGAATGCGAGCGGTGTTGTGATAGACGTCAAGACAGGTCGGGTGCGCGCACTAGTGGGTAGTGCCGACTACAACAACCCACAGTGGGGTAATGTCAATATGGCCACAACGCCACGCCAGCCAGGCAGTAGCTTCAAGCCGATTTACTATGCAGGGGCACTAGCCGAGGGGGTTATTACACCAGCGACAATTTTCCAAGATAAGCCAACGGACTTTGGCGGTGGCTACCAGCCGCTCAACGCTGACAAACGTTGGCACGGGAGCGTGACGACGCGTCGAGCAATTAGTTGGTCGCTCAATATCCCGAGCGTGGAGATTATGAAGAAGTTTGGTATTAGTAAGTCGGTTCAAACGGCTAATAATCTTGGTATCTCGTCGATTACTCAAGCAACAGGTGAGAAGAATGGTTTGTCTCTCGCACTTGGCTCGGGTGAGGCATCGCTAACGCAAATGACTAATGCCTATGCAGCATTTGGCAACCAAGGGCAGCAATTTGAGCTGGGACTCATCGAGCAGGTTAATGACAAATACAACAAGAAAGTTAGCTGGCCCAACGCAACAAGCAAGCGGGCAATTAGCGAAGGTGGTGCCTACTTGATCTCAAATATTTTGTCCGATAATTCGGCACGAGCGAGCGTATTTGGTTCAACCCTCACAGTGCCTGGCCATACTGCGGCTGTCAAGACAGGGACGACGAATGATAACAAAGATGCGTGGACGATTGGCTATAACCCAGAGTATGCCGTTGGCGTATGGGTTGGTAATAATGACAATACACCAATGAAAAATGGTGGCTCAGACATGGCAGGGCCAATCTGGCGCAACACAATGACGAAACTCTTGGCGGGCCAGTCGAACACCCAATTCCCTGTGCCAAGTGGTGTCGTGCAGCGCTCGGTCTGTACGAGCGACGGTGGCCTGGCTACTACCGAGAATGCCAAGGGGACATACAAAGAATACTTCCTAACTGGCGCGTTGCCAACTAAGCAGTGTAATGTTGTGCGCACCAAGATCGAAGTCTGTAATCTCAGTGATAAAAAGATGGAGTCTATCTACGAAGATGACTTCGACAGCACGAAACACTCGAAGAACAGCTCAGATTGCTCCACGACGAAACAGCAAATCCGTGTCTGTGACGTTGAGCAAAAGCGCATCATTACCATCGACGAAAAAGACTTTGACAGTAGTCGTTACTCAAAGAACATCGCAAGCTGCCGATCGTCAAGTAGTAGAGGGAGCTCTGGCAGTACAAGCGACGACAGTGATAATAGCTCAACCATCAACGGTAATACTCGCCGCCGCAATAATACCGGCAACAGTGGTAATACCGGTGGTACGAGTGGTGATAGTTCTGGTACTGGTGGTACGAGCGACGATGATAGCTCTGGGCAGAATAGTCAGAACAATACTGGTGGCAATAATAACAACTTCTTCAGGACTAACTTTTAGTACTCTAAGGAGACGCGGATGATTGCTCATATTGCTGGCCAAGTTGATGAGAAGTTTGCGGGTAGTGTCATCATTGATGTGCAGGGGGTTGGCTATGAGATAGCGGTCGCAGCGCATGATTATGATGCGATGCAGCTTGGTGAGGTAGTCAAGCTCTATACATACCACCACATTCGAGAGCAAGCTCAGGAACTGTTTGGCTTTTCATCTCGGGCAGCTAAGAAACTATTTGAGCTGCTCATCACTGTGCAGGGCGTGGGCCCCAAGGCGGCACTGGCCATCCTTAGCCTTGGTGAGGCTGAGCAGGTGCGTAATGCCTTAGCCAATGCCGATGCGGCCTTTATCCAAAGAGCCAGTGGGGTGGGCAAAAAGACTGCCGAGCGTGTGGTAGTAGACCTGCGAGATAAGGTGGGCGTGCCAACGTACTATGCTGCTCACGACGCGCCTGTGCAGGCAGAGCTTGATACAAACGACGAAGCACTCGAAGCGTTGGTTGCGCTAGGCTATACACTGGCAGATGCCACCAAAGCACTTGCTCATATCGATACGAGTTTACCCACAGCGCAGCGAGTGACAATGGCTTTGAAGCAATAAGCCACGTTGATATCAATAGAGGATAGCATTATAAATTGCCAAAACTCTTAGTAAAAGAACTGATACATCTTGTGCCTCGATATACTTTCTCCGCTCAGCAGCAGGAGCTGCTCGTTATAGCAGCGGCCTGGCACGATGCAGGCTACGACCATGCCGCAGCCAACGAATACTGGTGCAAAGAAGCATACTCGGTTGCATTATTTGTACAAGACAGCCAAAGAGAACAGCTTGAGCTAGATAGCGAGGCCTATGCCTTTGTGGAGCGGGCAATTCTTGGCACGATTGTCGTACCGCCACTACAGCGCAGCACCCTTGAGGCTAAGTTGCTTCATCTGGCCGACATTGGGTTTCTCTTTGCAGATTGGCAGACATTTTGGCGGGGGAGTATGAATTATCGGGTAGAGGAGCAACCAGATACTCCATGGGTAGAGTTTTTGCAGAGGCAGCAGCGCTTCTTTGCAATGTGTTTAGCAGAGATGCAGACGGATGGTTTGTTATTAGGTATTGCTCCATCTGTTATTAGCCAGTATTGCGCGGCACTGCAGCAGCATATGGAGCAATTTGCGCGTATGCCAGAGCCAGTAGATCATACTGCAAAATAATATTGCATGCAGTAGCAACAATGCAAAAAATATGAGATACTAGCACATGGTGTGAAAAATCCTGAACAGAAAAATTCGGAGAAACCTGATGTGCAGCACATATCTCGCCTAAGAGAAACGGCGAGTGTGGGGCTAACAGCCCTGCGCTATAGTGGCGCAGAATATATTGCCCGGCAGGCCCGTGATGGTAAGCCGATTGGCCTTGCGCTTGCAGCTTTTATGGCAGCTGATGTCGCTGATGGGCAAATTCTTGACGATACGCCACTGCGCCGTGTAACTGATGGTGTGGTGGATACAGCTGCTGTGGTGCGTGTGATGTATGAGCTAGGCAAGCGCTATCCTGAGGCGCGAGCGGGGATTGCCGCCGTTGCCCTTGGACAGGCAGCAACTGGTGCAGCCAATGCTTACCACCTGGCAAAAACTGGTGAGGTGACCAAGGGTGGGCGCTACAAACGAGCCGCTAATATTGCTACGGCGGCTTTTGCCGTTGTGGCGGCACATGGTAATCCAGGGCAGACGCGCCTCGCAGGCGGTATAGCGGCTGGCGTTGTTGCAGCCACAACAGTGCCGCACTTATGTGGAATTGGCAAGCCGACTGGCAAAAAAGTTCGTCGGTTATAATACGCACAGCTGAGGCGTGTAGGTACCTCTGTTGACAACTGATAAATTTACCCATATAATAGGACATCTATGTTTGATAAATTTCCTCATTCCTCTAATTCTCAGGTTGATAGTGCGCATGAATCAATTAACCAGTCAAAGGAGTATTATGTAAGAGCCTTTGAGGGGTCGGTGAAACGTGCTTGTGAGCGCTATCCCAAATTACCTTATCATAATCCTGACCACATGAAAGATGTGATGGAGGCAGTTGGCGAGCTTGTAGAGCTTTTGCCTGATAATAGCTATCCGCGTGTGATCACTCCATGGCAAAAAGACCTCCTTGCCTTAGCGGCGGCCTGGCATGATGCTGGTTTCGACGATAAGGCGGCTCGGGCATATCCGACGAAGGAAGAGTATGCAATAGCACTCATGAAGGAAGATCTCAAGAGCAATGAGATTCATCTGACTAGTAGCGACATTGCTTTTCTTGATCGGGCTATTAGGGGCACGATTATGACTGGCTCGCCACAACGTGATACACCCGAGGCGAAGCTGCTCCATCACGCTGACATGGCCTATATGACAGCTGATTGGAAGACATTCTGGCGCGGTGCTGAGGCGTTCCATCATGAGGAGCATCCGGATATGTCGTGGGAGGACTTCCAGCAGTTTGAGGCAAAATTCTTCCCAATATACATGGAGTCATTGAAAAACGACTTTCAATCACTTGGCATTGCTGAGGATGAAATCCAAAAACGATTGGATACTCTTAAATCTCACCTTAAGCGCATTATGGAAATGGATAACCCGTGGCTTAAGCGACAGAATAACCAGTAATGACAAGCAGCATCTTCTCCTCTATAATAGAGCAAGAGAAGGAGGTAATAAAAATGAAAAACTGTGACATCTGCCCATTTGTGGCAGAGCAAACAATTGATGACCCAGCGGTGGTCATGCAAACCGATCGATGAAATGCGGTGCTCGATCGTAATCAGCTATATCTTGGCAAAGGGTTTGTGGCGCTACGTGAGCACAAGTCGTCGCTTGGTGAGCTCGATGAGACCGATTGGCACGAGCTCCACGTAGTGATCCGCAGCATGGAGCGCGCAATTACTCAGGCCTTTGGTGCAGACGTGTGCAACTGGGAATGCTTGATGAACAATGCCGTCAAAGCTGGGCAGTCGACCCATGTGCACTGGCACCTCTACCCACGCTATGCTAACGGTACACACTTTGCGGGGGAGGAATTTCCTGACCCAAAATGGCCACGACATCTAGAGAATGGTGAGCACCGCGTGAGTGAGGAGCTATTTGGTAAGATTGTCCTTGCAGTGCAAGAGAACTTACCACACTTGAGGCAACAGCGGAAGTAATATAAGATGCTTTGTATTTCCGTAAAAGAACTGCATAGATAATTCATCATGCATCACCAATGCTATAATAAACCTATGGCGATAGAACGAATTGTTGATACCAGTAGCCACGCGGATGATAGCGAGGAGCAGCGCATTGAGGTGACGCTGCGGCCACAGCGCTTTGCGGAGTATGTGGGGCAGGAACGACTGAAGAAGAATTTGCAGTTGGCAATTGCGGCAGCCAAGAAGCGTGGCGAGCCGATCGACCATGTCTTGCTCTATGGCCCACCTGGCCTTGGCAAGACGACGATGGCGGCGGTGATTGCCAACGAGATGGGAGCTGCCTTGCGAGTCACCAGTGGCCCAGCGATCGAGAAAGCGGGTGATTTAGCATCGATCTTGACCAACCTCAACGATGGCGACGTGTTGTTTATCGATGAAATCCACCGCTTGGGGCGAGCTGTGGAAGAGATCTTATACTCGGCGATGGAGGATTTTAAGCTCGATATTGTCATTGGCAAAGGGCCAGCGGCCCGCAGTGTCCGGCTCGACCTACCACGCTTTACGGTGATTGGCGCGACGACACGGACGGGGAGTCTTGCAGCGCCACTGCGCGACCGATTTGGGCATATCTATCGTTTGGAGTTTTACACTCCAGAGGAGATTGCGCAGATTATCACGCGGGCAGCGACTATCCTCGAGACGCACATCAAGCCAGAAGCGTCGCAATTACTCTCCACGAGGGCACGCCTCACACCACGGATTGCTAACCGCTTGCTCAAGCGGGTGCGTGACTACGCGGATGTAAACGGCGATGGTATTATTGATGTAGCAACGACAACACAGGCGCTAACTTTGCTTGAAGTTGACGAGCTTGGCCTCGACCCAGCTGACCGTAACCTGCTACTCTCGATGCTCGATACCTATGGTGATAGTCCGGTTGGTCTGACGACAATTGCTGCTCTGACAGGTGATGAGACAACGACGATCGAAGACTTCTATGAGCCATATCTCCTGCAAATTGGCTTTATTGAGCGAACGCCGCGAGGCCGGCGGGTGACACCACGAGCACGACAGCATCTTGGCCGCGCAATGGAGTAAGAGGCGTGAGGTGATGAGTCCAAGATATGCTACAATATACCCATGAATTCACAACGATTGCAACGCAATGATCCACCACGGCCCGTCGCCTATGATGTCGATGGTAACCCACTCTACGCCGAGCCGCCCACGGCACCACGCGCGAGCAGCACACTCTATGATGTGAGCGGCAAAGAAGGCGCTCCCCACTACCATGCGCCGCGCCCAGAAGCGAACCTGCCACGGATGTCATCAGAGGTGCGCCGCCGCCATGATGAATCAGTCATGGCCTTCCCGAATCTCAACCTGAGTGAGCAAGAATACATCATTAGTGTGGTGCGTCGCCACCCAATTGGCATGCTGCCAGCGATTGTTATGTCGACCTTGATGACAAGCATTGTCTTGGCACTGATGTTTAATTACGACTATATTTTTGACCTCCTCCACCTGCCAGCTTCTGCTTCTGGGTCATTTATGTTGCTGTGTATGGCGCTCATCTTGGCCTTTGTTCTTGGTGGCTATGTGTCGGTCTGGGTTTATACGCGCAATATGTTTTATTTAACAAACGAGAGTGTTATCCAGGAGATCCAGACGAGTATTTTTTCACACACCGAGCAAACGGTCAGCCTGATGAATATCGAAGATGCCAGCTACAACCAGCGTGGTGTTCTCCAAGCGATGTTTAATTATGGCTCTATTCGCCTTAGTACTGAGGGCGATGAGACGACCTATCGCTTCTCATTCGTAGCCAACCCCAAGCAAGAAATCGCGACGCTTAATAACGCAGTAGAGGACTTCAAGAACGGCCGGCCAGTGGCAAATGACTAATACTAGCAGACGTTGATGATGAAAACACCGAGCAGACAAAGCTCGGTGTTTTTCGTATACCTATATACCTATATACAGACTTAGGTATTATTGCGGTTGGTCTTGGTGTAGTCTGCCTCACGCTCTAAGTTGGCAGTGAGTTTGTAGCCTTTGCACTGGTTGTCGGTGGTGCAGTCGGTGCCACTGTAGTGGTAGCTAGACTGGGCGCTGCCAAGCTTGTGGCCATTTGGATCGGTAAAGAGCGATGGGTCAACCGAGCGCAGTGTCTTACTATCGATCGTGTTAGGGTAGTGGTTGTTTTTCTCAAAATACACTTCTTCCAGGCTATAGTACATTGCGTTAATGGCGGTCTTGCGCTGGTTGTCACGCTGCGTCGCTTCGGTCGCGATTTTCTCGCTGAAAAAGAGCCAGCTACCCGTTGCAAGCAGAGCGATCACGACGATGAGCTCAATAACGGTAAATCCTTTACGTGCCTTCATGGTGTTATTATAGCATATCTACCACGAAAATTTCTTTAGAAGATTGTTGCTGTTTCGTACTCCACATTGATAGAGCAGTGGATGCTGGAGGCTAATAAAAATAAATAAATCGGTGATGTTGAGTCTTCGTAAATACAAACTAATCTCCACGCGGACAACGGCAAGAGATTCTGGTATAATAAATTCTTGAAGGAGAGGGGACGTATGACCAAACAATCGAATACGACACAAACTACAGATGACGGCAAGCTCAAAGCGCTTGGCCTCGCGATGGATCAGATTACAAAACAATTTGGCGATGGTGCCATTATGAAGCTTGGTGAATTCCACCAGGCAGATGTAGCGGTGATTCCGTCTGGCTCACTGAGCCTCGATCTTGCGCTGGGTGGTGGCTACCCCAAGGGGCGCATTATCGAGATTTATGGGCCAGAGAGTAGCGGTAAGACGACGCTGACGCTACATGCCATTGCTGAAATTCAGAAGCAGGGTGGCACAGCGGCTTTTGTTGATGCTGAGCATGCGCTCGACCCGAGCTATGCCAAGAAGCTTGGCGTCGATACAGATAACCTTTTGGTGTCGCAGCCAGACAATGGTGAGCAAGCGTTGGAGATTACGGAGACGCTGGTGCGGTCGAACGCCGTTGATCTCATCGTGGTGGACTCGGTGGCAGCGTTGACGCCGCAAGCAGAAATTGACGGTGACATGGGTGATTCACACATGGGTCTCCAGGCTCGCCTGATGAGCCAGGCACTGCGCAAGCTCACCGGGATTATCAACAAGAGCAAAGCAACTGTCATTTTCATCAACCAGATCCGCATGAAGATTGGCGTGATGTTTGGCAATCCTGAGACGACAACAGGTGGTAATGCGCTTAAGTTCTATGCCTCGCAGCGGGTGGATATCCGCCGAATTGGACAAATTAAGGTGGGTGATGACATTCGCGGTAACCGCACGAAGGTAAAGGTGGTCAAAAACAAGATTGCGCCGCCTTTCCGCGTTGCTGAGTTCGACATTATGTATAACGAAGGCATCTCTAAGACAGGGGATATCCTCGACCTAGCGGTGCAGCATGGTATTGTTGATAAGTCTGGCGCTTTCTTCAAATACGGTGGCGAGACAATTGGCCAAGGTCGCGACAAGACCAAAGAATATCTCAAAGAGCATGCCGATACCTTGGCTGAAATTGATAGTAAAGTTCGTGAGGCAGTGAAGGCGGCGGAAGAAGCGTAGCGTTGAAAACCTCAGTTTTTACAACTGTTGTGCGAGATGAGGGTCGGGTTTTTGCAGAGACAACACATTCATTTGCGTTCTTAACCAACATACCAATTACACCTGGACATAGCTTGGTTGCGCCACGGCGTATCGTTGCGACAGTTGATGAGCTGACATCAGAGGAACTTACTGATTTGTTTGCTTTGATGAAACAGGTGAAGACTGTACTACGCCAAGCGGTTGGCGCTCAAGGGTTTAATTGCGCTTGGAATGAGGGTCGTGCCTACGGTCAGTCGGTGCCGCACCTCCATATTCACATTGTGCCACGAACACAAGGTGACGCTGGTATTACTCAATATGAACCACGCCAGTTCTTGTATCGCCCAGGGAGCCGTGCCGAGTCGCCTACAGCTGAGCTGGCTGGCCTAGCGCAGCACATGCGAAAAATAGTAACTGATATAGAGTAATACACAGGAGTAAGTGATGCATAATGATCTATGGCAGAGTTATCACCCAAATGGAGCGCCAAAACAGGGTGAAGGCCTTACCCGCAAAGATTTGACCAAGGACACTATTGTCGCGGCAGCGCATGTTTGGTTGTGGCGGCGTAGTAGTGATGGTGGGTGTGACATATTGCTTCAGCGCCGAGCTGACCAGGTCAAAAACTGGCCAGGCTATTGGGATATTTCGGCAGCAGGGCACGTGAGCCTTGGCGAAACACCGCTTGATGCGGCACTGCGTGAGGCTCAAGAAGAAATTGGTATGACGCTTGATACTTCTCGAGTGAAGTTTATTGGAAGTTTGCCAAAGCGCAAATCAGCGTATAGCGAGTTTCACTTTGTTTATATCTATGAATATCACGATGAGCCGCTCGATATGGTTGATGGTGAAGCGGCGGCACTGCGCTGGGTGCCGTATGACACATTCCGCCAGATGGTCGAGCAGCCAGAAGATGTGATGCTTGTGCCGCATCGGCCACTCTATTTTGCACTGTTAATGGAAGAACTAGGACGAATATCGCGCGAGTCATGAAATAGGGGTAGAAAAAAGACCAAGGCAACGAGTCTAGAGTTGACACCAGAGGAGTAAAAATAAAGCATGGATATCGAAAACCACTACAGAAACGACACTCCGTTTACTCGGGCAATCATCCTCCATGGACGACGCAGCTTTGACAAATATCATAACCCTACGGTCGATAGTACAAGCAACTCACATTGGCTGCCTTGGCTTCAGCAACAACTCTTGATACGTGAGATACTAACGCAAACACCTGAGATGCCTCGTCCATACGAGCCACGCTACGAGGCGTGGTGTCAAGAGTTTGCCCATCTGCCAGTGGATGAGCGTACGCTGCTAGTGGGCCATAGTTGTGGTGGAGGTTTTTTGCTTCGCTGGCTGAGTGAGGGAAATTGCCGTGTTGGCCGGGTCGTGCTGGTGGCACCGTGGCTGGATGTTGAGGGAGAGGTAGGAGATTTCTTTCGCTTTGCACTCGACCGCCAGATAGACCACAAAGCAGTGTACGGCATTGACGTGCTCTACTCTACTAATGACTACCCACATCTGCAAAGCTCCACGGCAAAGCTCCGCCGTGAGCTACCCCAGCTACGCTACCATCGATTTGTCGACCATGGCCACTTCACCTTCAGTGCAATGCAGACACGAGCGTTTCCAGAGCTGGTAGAAATTTGTTTAAGAGAGGAGAAGAAATGACTGAAAATGATGACTTGAAAGACGAAAGTAGCGTGCTAGATGCGCTTCCCACGACGCAGATTGATATAACGCGCGTAGCAAATCTGCGCGAGATACTCAAAGAGTACGGGCACAAGACGACAGAAATATGTAGCATGCAGCTTGGCTATGATAATCATCTCTATGTTTTGCTCTCGAGTAATATTCCAATGAGAGATGGGTGGGCTTGTTTTACAGAAATCAAGGTAGATAGTATCTTTTCGGTGCTTGAATTTGTCATTGATTGGGAGAAAGAGGCAGTTAAACAGGTAGCACACCTTGACCTTGGCCAGCATTTTATTAATTTTTGCTACATTCAACCAATTGGTGATAAGCTGCTGCTGGTCTGTCCACGGATGGACTACGAGGAGCCGTCTATGGGTAATAATGCAGAGATTGTTGATAGAACTGGCAAGGGAATCATGCTGGGGTGCTTGGGTGATGCGGTTGGCAGGGTGATTGTCACAGAGAATAGCGACATCATCACCAGTTATTTTGATGAAGGTGTATATGCGTGGTATAACCCAATTAGTGGCCTTGGAGTGAGAGCGTGGGATGATAAACTGCGAGAGAACTCTGATAAGATCCCGGCGTTCACGCGAGATGAAGTCATCTATATGTTCTTTGATGAATGCAAGAATTTTTGGTACAAAGATATATCTGATTTTAAGCTAAGAAAGGTTAGTCCAGCGGGTGTATACACAGTATATGAACCAATTAATAGTATGAGAGCTTTTCTTGCCTATGATAATACTAATAAATTGCTTGCTGATGGAGGGTATACTCAACGCAGTACGTTCTATGTTGTTGACGTATCCCCCGCTCGAGATGAGCAGACACGCCGGCCAACTGTTATGATTGGGGATATGGTACCAGTAGAGAAAATAGAGTTTGTTTCTGATGGCGAGAGAGTTGAAGAAATAAATAGCGATCAATCAGCTTTTCGTACCAATAAAGCTGCCTTCATCGATAAAGCATATAACATCTATCTCAAAGCATTTCAGTAGTAGGGTTGGCGTAGCTCGTTTCCAGAGAGGAGAGCTGGGCTGGGTGACACGACTCGATAAACTTGCGTATAATAAATATATGCCGACAGAAAAAACCTACACCATTACTGCACTCACGGCGCAGGTGCGGAATGCCGATCGAGTGAATGTATTTATTGATGGCACGTATGATTTTAGCCTTGATGTGGCGCAGGTGGTGGATTGTGGCGTGAAGGTGGGGCGAATACTAACTGAAGCCGAGCTGACTGAGCTACGCCGCGAGGGGGAGTTTGGTAAGCTCTACGCGCGGGCGCTTGAGTACACTCTGATGCGGCCGCACAGTGCGCGCGAAATCCGTGACTATCTCCAGCGCAAAACACTGCCACGCAAGTATAAACAACGCAAAACTGGCACGCTGGTTGAGAAGCCTGGTGCTTCACTAGCGGTTGTGCAACGGGTGTTTGCGCGTCTTGAGCAGCGTGGTCATATCGACGATGGGGCATTTGCCCAGTGGTGGGTAGAGAATCGCCACCAGAGTAAGGGTGCGTCGCGCCGCAAACTGGAGGCAGAGCTACGTGCTAAGGGCGTTGCACCGGGCGTGATAAACCAAGCATTAGCGCAGTCGAGGCGGACTGATGAAGACGAGCTAGCGAAGATGATTGCCAAAAAACGCCCCCGCTACCCAGATGAGCAAAAGCTTATCGCGTATCTTTTGCGCCAAGGCTTTGCCTATGATGACATCAGAGCCGCTTTGGTGGGTGATGAATACTGATATGTTAGCGACGCTCGTCGCTCTTGATTGACTCTCGAGCTTGCGATGGCTTACGGAAGGGGTTGACGTATTCGCCACTACTCATGGCCGGTTGAGTGGCCTTTTGCTCGGGTTTTTTGGTCTCAGCCTGCGACTGGACGATGATAGCGTCGTTATTGATCTCAATAATTTGCGACCGATGGATAACCAACTCAGCATCATTTAAGCGGTGGAGCCACGAGCGCCGGACGATGAGCTGCTGGATGACAAAATTACCCGTCTCGATCGTATAGTCGCTAATCTTGCCCAGGCGTCGCCCGCGCTTGTCTTGAACAGGCATACCCAAAAGGTGAAACTTGAGCTCATAGAGGCGCTGGATCTTGATGACGTCGGTGGGGGTGATGAGCTCGTCGACAGAGTCGATGATCATACCAAGTTCACTCATCTCGCGCACATCAGCGAGGCGGAGCAGCATGGTTGTGTCGTTAGCAAATGAGCCGTCCACAGTGTAGGCAACGATTGCTAGAGTGGCTGGATCGACAAGCGGCTGGGCGAGGCTGCCAACTTTACCACCCATTTGCAAGCTCATCACGGGATAGTTGGCGAGTGCAGATCCGAGCAGTATCATATGTGTAGTATAGCATTGCGCCGCAAAAAGCTCCACTAGCGGCTGCGCAAAATGTTACTCAACAAATGGGTTACGCGAGCTAATCGGTAGTTGGCTGGCGCTTTGGTCGGACTCGCTGGCGGTTTTGAGTTGCTCGATTTTTTTGATGGTGGTTTGGTCGATGCCATTGGTAGGCTGGGGTGGCGCAGCCTCTGACGCCTTGGAGATGGTGGTGTTGAGCAAGAAGGTAGTAACCGCCAGGCCGCCAAAGGCGATAATAACGAAGAGAATGATGTGGTAGCGGTGGAGAAATTTGCTACTGGCGCGCCCAAGCGCGGCGAGTGAGAGATCGCTGTTCATGATCGGAGATATACCTCGATGGTTAATGTGTTGCTAGTGATGCTATCGGGCGCCTGGCCCTGAGCGGTGCTGCGCGAGAGGTCAACATTGGCTATGCGCATCTTCGTCAGGCTTTGCTCCACCAAGTACATGAAGGTAAGGAGCTTGCGGTACTCGACGGGGTTCTTAACGGTAACAGAAGCGGTGGTGGCTTTGAGCCCGGCAATCGCAGGCAGGGATGTGCCTGTCTTGTTGCTACTCGATGAACTGCTTGACGAGCTGCTCGATGAGCCGCCCTTGGCGTTGTCATCAGCAAAGGTAATGTCTGAGATCGTAATGCCAGCTTTGCGGGCAAAGTCGTTAAGATCGTTAATAATCTGATCTTGATATTGGTAGCTTTTACTTTCGGCAGCGATCTTGGAGGCGCGCTCGACGGCATGATGCTGCGTTTTGAGCATCTTTTCGGTCTGGGAGAGCTCTTGCAGCTCCGACTCACTAGCGGCAGCTTGCGAGGCAACAGTGCTGGCATCGGCCGCAAAACTATCAAGCCAGTTATAGGCAAGGGTAAAACCACCAGCTCCAATTGCAGTAATGGCTACCAGCGACACGGCGAGGATAATCCGGAGGTTTGTCGCTGTTAGCGTGAATTTTTTGCTCATTGTTGGCCGATTCCTTTCTTGAATGTGACACTGTAGGTTGAGGTGTAGGGGTAGCTACCGGCGTCTTTTTCCTGCAGCGTGATGGATTGGAAGCTGACGCTGGAGAAGATGGCGGAGTCGTTGAGGCGGTTGCGCAGAGCAATAGCATCGTTGTAGCCTTTGGCACGAATGCTCAGCGTGGTGGGGGTGCCAAAGGTGGTTGGGTCAATATTAAGCTGTTCGATGATGACATTGGGTGGGAGGCGATCGGCAATGAGCTTGATAAGGCGAGTGTACGAGACCTGTTGGTCGAGTATGGCCTTGGCAGTAGTGAGGTTGGCTTTGAACTCGGTGGCTTCACGCTTGACGGTGGCGTACTCGGCAGTTTTGTTGTGGTTGCGCTCTACGGCGGCTTCGTTGCGGCCACGCTCGGTTGCGATGAAAAAGTACACGCCGCCGATTTCAGCCAAAACGATAAAGACTAAGACAAAGAGTAGCACGACATAGCGGCGCAGTAAGGTGTTGGTGCGGCTCGCAGCGAGCTGCTTTTTATACGCTGGTGGCAATAGATTAATCATTTCCAAATCTCCCCACTACTAAGGCTGGCCAGGCCTGCAACACTGATATACCGTGGCCGAAACTGCTTTTGGGGCTGCTGGAGTTTGCCAAAGTCGAGCTTTTGCCATGGATTAACGACACGCACTGGCATGACGAGGTCGTTGGTGAAGAAGTCACCCATGCCCGGCACATTGCTACCACCACCAACGATGACGATCTGCTCGATCTTGCGCTCATCGCCAATCCGGTCGTTGTAATAGCGGATCACCTTGCGAATCTCGGTGCTGATGCGTTTGAGGCTTGGTTTGAGTGCCTCGGTGATGCCAGCTTGGCGTGGCCCAGGTGAGAGGCCATTGAGCACTTTGAGCTGGTGGGCATTCTCGAGTGTGATGTTGAGATGCTTCGAGATGTCGATAGTGAAGGTATTACCGCCAATTGCCACTCCACCAGTGAGGCGGACGGCGCTTTTATCCAGCACAGCGATATCGGTACTCGCTGGGCCAATATCGACGACGAGTGTGAGAAGGTTGCCAGCATCAGCGCTGTCGAGCACGCGTGCAATAGCGTTGATATTAGGTTCAACAACTACTGGCACGAGTCCCACCGCTTCGGCTGCCTGCAAACAGGCGTCGACCAGCTGCTTGGGCACAGCTGACATCACAACGTTGAGCTGCTCTTTGGTGTGCTCGATCACTTCATAGTCAACGTAAAGTGAATCGAGCGGCAAGGGGATATACTGGTCGACCTCCACCTGGATAGCGCCATCGAGGTGCGCTGCTTCTTTGGCTGGGATCATGAAAGTGCGCGAGTAGGTGCGGCTGGTTGGCACACCAATCACTACGTGATCGCTACCAAGGTTACCAATGAGATGTTCGTTGATGAGCGAGCTGAGGCGCTCAGCCAGGTAGGAGTCATCAGGGTTGTCGAGGGACGTTTGGACTTCCTTGGGGTCGAGGTCGAGCGAACCATAGCCCAGTACGAGCCAGCGCTTGGAGTCGATCGACATGATTTTGATGCCTGTCTGACTAATGTCGAGACCGATGATTGGTTTGTCGCGATAAAATAACTTTGCCATGATACGTTCGTTTCCGTCATTATAGCATAAGCGATATGATAAACGCTAGCGTTTTGAGGAGGATTGTCATGGATTGGTAGACTGCTGTTTGTGGTGTGATAATGGCAGAAAAGACAGGTCGCTGGCTAGTGGCAGATCACGCTATCAGATAAAGAGCTAATGCGTGGTTGAAACACTGACGGAGAATAGGGAATCCAGCCTTACTTAATCTGGTTTGCCATATTTGAGATTGGCAACATCACCGAGGCGGCAATGAGCCCGACCATACCGCCCATGATGACGATCATGACGGGCTCGATGATGGAGCTGATGCCATCGATTGCGACGTCTACTTCCTCCTCATAATAATCTGCCACCTTTACAAGCACGGTATCGGTCTGACCAGTCTCTTCGCCAACGGAGAGCATTTGCGCCACAATGGGTGGGAAGAGCGGATTTTTTTCGATGATACTCGAGAGGTTGCGCCCATTTTTGACTTGCTCGGCAGCATCATTGAGGGCATTTTCGTAGACTTTGTTGCCCACTGCTCGGGCAGTCACGCGGAGGGATTCGAGCACTGCTACCCCCGACCCCATCAACGCCGAGAATGTGCGAGCAAAGCGAGCAACGGCGATCTTGGTAATAATATCGTTGATTTTTGGTATCTTGAGAATGATGGTGTGGAGCCAGAGTTTGCCTGCTGGTGTCTTGATATAGCGGCGGAAGAAGTATATCCCCGCACCGAGCGCAGCAATGATAAAGATCCCATATTGGATGATAAACGCGCTTAGCCCGAGCATAAACTCGGTGATGGCAGGTAATTTGGCGTCTGGCCCGCCGAGGCCGCGCACAATGCTGCCGATTTGTGGAATAACAAAGACCATCAAGCCAAAAAAGGCGGCAATAGTGATAACAATGAGCACGGTAGGGTATGTCATGGCACTTTTGATTTTTTTGCGCATGCTGGCATTTTTTTCTTGTTGCATGGCCAGACGCTTGAGGATATCATCGAGAATACCAGCCGCCTCGCCCGCGCGTACCATGTTAATAAAAACGGTATTAAAGGTCTCTGGATGCTTTTCGAGTGCGTCGGCGAGTGCCATACCGCCCTCGACATCGCGCAGCAGGTCGCCTGTCACTATTTGGAGGGCTTTGCTACTGGTGTGGTCGTGCAGCGAACCCATGGCGCGCAGCAACGGCACACCAGCCGACACCATAGCACTGAGCTGGCGGGTAAACATCACCAAGTCCTCACTCTTGACTTTGTTGCCACCAAAGAGAGCAAAGCTGGCGCGTTTTGGCTTGACTTCTTCAGCACTAATTGGTCGCAGGCCTTGACGGGTCAGGCTAGCGAGGGCGCTGGCACGATCGGGAGCGTCGATCGTTCCATTGATGGAGTCATTTTTGTTCGTAATGGCGATGTAGCGAAATTGTGGCATGTTATTCCTTTGTGACGCGGAGCACTTCTTCTACAGTGGTGTTGCCGCGGATTGCTTTTATTAATCCATCGGTGAGCATGGTGGTCATTCCTTCGGCGACGGCTTGGTCTTGGATTTCGTTGCTGGTGTTGCCGCCGATAATCATCTTTTGGATTTCGCGCGAGGTGCCGAGGACTTCGTAGATGCCCACCCGGCCCTTGAAGCCGGTGTGATTACACTCATCGCAGCCATTTGGGTTTGGCCGCCAGAGCGCGGCGATGGTGGTGTCTGTCGTACCCCAGGGTGTCTCACCACCGACCTTTTGGACGATAGCCTGGGCCTCAAGTTGGTGGATATAATAGAAATTTTGGCCCGGCGCAAGGTGAAAGAGGCGGACGATTTCTGCGACTTCTGTTTGGTCGGGTTCATAGCTCTGGCGGCAGTTCATACAGAGGCGGCGCACCAGGCGCTGGCCTACCACAGCCTTAACGGTACTGGCGATAAGGAAGGGCTCGATCCCCATATCAAGTAGGCGTGGCAAACAAGTAGCGGCGTTATTGGTGTGGAGTGTACTAAATACCAAGTGGCCGGTTAGGGCAGCCTGGACGCCAAGGTTAGCCGTCTCGCCATCGCGGATCTCACCCACCATGATAATGTTTGGGTCTTGGCGCAGTAGGGCGCGCAAACCACTGGCGAAAGTCATGCCAGCTTTGCTATTGGTTTGGGTTTGGTTGACGCCGGGGATCTTATACTCTACGGGGTCCTCAATGGTTGAGATATTGACCTCTGGTGTATTAAGCATCGAAAGGACGGAGAAGAGTGAGGTAGACTTGCCGCTCCCGGTTGGGCCTGTCACGAGGATCATCCCATTGGGCTCGGTCAGTGCTTGATTAATAACAGCTAGCGAATGACCCCAGTAGCCGAGCTGCTCGAGTGTCACTGCTTGGTTTGATTCGTCGAGGATACGCATCACCACCTTCTCACCATCAGCGATGGGTAACGTGCTGACGCGCAGGGCATACTGCTTGCCTGCGACTTTGATCTTAAAGCGACCGTCTTGCGGTACGCGACGTTCGTCTATCTTAAGGTTGGAGAGGATCTTAATGCGGCTTACGAGCGCACCAAGCACATTCCTGGGTAGGCGGTTTACTTCTTTAAGGACGCCATCAATCCGGTAACGTACCTGTACGAATTGCTCGCGGGGCTCGATGTGGATATCGCTGGCATTGCTGCGGATGGCATATTCCAGTAACAGGTTAACCGTCTGGGCGATTGGTGAGTCTTCCGCTACCTCTGCTTCGGTCACTTTTTGGTTGGAGCCATCATCCTCGCGCTGGATGTCGATCACTTCCTTGAGCTCCTGCGTCACATCACCGCGGTATCCCTCAAGACACTCCAAGATGTTACTGCGCGGCGCAATGTAGACACGGGTGTTGGTGCCAATTTCCTTCTCGATAAAGTTGACGGCTTGCACATCATCTGGGTCGTCCATCGCAAGGTGGATTAATCCATCAGGGTCGATCTTGAAGATGACAGCATTATACTGGCGCGCGATTCGCTCAGGGATGCGCATGAGGATGTCGGAGGGGATGTCGCGTGGGTCGAGCTCGATGTAGGGGATGTCGGCGTAGGTGGCATAGAGCTTGGTGAGGGCACGCTCGTCGATGAGGTTGTTTTGCAAGACAATGTCTTGCAGTCGCAAATTCGATGACGCAGCCTCACTCACCAGTGGTTGGAGCTGCTGGCTGGTCGCAGCGCCACTGCGCTCGAGAAGTTTGACGATAGTAGAATCAGATATATGCATAGTACTTACGCTTATTGTAGCTCATTATGCTTATGCTGACTAGAGGATAGAGCGATATTCGTATCAACGGAGGTAAGGCTGTGCTATACTAGAGCCAGTATGCGTGTTATCTGTCAATCACTTGCTGATACGTTACAACTTGGTCAACGCCTCGGCCAGGCGTTACGCGGTGGTGAGGTGATTGTGCTAGTAGGGGATATTGGCGCAGGCAAGACAACGCTTGTTAAGGGGGTTGCGCGTGGCCTCGCCATTACCGATGATATCCAGAGCCCAACTTTTACGATTAGTCGGCTGTATCACGGGCGCGATGATATCCAGCTTGCGCATTATGATTTTTATCGTTTAGGTGATGCAGGGGTGATGCAGCTTGAGCTGGCAGAGGCGATTGCTGAGCCCCGCACAGTGACTATCATTGAGTGGGCTCAGGCTGTAGCGGATGTCGTCCCACCTGACCACCTAACGATTACCATTACTGCACAGAGCGAGACAGTCCGCTGGCTAGATATTGAAGCTGGTGGTGCCGTGTCGGCTCGGCTTCTCCAGGAGGTCTCGGCATGATTATTTTGTGGAATAGCGCGGGGATGGTCGTGGAGCTAACATTGGTAGATGACACTGGTACTCAGACGAGCTATGAGTGGCCAGCTGGTCGCACCCTGGCGCGTGATATGCTGGCTTATCTGCGTGATCGCTTGGCCGAGCATGGCAAGACACTGGCGGATATAACTGGCATTGGGGCGCGGTCTGGGCCGGGGAGCTTTACGGGGCTGCGGATTGGTCTGACGGTGCTTAATACACTTGCGCACGAGCAACATATCCCGATCGTTGGCGCGGTGGGTGATGATTGGCGCGCTACCTGCCTTAAGCGGCTAGCACATGGTGAGGATGATAGCATTGTCTTACCTCAGTACGGTGCAGCTGCACACATCACCCAGCCAAAGAAGTAGCGAGTATGAAGCATAAGGGTAATAAATCGTTACCTCTGTAAATAGATAGACCTCCATATTGCCAGTTGCGCAAATTGGCCAAAACGCGATACAATATATTAGTCTGTAGATAGTTTTAATGTTTGATAATACCGGTGTGGGCTGACATAAGTCTGATGTAGTAAAAACAACACATATCCGGAGAAAGGAATACCATGATAGAAGTACTCTTCGCGGCGATTGGCGTGGCGCTTGGTTTTGGTGGCAAGTACGCCTACGATCGTCAGCAAACTACCAATGGTCAACGGACAATTGACAAAGAATTGGCTCAAGCCAAGCAGCAAGCGGGTGATATCGTCCTCAAAGCCAAGGACGAGGCGCTGCGGATCGAGAATGAGCGCCGCCGCGCGATGCAAAAGACAGAGAATCGTTTGCTCGAGCGCGAGGCAAGCCTCGATCGCAAGCTCGACGAGCTTGATCGCCGCAGTGAGAAGCTCCGTAAGAGCGAAACAGAAGTCGATGAGCTCAAGAATGAGATCCGTGAGATTCGGGGTCGGCAGCAGGCCAAGCTCGAGAAAATCGCTGGCCTCACCAAGCAAGACGCCGCCAGCAAGCTGATGCATATGACCGAGCGTGATATCCGCCAAGACCTGACTGGCCTGGTGGATAAATTGCAGCGCGAAGCGATGGATGATGCCGAGGAGAAGGCTCAGATGATCCTCGTGACAGCGATGGAGCGCATGAGTAGCGAAGTGACGGCCGAGCGCACGGTGACTGCCATTAAGCTGCCCGACGACGATATGAAGGGTCGCATCATTGGTAAAGAAGGGCGCAATATCCAGGCTCTGCAGCGAGCCACCGGTGTTGATATCTTAGTGGACGACACGCCAGGGATGATTGTCCTCAGTAGCTTTGATCCAGTGCGTCGCCAAGTGGCACGCCTGAGCCTCGAGATGTTAATGAAAGACGGGCGGATCCACCCTGGCCGCATCGAAGAAGTTGTGGCCAAGGCAAATAAGCAAATTGATAAAGAAGTCGTGCGGGCTGGTGAAGATGCAGCGCGTGAGATTGGTGTGGCTGGTATTCCAAAGGAGCTGCTCCACCTTGTGGGTGAGCTGAAGTTCCGGACGAGCTACGGCCAAAACGTCTTGAAACACAGCACTGAGATGGCCCAGATTGCCGGGCTAATCGCAGCAGAGATCGGGGCAGATGTGCGTACCGTCAAGATTGCTACACTACTTCACGATATGGGTAAGGCAGTGACGCACAAAATGGAAGGCAAGCACCACCACATTGGAGCAGAGTTGGCTCGCAAGGCAGGCTTGAGCGAGGCAATTTGCCACGCCATTGAGGCTCATCACGATGATATTGAAGCCACAACACCCGAGGCAATTGTTGTGCGAGTATGCGATGCAGCCAGTGCTGCTCGGCCTGGTGCGCGCAACATGAGTGCTGAGAATTTCGTTGAGCGAATGCGCGACCTCGAGAATGTTGCCACTAGCTTCCGCGGTATCGACAAAGCCTATGCAATTAGTGCTGGGCGCGAAGTACGCGTCATTGTTCGGCCAGAAGTAGTGGATGACCTGAGCGCCATCAAGCTCGCGCGAGATATCGCTACCAAAATTGAGAGTACTATGCAGTATCCTGGCACAATCAAGGTCAACGTGATCCGCGAGACACGAGCGATCGAATTCGCCAAATAGGGGTGTATCTATCTATCTCCTGCAAACGATAAACCGGTCAAGCAAATTGGCCGGTTTTTGTTTTGTAGATGTATCATATGAGATAAGAATGCCTAGATGCCCGAGCGAGTAATAAACCCTTGTTTGCAGTATGAGCCTTTCTCATCTAAAGAGACAATGTATTTCAGTATCCAAGCTCTGCTATAAACGTAGTAGACGCTTTTATGTGTTCCTAGTGTAAAAGGTAGGAGTATAAGTAGATGCAAATAAAATGAGAATCTTCGATGTAAGTCCAACACTACAGAGGGCTGATATGAACAAAGAACTACTTTTTACAGGAGAGATGAAGCGAGTAGGAGGTAACGCCAAGCGGTTACGACAGAGAAGTGGAGAATGCACTTTTTGAAACAAGAATAATTTCGTCACGCGCAAAACACAAAGCTAGCTTACGATGCAGCCTCACCCTGCTTCTCGGCAACAATAACGACTCGGCCAGTCTTGGCACCGCCTAAGTCGCAGCTGTAGAGCGTCAGGCGGGCGTCTTCTGTTGGGGCTTCGATCTCAACACTGGTTGGTTTGACATCAAATTTCTTGGTGATTTTGTAGTTGTAGCGTTTGCCTTGGTAGTCGGCGAGAATTTGGTCGCCTAGGGCGAGCTTGTCGATATGAAAGAATGGTGATTTTTCTACTGTACCGCCAGGTGTAGGCTGGATGCTAAAGCGGTGGGCTGCCACAACGAAGTTACCACCCCTCTCGGGGTTGCCATGGTCTGGGTAGCGCCACCACGCACCACGGTCGAGTGCGAGTTTGCCATTAGTGCCGTATGGGATATTAACGCCGATCTTGGGGATAATAATACGATTGTCTTTGGCTTCAGGCTTGGCAAGTGTTGCTACAGTGATTGGCTTGGTAAAATGTGGTGCGATAATCGGTGATGTGGTGAGTAGGAGTAAATACCCCCCCACTAACAAAAAGAGGACTGCGATAGTACCGAATATCCAGTTTGGTATCGAAATACGTGGCAGGCGCGTGCCTGAACGACGCAATGTAGACGGCTGTCGCTTTGATTTATTCATTGCTAGCATAATAACTCCTCATTCCTGTCTATTATACGGCACGAGGAGCAGCACGCCAATAGCATGACCATCATGGTATTGGCAGATGGGCTCCATTAGGTAGCTCTACTCTAGAGTACAGTGGATAGAAAACTCTTGTATTTCATCCATGGTTTTATTCGATAGAGTGTATAGATCAATCACTAATCTAACTCTAGTGTTGATAGTTAAATAATGGTATCGCTTATGGCAATATCAAGAAATAACTCGCAAGCAGATAAGCCAGCATTGAAAAGGGCAGTAGGGAGGCGTGGCCTAAAAAGGCCACCCACCCAAGGTAAGGATAAGGGTGGGTGGCATAAGGTAATGTTATATAGCGAGGTAAGCTACTACTGCTTGAATGGTTGCGCGAGAGTAAGGCTCTCGTCTGCTTCGGCAATGCGGAGTAGCTCGTTGTACTTCGCCACGCGGTCAGTGCGCGAGAGCGAGCCGGTCTTGATCTGTCCACAGCCTAGGCCAACTGCCAAGTGGCTGATTGTGGTATCCTCAGTCTCGCCAGAGCGGTGGCTCATCACGGTGTGCCAGCCAGCATTTTGGGCAAGCTGCACGGCTTGGATTGTCTCGCTGAGTGAGCCGATTTGGTTGGGCTTGACGAGGAGTGCATTCGCCGCGTCTTGATCAATTGCTTGTTGGATCAGGCTTGTATTCGTGACGAGTAGGTCATCGCCCACCAGCTGCACGCGGTCGCCAAGGCGCTGGCGGAGCTGCTGCCAGCCTTCCCAGTCGCCCTCGGCTAGGCCGTCTTCGATGCTGACAATTGGGAATTCGTCGACAAGGGCAGCGAGCCAGTCGATCATCTCGCTACTGGTCAGGCTCTTGCCTTCACACTTCAACTCATAACGGCCATCATGGTAGAACTCGCTCGAGGCAGCGTCCATTGCAAAGACGACATCTGTGCCAACGGTGTAGCCAGCATTGGTAATCGCTTCGCTCAGCAAGGCGAGTGGCTCGCGGTTACCCTGGCGGACGCGTGGTGCATAGCCACCTTCGTCGCCGACAGTGGTGGGGTAGTCGTGTGCTTTGAGGACTTTAGCAAGAGCGTGGAAGATCTCGGTACCCATGCGGAGCGTGTCTGCAAAAGTTGCTGCACCTTTGCAGATGATCATAAACTCTTGGATATCGGTCGCAAAAGCGGCGTGCGCACCACCGTTGAGAACATTCATCATTGGCAGGGGAAGGCTGGGTGTACTGTCAGTTTGCTCGGCAATGTAGCGCCAGAGTGGTTGCTGCTTGGCATGAGCAACAGCCTTGGCAGTAGCTAGGCTAACACTGAGGATGGCATTAGCACCGAGCTTAGACTTGTTATCTGTTCCATCAAGAGCAAGCATTGCATCATCAATCGCTCGCTGGTCGCTCGCATCGTGGCCCACCAGTGCAGGAGCGATAACGTCGTTAACGTGGGCAACTGCTTGGCTCACTCCTTTGCCAGTCCACTGATTGCCACCATCGCGTAGCTCCAGTGCTTCGCCCGCACCGGTACTTGCTCCGCTCGGGACGGCCGCTCGGCCCAGCGTGCCATCAGCAAGGATGACGTCCGCTTCGACGGTGGGGTTACCGCGGCTGTCTAAAATTTGTCGTGCTTTTATGGTTTGGATAGAGTAGTTGTTCATATCTTCTAGTATACCATCGAATGGAAGGCGATCGCTATTACCGTTGAAATAGCTTGAACCAACTGCGAAAATTTTCATGCCAGACAAGGATATTGACAAAAGGTCATTTTGTAGATTCAAGCATTGTATTTGCTGACACACATGGTACAATATAATTACGGCAACGGTTAATGAAGCGGAGGGTAGCAGTGACCCTGCGCTCTTCGTTTCGCACCTACACAGTAAGGAGGGCTATTCCCATGACATTCAAAAAAGTAGGTATCCTTAGCGTATTGGCAGTTGGCTCAATGGCGGCAGGATCTTTGCTGTTTAATACAGCACCAGCGTCGGCAGAGAGTTTCGGGCCGACCGCCAATGACAACGGTACGTCCGTTGTCCAATACTACGATGGGACGAAACTGTTTTGCGTCTCTGATGCAAACTACCCCGATGGCACGCCTAGTACGACAGCCTTTACGGTTGCGCCAACCAAAGGTAATGGCCCAAGCTATGGCCAAGTCCTAGGCGCTGGCGAGACTGGCTGTGTCAGTCTTGAGACAGCACCGGAGGGAGCAGCATATCACTACTGGCTGTTGTCTCGCACCGATGGATCGGTGTACCAAGGCGATTTTGTTCGCTAAATAACTACTCACTGAAATACCCGATATACCCAAAAACGAAAATGAAAACCCCCGTTGTCGCAGCCCCCTCCCGAGGGGGCTTTTGGGACCTCAAATATAGAATGATTGGTAGACATATATAGCACTCGCGCTAATAGTGCCGTATAATAGAGACATGACAGGAACACTTATTATCAGCCGGCACGGCGAAAGCGAATGGAATTTACAAGGTAAATGGACAGGCTGGACAGATGTAAGCCTTACCGAAAAAGGTAAGAGCGATACACGTCAACTCGGCGAGTTTTTGCGTGGTCGCACCATCGATGCGGTATATACTTCGGCGCTCAAACGGACACATGAGACACTTGATGCGTTGATGGAGGGTGCAGACAACCCAATCCGCTCAAGTGATGCTGCGGTGGTGCATGCGTCTGAGCTTAACGAGCGTGACTATGGTGACCTAACTGGCAAGAACAAGTGGGAAGTCAAAGAAGAGATTGGTGAGAAGGCCTTTAATGGTATTCGGCGCGGCTGGGATTACCCTGTACCTGGTGGTGAGACACTCAAGGATGTGTATGAGCGCTCGATTCCGTATTTTGAGTCAGAGATCTTGCCACGGCTCCAGGCGGGTGAGACCGTATTGATTGTGGCGCATGGCAACACAATTCGTGCACTTATGAAGTACCTCGACCGAATCCCGGAGGAAGACATGGGTACAGTAGAGATGCCCTTTGGCCAATTACTTGTTTACACATTTGAGCCCGGTACAGCATACCCTACTGCGTGCGATGTGCTTAAAGCAGATATTGTACCACCCAAGGCATAATTAAATATTGCGATACGTTTTATAAATACACGAGGTTGGTGCTTACGTGTGTTGCGTTTACATTTCTTAGATGAACACCGCAGGCTAGCCTTATATTTGTGAGTGGCACGTTGACTTTGATGGTAAGAACAGTAGACAAGTTGCTATATTGTGTGGTATGATGGCAAAGTCTTGTATCGCGGGGTGTGGCGCAGCTTGGTAGCGCGCACCGTTCGGGACGGTGAGGTCGCTGGTTCAAATCCAGTCACCCCGACCATAGTTTGCTCCGGCAAAGAATGGTCGCCCGTGTGATATAAAACGTATCGGGGTGTGGCGCAGTTGATAGCGCGCGCGGTTTGGGACCGCGAGGTCGCTGGTTTGAGTCCAGTCACCCCGACCATGTTTGTAAATTATTTGATCTGGCTTATGCGGCCAGATCATTTTTAATAATACTGCAGCAGTAAGAGTAAAACGAGCTTACTTTTTTAGTGACTTTTCTCTTTGCAAAGCAAGAAAACTCCCGACAATGAACAAGCAAACACTTATCGCAATAACTACAAACGTGGCCTTTGTCCATGGTGCAAGAAATGACATATCTTCTCCTCGGTCGGCCGCATTGAGCTGGGTAACAAATGACCACACTGAGAAGCTTGTCGCGCCAAAAAATAACGCTCCGCTCACTACCATAAGCCAGTGGCTGAATCGTGACGGTGCACCAACATAGACAAGCGAGAGAAATACAACGACCACACAAAGAGAGACGAAGACTAATGGGAAAAGGGGCCACAATACAACAAACGCGAATATAGCAGTCCACCACGCTACTGCCTTACCCACTCCATGTCCACCAAGGAGTAATGCCCCTATATCGCGCAGGCGCAGTCGCCACCCCATTGCCAGCGCGGCGCGCGCGATATGATTGCGCTCGTGTGAGGTTGCTGCAGCGAGGTCAGCGTGCCACTCACGTGTATAGCGCTCACGTTGGCTATACGAGACAAGTTTGATTGCTCGTGCTAGGGTGCGATTGGCTCTGTCTGGTTGTTTTTGGTGTGTCATAATCTACTCCTTTCGAGTGTTGTTGCTTAGTAACTTTGGCACTGAGCTTGAGTTTTTGCTGTACCCAGACGCGGCCAGCTGGCGTGAGAACATAGAGCCGTCGCCTTGGGCCAGCCCTCCTGGAATCATCATCCCAACGCGACTGCACGAATTCTTCACGTTCGAGGCGGTCAAGGAGTGGATAGACCGTACCAGTCGGCCGCCCAGCACGCCGCGATAACTGGAGTCCCCATACATCCTCTGTCGCACAATAGAGTTGATAGAGAACATCCTTGGTAGCTGGTGTCAGGCGGAGGTAGATACTCATATTTCTAACTCTATATAGATAGAGATATAATGTCAAGTGATAGGAGGATGTGACCACAAAACGATCTTCTTTGGTTAGCGAGGGCGTAGCTCTGTTAATTAAAAACCAGTGGCAAAATCGCACACCATAGCATCAGTTTGTGCTGTCGTGTATAATGACCAGTAGTTATGGTAGCGCAGTCTCAGCCAGCAAAGTCGAAGGAGCAGCCCAAGCAGCCACAGCCGCGGCGGTTTGCGCTTTTGGTGACGCATTTCTGCGCGTCGATGGGGTATCTCTTTTGTTTGCTGCTGTGGGTGTGGTGTGCAATGCAGTTACTCTACCCATATATCACGCGAGATAAGGCGCTTTGGGTTATACCGGAGCCGCACGACCAGCCAGAGATCACGCTTCCGCAGGGTATACCCTCAGGGGCGGACTTGCCGCAGCCAGTAGCGATTGCACTCGTAGCAATCATCACCATCGTTATGATTGGGTGTGGCCTCTATATGCTGGTTATGCTGCCGCGCAATATAGCTAAAACAGGTGAGCGCGTAGTAAAAAAGACAACGAAAGCAGTTGCACCCCTAGCGACAAAAAATCACAAGCCAGTAAGCAAGAAGCAGCGCATCATTCTCAATGCGCGCATTGCGGCAGGTATTAAGGCGTTGGCTTGTGTCGTACCAGTGATTGTCCTAATGATCTGGCCGGGTGCGGCACCACTGTCACAGCATGTGGTACGGATCGTTGCAGTGTTCTGCGCTGGCATGGCATCCTTGAGCTTTTTGCTCCAGTATGCGCTAGCGCGGATACTTGGTGTGCCTGATACACTCCTCAAGTAACTATTATCTTCTCCTGATATAACAATACCTCTGCTCTTGGCAGAGGTATTGTGCATTTGAGTGCTATCCTTGCGGCGGGAAGGGATCCTTCTTGGGTGGGACGGTATCGGCATCGCGATACTGGGCGGTACCGTCGGCGCGCTGGATCCTGAGCTCGCCACCACCATGCTGGCGCATGTAGCGTCTAGTTTGGTCAATGACTTCCTCCTGGGTGGCGCCCACAAAGTGGACGCGGCCAGTGCCGTCGGCGACTGCCTGGTAGCCTTTGAGTTTGTTACCGCTAATCGTAAAATTTTGTGCCATGGAGTACTCCTCGTGCGGCTTTAACGATATTGGTATGCAAGGTGCCAACCCTGCCTCCTTCTAGCCTAATACAAGATTGCCGAGAAGGCAAATTGGTGCTGTAGGGAGTAATGAGTTGAAGTAAGCTTCAAGTGGAGAAATAATGGTTTGATATATCACAGATGAGGTTGATGGTGATACACGAGTACTCTTGAGCTGGCCAAAGTATAGTATACAACATTAGTGACTCATAATTATGGATAAAATTGCTATGACATATATGCGATATAGCTAAAGTGTGCTATAAATATAAGCGTAAGAGTATTTCGGAGGGGAAATAATGAAACGATGGGGATTGAGCGTCGTGCTGCTATGCGGTGCACTCTATGGGCTGGCGATAGCTCCGCCAGTACGGGCAAATACGTCGCTGTGTGGTACAAATGATCAGCTGTTCAGAGCGGTACGTCGGCCACTAGCGACTGACGCAGCACCAGCAGCACGTGCGATGACATGGCTCAAACAGATGATGGAGCCAAAGCGTAACCCAGGTGATGGTAGTACCATCACGCCAGCACAAGCCTATGGCTTTGACTACCAAGCAAAGGTGAGCGGGCGCTTCACGCTTGCGCACCCACGACAAACTGAAAGTGCGACACCGCTCACGGTTCCTCATGCTGCGCATGCTGCCGAAGGTTACCGCGGCACAGTAAAAGGAACAGCACCAACTGGGGCTAATCCACGTGAAGTGCGGGCTTATCTCTACAGTGATGCTGAATATGAGCAAGCGACCGTTGCGCCAGCAGTGGTACAGCCAGATGGCACATGGACGCTCGATCTCTCACCTGTCAATCCGGCATTTGCTGGATCCTGGCACTTCCGGTTATACGACAAAGTGACGGGGCAGCAGATTGGTGAGAGCTGGCCGCGACCTGTGACGTATAAGAATCTTGAGGTGCAGCTCTACACGGTATCTGATAAAGAATACCTCCAAGCTACGCAGCCAGCCCGGGCAGATAATACCTTTAGTTTCGATGCAGTAGGTAAGGGGCATAAATTAATTCGCCTCTATGATACAGCAACTAAAACTATCATTGCCGAGTATTTCAAGCCAGAGCTAGTGGGGCTCATTCGCTCGTATGAGTATGCACCGGGCCAAGATGGCTATGGTACACCGCGTGAGTCGTATAGCTATGTGTATGATCAGTCGCTGGCGCTACTCGTGGCGATTGGTGCGGATGATCGAGCAATGGCGGATAAGCTCGTGCATGGCCTAAGCGCAATCCAAGTCAAGACGGGTGAGCAGAAGGGGGCGTTTCCGGCGAGTGTGCACCAGCTCGACTATACAGGAATCCAGCAGCCGATTTATTATACTGGCGGTATCGCCTTTGTGCAGTATGCGCTCATCCGCTATATGGAAAAGTATGGTGACCAACAAGGGGTGCGCCAGATGATTCTCGATACATTCCGTTGGCTTGAGACAATGAAGACGACGACTGGCGATGCTGCCGGGTTATTCCGTGGCGGAGTACGGATTGACAGTGGTGTTAAAAAGGATATTGCGTGGCATGCCACCGAGCATAATACCGACATGTGGCATGTGTACGAGCGAGCAGCCCGCGTGCTGGGTGATAAGCAGTATGCCCAGAAGGCAGACGAACTTGCTAAAGTAACGGTGGCAAAGCTATGGAATACCTCTGAAGGGCGGTTTAACCAAGGGTATAACGACAGCAGCAAGGCGCTTGATACAACAAGCTGGGGCTCAATTTTCCTTAATGCGATTGGCGAATATGACAAAGCTAAGCAAGCGCTTGCTTATACTGCCAGCTACAAAACAACCGATGGTGCGGCAAAAGGCTACACGCCGTATTTGACAGGTAATTACGTGCCAACCGTATGGTTTGAAGGGACGTACGGCGTAGCGCAGGCGCATACTATCGCTGGGGACACGGCCACGGCGCGGGCAATCTTGGCAGACACCTATCCAGCGCAGCGGCCCAATGGTGCATGGCAGTACGCCTCCAAGGCAGATCTGCCAAATGAGCTAACCAATGCAAACTCGGTGGCATCGACAGCGTGGTATGTGTTGGCGGCTAGCTACCCGGAAGCGATTTGGTCGGAGTGCCGCGCGGTACTAGCGACTAATCCACTCAATCCAAGCGCGCCCAACCAACCGACCCAACCAGCCAAGCCAAGCCAATTCCACGGCCTCTTGGCTGACACTGGTATATCGCTCTGGCAATTTGTCCTCGCGACAGCGGCGTTGCTCACCGGTGGGATGCTACTGGCACGCTATGTGCGACGCGCATAACAGTCACTACTTCAATCCCCGAAAAGTACTTGATTTGACGTTATCATACATCGCGTTGTCTTGAAGGAGTTTCTTCATCGTTTTCACATCGTCGGGCTGTCCTGCCACGAGATATTGAGCCTTGTTGCCATGTCTATCAATCGCCTGCTTGAAGCGTTCTTGGCTTTGAGAAAGGCTAGCACTGGTCTCATAAGTCATATTGGCTGTTTTGTTTGCTAGCTCTGAGAGTTCCTTGTCAAAGACCGTTACCCCCTTGTCTAGGTGATAGAGCATGATAGGACGTTTACCGGCCCACTGCCTGACAATTGGTCGCATTGCTGAGATACCGACATCAGACGCGAAGCAAACCAGCGGCTCGTTACCGTCTGTAACTGACAAAGAAGATTCCAGCCAACTCATCTTGACCTGACTACCTGCTGGTAGGCTAGTCAAAGCTTTTTTATAAGGACTACCGCTATTATGGGTTAGGATAATAATTTCATTATCCTCAGGACTAGAGGCGATACTCAGCCAACGACTTGTCTGTTCGCCCTTATGATCATTCTTTTCACCACCAGATGCCGTACTGGGTAGCGTGATCTTGGCATAAGAGCCTGCCTTCCATGTCATATTGTCAGGCTTTGCCAGGCGAATGACATGAAGGTCTCCACTAGGGTTTTCGATAGATTTGACCGATAACGTTTGGCCCCTCCCTAAGTAGGCGATGACACCCCAAGCGATAAGGCCTGTAGCCGAAAGAATAGATATAACGATGATTACCATTTTTTTACTCCTTTTCATTATGTAAAATACCTTTCACAAAGTTAGTGGCAAGTATTTCCAGCGTCCTACTGATACCTGGAAAATCGCTTTCCGTGATATGTATATCCATGTAGTAAAACAAACTATAAACCTGTAAAATATCCTGAATCTTTTCCTCTGAATATCCTTCCGCCACCATGCGACTAGTAAAGGTCTCGACTAAAAACTGATGAAAAGTATTGGTGGCTTTGCCTTTACCTGAAGAATAATAGCTGCGCAGCGTACGAGAAATGGCTGGATTATGCCATTCCGCCAGAATCTTATTGGACGAAACGAGGCTACGTGACTGTTCAAAAATCTGCCTCACAAGTTCAACCAAGTCCTGTTGCCAATCGATGTCATCCATCATCGCTTGACGAATGCGGTCATTCTCCTCAACGTACACGTCGAGAAAGATAGCTTCCTTATTGTTGTAGTAGTTATAAAAAGAACCAACTGCTACGCCAGCTTGTTTTGCAATTTCTGAGATCCCGGCCGCCTTATAACCCTTTTTTGAGAAGACATCATAGGCGGCGGTTTTTAATGCTTGTCTTTTGTCCAATACTCATAACCTCCTTCATTGTAATGCTCTGAATGAATAAATTTTTATATTCATTCATATTATATTAAAATAACAAGAATGCTGTCAATAGAGAGATCTGCTTGATTATTCTTTTCGATTGTCAATCCGATTGACGAGGCTATCTAATGAAGTGCCATGTGGCCGGGATTGAGTTTGATTCAGTAAAGATCGACACCTGAACTAACGAGAGTGTGTCATTAGCTCTGTATTTTATCCACCAGTTTCGTCAGCTTCACGCCACCGTACATCCAGTGGTCGGCGCCGCGGTATGCACCGGAGTTGTTGACTTCGCCGCGCTGGGTGTAGATCAGGCGGGTGAGGGCAGACAGGCGCCAGGTTTTGCCACCGTAGGAGACTTCGCGTGGGCCAGCTACAACGGCGGTGATAGCTGTGTCTTTGACGAAGCAGATGGTCGCGCCCTTTTCGATACCCTTTTTGTAAAAGCTAAAGCGCTGGTCTTGCTGGTGCGCGGTGGTAACGGCCTCGAACGAATCAGCTTTGCTGGTGGATTGAGCTGGCTTGGGGTGAATCTGCGTGCCATCAAGGGCGAGCAGCAACCGCTGGATAAGATATTCATCGAGCGCAAAGAACTCGCTCCGGCCAATGCGGTGTTTGCTAAAGACTTCGTGTAGGAGCTGCTCCTTCTTGTGGTAATTATCTACCTCAATGGCAACCAGCCGCTGCAGCCCAGTAATATTAGAATAGCCGTTAGATTCGAGGTATTGCATACGCGCCTCGAAGCGGTCGGTGCTGGTCTTGCCAATCTTGACCAAGCCATCAATGGCACTAGTCATAACATAAATCACTCCGCGGGGCTCGGACATGGTTTTATTGTAGCAGACTGCGGGGCAGGTGAATAGCCAATGGTAGTAAAGTGCTTCAGTCAGCCTCGTTAATTAGGTTTGCTTGCAGTATAATTCGTAAAGAATAAGAACGCAGCAAGCTGTAGGAAATCAAAGTTTTCGGTGTATAATACGAACATATCACCAAAGGGGAAACTAATGTCTGAAGACCAAAAACACCAACTACAAACGTCACTATGGAACATTGCGAATGATCTGCGTGGTAAGATGAATGCCGATGAGTTCCGTGACTATATTCTTGGCTTTATTTTCTATAAATATCTATCTGAAAAGCTCGAGCTCTATGCGGATGAATTGCTAGAGGGTGAGGGCACAACGTACCGCCAGCTCAACGATACAGATGCTGATTTTATTCACGAAATCCGTAGTGCAGCGCTCGATAGCTTGGGGTATTTCTTGCTGCCAAGCGAGCTTTTTACGCGAATGGCAGAGCGCACTGATTTGAGTGATTTTATCGAAGATTTGCAGGCTATTTTGAACCATATCGAACAGAGCACTGTCGGCACTAGCAGTCAGGATGATTTTGACCATCTGTTTTCTGAGCTAGATCTTAACTCTACCAAGCTTGGCAAAACTGTAGGTGAGCGCGCTGAGCTAATTGCTAAAGTGCTGCGCCACCTCGGCACTATTGACTTCCAGCTAGGCAATAGCGAAATCGATATTTTGGGTGATGCCTATGAATATCTTATTAGCCAATTTGCTAGTGGTGCAGGCAAGAAGGCTGGTGAATTCTACACGCCACAAGAGGTAAGCGAAGTTCTTGCGCGTATCGTGACGCTGGGCAAAACGCGCATTCGGAGTGTGTATGACCCAACCTGCGGCTCGGGCTCACTGCTTCTACGAATTGGACGGCATGCCCAGGTGAGTGAATATTTTGGCCAGGAAATGAACGGTACCACCTACAACCTAGCCCGCATGAATATGATCTTGCACGATATTCACTTTGATGCGTTTGATATCAAGAACGATGATACACTTGAACACCCACAGCATCTGAACCAGCGCTTTGAAGCGGTGGTGGCCAACCCACCCTTTAGTGCCAAGTGGGCGGGTGACAAAAACCCACTGCATGCGAATGATGAACGCTTTAGCCCATGGGGTAGGTTGGCACCAAGTAGTAAGGCAGACTATGCTTTCATTACCCACATGTTGCACCACCTGGCGGATAATGGCGCCATGGCGGTTGTTATGCCGCATGGGGCACTATTCCGCGGTGCAGCAGAGGGTATAATTCGCCAGCATATTATCGAGCGGAATCTGCTTGATGCAGTGATTGGGCTGCCGGCAAATTTGTTCTACGGCACCAGCATTCCGGCTTGTATTTTGGTATTTAAAAAGTGCCGCACGCATAGTGGTGTACTATTTATCGATGCCAGCCGTGAATTTATTAAGGGCAAGAACCAAAACCAATTGGGCGTAGATAATATTGATAAAATTATAGATACGTACGCTAACTGGGCTGAGGTAGATAAATACAGCCACATCGCTGAGCCAGCTGAGCTAGCCGAGAATGACTATAACCTTAATATCCCGCGCTATGTAGATACCTTCGAAGAAGAGGCGCCAATCGACCTTACCGCCACCGCGCATGACATTCGCCAAATTAATACTCAGCTGGCCGAGGTAGATAAAGTCATCGCGGCTTTTTGCCAGGAGTTGGGAATCGAGGGAGTGGAGTGATGGATCTTCCTGTGGTGTTTATGGATGAGACTGGTAATGCCGAGTCGGATAGGTTTTTTATATGTGGTTTCCTTGAGGTTAGTGATGTTAATGCATTTCATATAGAGATACGTCGTGTTCGTGACCAAATTAGAGGCCTCACTGATAAAAACAGAAAGACAAGAGTTCAGCAGCTAAAGGATCGAAATGATATTGACCAGTTGTATAATTTTGCAAAGAAGCCTAGTGCTTTTGAGCTAAAATTTAAGAAAGTAACGGAAGAAAACAGAAAGCTTTTTGAAGATCTAGTGAAGGTGTTGGCTTATAAGGTTGAATTTAAATTTACTGCCATAGTTATAGATAGGGAAGACTCACACTATAAGCATACAAGTCACGTGGATATGTATAAGCGTATAGTTCGTTTGTATTTTAAACACTGTTTTCAGGGGGAGGGCATTTTTATGCCTGATGAATTTGATCCAGGATTATCATGGGATGAGATTGTACAGTCTGAAAAAATACGAGCAGTTGTACCAATAGAATCACACGCCTCGATTGGTCTGCAGTGTTGTGACATTTTGGGCGGTATAATCAGCCTAGGGCTTAAGAGCAAAGTTGACTATACAAAGAGTGATGGGGTAAGACTTTCTGTTGTCGATGTGTTTCAAAAAGTCTTTAAATGCAATATTAAGGAAAATTTTACTCAAGACGACCCTAAGTATATAAATGTATGGACTATCGACTTTTCAAAAGCAAACAACAAAAATGAAGGTTCAAGCATGGACAAGAAACCCAACTCGAACCTTCCGGCAACTTCATAGTAGCATAAGCATCCCGCTACAGCAATACCAGCATAGTTTAAAAGTTTATCATAAGGTAAAGAAACGATGACCAATAATAAGATTAATGATAGCGTACCTCAAATTCGTTTTCCGGAATTTATGGATGAGTGGAAGGAGACTAAATTTAAAGATATATTTTGCCGTGTTACGAGTAAAAATAAGGAGAATAACCAAAATATCTTAACAATATCTGCACAGTACGGCTTAGTCAGTCAGGATAAATTTTTTTCGAAGATTGTGGCGGCAAAGAATGTACAAGGCTACTATTTATTACATAAAAATGACTATGCTTATAACAAAAGTTACTCGAAGGGGTACCCGGTAGGCGCCATTAAGCGCCTTACCCAAAACAAGGGGGTGGTTTCTACATTGTACATCTGCTTCTCCTTAAAGCAATCAGGGAGTGAAGTTTTCTTTGATCAGTATTTTGAATCAGGCAAACATAATAGGGAAATCCAAAAGATTGCACAGGAAGGTGCTCGCAACCATGGGTTGCTTAATATGTCTATTGATGATTTCTTTAATACAAAATTAATAGTGCCCAGTGTAGCTGAGCAGCAAAAAATTGCCGCATTCCTTGCTGCGGTGGATAAGCGGGTGGCGCTGCTGGAGTGCAAGGCGCAGCAGCTAGAGGCGTACAAGCGCGGCGTCATGCAGCAGCTGTTTAGTCAGCAGCTCCGCTTCACTCGCCTAGACGGCTCACACTTCCCAGTGTGGCAAGAGAAGCGGCTGGGGGGAATAGGGGTGACCTACAGCGGACTGTCTGGTAAATCAGGGCCAGACTTTGGAGTTGGTTCACCGTATATTACATACGTACAAATATTCCAGAATTCTTATATTCAGGGCAGTTTTGGCAGTGTAGGCATTAGACCAAATGAAAAACAAAATAAAGTTCAGAAAGGTGATATATTTTTCACTACATCTTCTGAGACACCATATGAAGTTGGCTATACTTCTGTTTTGCTAGCCGCTCCAAAAAAAGACACTTATCTTAATAGTTTTTGTTTTGGGTACAGGTTAAAGGATAAAAATACATTATTGCCAGAATTCGCACAATATTTATTTCGTAGTATAGGGGTGCGGCGTAATATTGTGAGGTTGGCGCAGGGTAGCACACGATATAATATTTCGAAAAAATCAGTTATGAGCCTGACGATAAGACTACCATTACTAGAAGAGCAGCAAAAAATTGCTGAGTTCTTGTCTGCACTAGATGAAAAAATCGCCCTCACTCGCCAGCAGCTGGATAAAACAAAACAATTTAAAAAAGGATTATTGCAAAGGATGTTTGTGTGAGATGACGAGCCAAATTGAGGTATATGTAAGGAATAAGGTGCTTTTTTGTGTCCCGACAAATATTTTTAAAGATACCTTACAGTACACCATTGCCTTTGATACAGATTCGTATAATAGGGCACTGGAAGATAAAAGGATACAGCTATCGGATTTTAGAAAGCTGTATACCCGTGCCAGGGTTCCTTACCCAATAGTATTTATGAGCAAGAATGACATCGAAAGTCAGATTGATAACTATATAAAAAAGACTTTTGCTGGAGTTGATATGAACAGGCAATATTCTATTGCAAGCCACGGTACTATACAAATAAGTGCAATATCAATTATGCTTAGGCATATAGCCGCACTACAGTCTGAAGTCAGCAAGAGTATACCAGATAGAAATAATTTATGTGGCATATTTTTAAAGCAAGAATATAAAAGTATGAGTGTTAAGGATAAAGCTTGTATTGCAAGAGAAAAACTGGATATAAATACAGATAGAATAAAGAGTACACAAGGCAAAAAGGAGGCATTTCTATACCTGGAGAGGCAATTGAATAAACGTAATATTTTTATTTCTACGTATGATCATCGTCTATGTGCACAAACTATACAAATAGAGGATTTTGCTGGGATTTTTATAAACCACAAGAAGGCACCCTATATTTTTATTCGTGCAAGTGATGATAAATGTATGATAGACCCTTGGGGGAGGAAGAGTCTCATTCTTATGCTGATGCTTGGTATGTTATTGCATAAAAATAATAAACCCGTGATGCTTAACACAAAACATAACTCTGATATTAACGATGAAGCATATCAGTTTGCTGAAGAGATGCTTATGCCACAAAAGGTCTTCTCAGGGTGTGCGTATGTAAAAGATCTAGTCGATATCAAGAAGGTCAGCGAGCTATACAAGGTTAGCCCGTCTGCGGTTATTATGCGCTGTTACAGATTGAAGCTAATTAGTAATAAACAAAAAGAAAGTCTTCTGAAGGAGTGTAACAAAGAATTTGAGAAAATCAGGTCTAAAAAGGGAGGTGGCCGTAATAGAGCCATTGAGAATGGTATTGTCTTGAATGTTGGAAGCGGAGCAACGGGCATTATACTGAATAGGAGTAAGCAAGGTCTAATAGATAATGCACGGGTAACCAACCTTTTAAGTCCGAGAAAGGGCGCGAGTTTTTCCGTTGATGGAATCAGAGAGTATCTTAATGTTTAGTGGCTATACCGTCGTTTTAGACACAAACTTTATACGAGAAACTAGCTTGGAGGTGCTGCAGGAAATGCGGAAAAATAGCCGACTAGTAACCATAAAGGAGGTCGAGATAGAATTACCTGAACATGCAAAAGGAAAGCTTAAAAGTTCAGATGTAGAAGTAATAGATTTAAGAGCTGAAGATTACGCGGTTACTAGAGAAATATTCAGTAATTCGTCTGTAATAAAGCTTATAAATTTTTATTCTAATGAAGGCATGGCAGACCCACTCCTGCTAGCCTATATTGTGCACAGCGAGACCAGCAGCGGCAGACAACTGACAATATTTGATAAACCATTAGAACTTGCGACTAGGGATAAAACTTTGCGAGCATGTTGTAAAGAGTTAGAGATTAAACTATATGAGGACAAGAAATAACTAACATGACCCACCAATCCGAACAAACCCTCGAAAACGACCTCGTCGCCCAGCTGGTAGCCGGTGGGTATAGCAAGGTTGATTTGCCCGATGAGGCGGCAATGCTGGCCAATCTGCGGCAGCAGCTAGAAGCGCATAATGCTGCCAAACTCAGTGACGTGCCGCTTACGGATACGGAATTTAAAAGTGTGCTGAACCACTTGGGCCGTGGCACGGTGTTTGAGCGAGCGAAGACGCTGCGCGATAAAATACACCTGGTGCGCGAGGACGGCAGTAGCGTATATTTAGAGTTTTTTAATACAAATCAGTGGTGTCAAAATGAATACCAGGTGGCGCAGCAAATTACTAATACTGGTACCTACGAAACGCGCTATGATGTGACCATACTGATTAATGGCTTGCCACTAGTGCAGATAGAGCTTAAGCGCCGTGGGATAGAGCTGCGCGAGGCGTTTAACCAAATCAATCGCTACCGCCGCCATAGCTATAGCGCGGGTTATGGGCTATTTCAGTATGTGCAGCTGTTTGTCATAAGTAACGGCGTGGACACTAAATATTATGCTAATACGGTAAGTAATAGTGGTGATAAGAAAGCAAGCTATGAATTCACCTACTACTGGACAGACGAGCAAAATGTGCGCATAAGCGAGCTGGGCCAGTTTGCGGATATCTTTTTGGAGCGGTGCCATCTGTCGCAGATGATTGCTAAATATATCGTGCTGAATGAGTCGACCAAGACACTGATGGTGTTGCGACCATACCAATACTATGCAGTAGAGAAAATTATAGACAAGGTGACGAAGGGCGTCGGTGGTGGCTATATTTGGCATACGACAGGGAGCGGCAAAACACTGACGAGCTTTAAAGCGGCGCAGCTAATGACGGAAAATCCAGACGTCGACAAAGTGATGTTTGTGGTAGACCGCAGCGACTTAGACTACCAGACGATTAAAGAGTTTAATGCCTTTAAGGATGGTAGCGTGGATGGTACTGATAGCACTACTATGCTGGTGCGGCAGCTAGCCGATCCTAACACTAAGCTGATTGTGACGACTATCCAGAAGCTGGATAACGCCGTGACACGCCAACGCCATGCGCAGGCAATGCAGGCGGTAAAAGACAAGCGATTTGTATTTATTTTTGATGAGTGCCACCGCTCGCAATTTGGTCAAACGCACAAGAATATTACTAGTTACTTTACTAATTACCAGCTATTTGGCTTTACAGGGACGCCAATTTTTACTGAGAATGCTGCCAGCAGTAGCGGGTTTGGTAAGCGTACTACGAAGGATCTTTTTGGTGAGCGCTTGCATGAGTACGTTATTACTGATGCGATTAACGATGGCAATGTCCTAAAGTTTAGCGTGGAGTATGTGGGGCGGTTTACACGGCGTGAGGGGGCTGATACACAGGCAGATATTGATGTCGAGGCAATCGATACCAAAGAGGCGATGGAAAATCAGGCTCGGGTAGATAACATTGTGGATTACATACTAGCGAACCATGACCGCAAAACGCATGGGCGCGACTTTACCGCTATGATGTGCGTTAGCTCTACCGATTTGCTGCGTATGTACTACGATGCTTTCCAGCGCAAAAACACCAAGCTCACTATTGCAACGATTTTTAGCTACCAGGCAAATGAAGAAGATCCAAATGCCGATAGCTTACTAGACGAAGACGTGCTAGAATGTGCTAGCCCCGTCAACCAGTCTGCACGCGATTTTTTGGAGAGCGCTATGGGTGGGTATAATGCGCGGTTTGGCACCAACTACACCACGCGCGATAGCAAGAGCTTTTACGGGTATTATAAGGATATTGCTCGGCGTGTAAAAAATCGCGAAATTGACATTTTGCTAGTGGTAAATATGTTCTTGACCGGGTTTGATAGTAAGACACTCAATACGCTTTATGTAGATAAAAATCTAAAATACCATGGTCTTTTGCAGGCCTATAGTCGCACAAACCGTATTCTGAATGAGCGTAAATCCCAGGGTAATATTGTGGTCTTTCGTAATCTAAAAGCTGCGACAGATGATGCAGTGCAGCTATTCAGTAACAAGCAAGCCATGGAGACGATCTTCTTAAAACCATATGAATGGTATGTGCAGGAGTTTAACCAAAAAGTAGCAAGGTTGCTGGCTTTTACCCCAGAACCGTACAGCGTGGATACACTACTCGGTGAAGCTGAAAAACGGCAGTTTGTGGAGCTTTTCCGTGAGGTGATGCGCACGCGCAACGTACTACTATCGTTTGCGGGTTTTACCGATAGCGATGTTGATATGAATGAGCAGCTCTTTGAGGACTTTAAGAGCAAGTACTTAGATATATACTTTGAGCGCCGCAGCAGCAAAGAAAAGGTGAGTATTCTGGATGAGGTGGATTTTGAGCTAGAATTAATCCGCCGTGATGAGATTACCGTCGATTATATTATAGGGCTTGTAGCCAAAATGGCAGAGGCTAGCGAGCAAGAAAAGAGCCAATTACGTAAGCAGGTAGCAGATCTCGTTAATGGCAACGAGAAGCTGCGCAGTAAGCGTGAGCTTATTGATAAATTCATCATCAGCTGGCTACCGCATATTGCCGATAGTGATAGTGTCGAAGAGGAGTTTCAGCGTTTTTGGGGTGAGCAGGAGCAGCATATGCTGGAGCAATTAGCTGCAGCGGAGGGCTTTGACCTGACACGACTGCGCCAGCTAATTGATAATTATAATTACACCGGGCGATTGCCGCGGAGTGATGAGTATGTGGCGGCGCTGAAGAATAAGCCACGGCTTAGCGGACGTCAGGCTTTGATCGAGCGCCTGAAGGCAAAAGTGTGCTTGTTTATCGATACATTCATAGAATAAGAGAAGTAGAATACTAGGCCCCATGAAAATCTCCACCCATCTCAAACCCAACTCTCGCCACCGCGAAGAAGTCGTGGTGGGTAGCGACGGCACGTATATCATCTACACCAAAGCACCAGCGATTGAAGGCCGGGCAAATGCGGCGGCCATTAAGCTGCTAGCTAAATATTTTGGCGTGCCGCAGTCTCAAGTAAAGCTAGTGCGAGGTGCGACGTCGAAGCATAAGGTATTTAATATCGATAACATAGTTCTATAAAACACACAGCTGGCCTGGTACAGAGTACCCAACAAAAATAACAATAATGTAACTGTTATAAACAGTACATCGCCAAGAATTCTAGTGCGCATAATGCATACAAGAAAAGTGAGACGTTATAAAACGCTGGAACGTAAGTTGCCGAATAGCTGCTTCTTTCTTCTGCAAGAACCTGCCTTGTCTTACCTCATTGGATAAAGCGATGACAACACCATAATTAATCCGGTAGGTTTTCATTACGGTGTATTAATCTGCTTTTGCAATGCCGACGTGCACAAGCGTAGGAAAGAAGGGTAAGACACTCAAAAAATCTTAATATTCAGGTGTATATTCCTACGGATAATTTACACCGGGCACAGTCTTGCCCAGTAGCGTCTGCACGGTGACGAAGCGATAGCCTTGCTGCTTGAGTGTGCTGAGGATGCAGGGCACAGCATTGACAGAGGTGGGGTGGATGTCGTGCATGAGGATGATAGCACCTGGCCGTGCACCAGCAACGGCACGGTTGCAGACGATGGTGCTATTGCGATCGGCCCAGTCGCGCGTATCAACCGACCACAAGACAGAGGCCATACCGCGCTGACGCAGTTGCTCGAGGACGACACTGTTTACTGCACCATATGGTGGGCGCATGATAGTCGGTGTAACGCCTGCTGCTTGGGTGATGGCACTGTTGGTTCGGTCGATCTCGCTGCCGATTGCTTCGGCACTATACTGTGGCAGAACCGGATGGCTCCACGAGTGATTACCAAGCTGGTGACCACTGGTATGGATGCGACGCGCGACGTCAGCACGAGCTGCAACTTTGCTACCAATCATGAAGAATGTGCCTTTTGCACCATACTGGTCTAGGGCATCAAGTAGCTCGTTGGTATATGGCCCGGGCCCATCGTCGAAGGTGAGGGCGATGCAGGCTTGAGCGCACGATCCAGAAGGTGCTGGTGCGGCTGGCATAGGGGTAATAATTGGTTTTGGCTGTGGTTTTGGCAGGGCAGGGATGGTCGCAATCTGCCGCGCCTGGGTAGTTTGCAATGTAGCGAGGATACTCGTGAAGGGGAGCGAGATCGTCATCGTGCCATAGGATGACGGCACGAGCGCAGCTTGGCTAAAGGGCCAGGCAAGCGCATTGTCATTGGTAATAGTGAAGTTGGTGAGTGCGTCTTCTGTGACTATTTCGCCAAGATCGACGGCTGGCTGCTGCCGCTCGGCAATCGTGGCAGCAACGGAGCGCTGCGCCGCATCAATGACGGTGCGGAGGTATGCGGTATTGCCACCAACGAGGTCGCGCAGAGTGATAGCCGCGCCCGTCTGCTTGTTGAATGTCCAAAATCGAGTGAAGCTGGCGGGGTGAGCACCGTGGGTGTCTTGGTTAGCCTGGACAATAACGGATAGGGCAGTATTGGTATTGTGGGTAATTTGGTAGCTGATTGCCTCAGTCATTGGTCGGTGGAAGGTGCGGCCGGCTGCGACACTTTGGCGAAACTCGTGGTCGAGCTGATCGATGGCACTGGCGACGGTGGTGTCGATCGTGCGATTGCCTGTCAGTGGATATTCGAGGGAAGCTTTTTCTTTAGCAGAGGTGCGGCTGACCAGCTTCGAGCGGATGCCTTGGTAGTGCGAATCGACAAAGGAGTATTTCTCATCTGTTTTATCGGTTGTGCGTGCGGCTGATGGGGAAGGCTGCGGTGCAGCAGGCCGCACCACATGGACGATAATAAGAGTAACAATGAGGCCGCATAATGCACAGGCAAGTAGCGTAAGCAAGATAATCATGCGGCGTCGCGCTTGGGTGCAGCGTTTGTGGTGCCGCTGCAAGCGTGATGCTGGTGA
Source organism: uncultured Candidatus Saccharibacteria bacterium (assembly GCA_938036785.1). Lineage (GTDB taxonomy): Bacteria > Patescibacteriota > Saccharimonadia > Saccharimonadales > Saccharimonadaceae > Saccharimonas. The sequence continues at coordinate 52,418 of CALHWE010000013.1, read as the reverse complement.
GGGAGATTGACGCTCCATACCGCTAGTATAGCAAAATAATGAGCATAAGCGCCATAGATATGATGATTATGCTCACACCTATTGCACCAGCGCAGCCTATGGTATAATTTAGGCAGAATATGGGACCACAACAGCCGCGATTCAATAGTTTTCCTGAGCAGCCTCGGGCAAATAACCAGAATATCTACCGTTCGCCAGCGCCTCAGGCGCACGAGCGGCTTCCTGCGCTGATGCCCGAGCGTCGGAGCGAGCAGCAGCCAGCTGACACGCATGAAATGATGCCGATGGTCCCGCAGCAGAGCCTCACGCTGCCTGCTCTTCCTACCACAGTTATTGCTGCGCCACAGCCCGACCCAGATACGGCTGTCACAGCTGCTCCTGCAACTGCTGCAGACGAAGACCTGATTGAAAAAGACTGGGTTATCAAGCTCAAGCAGATCATTAAGGATACCCAAGATGACCCCTACCAGCGCGAGCAGCAGGTCAGTGCTCTGCAGCGCGACTATATCTACAAACGCTATGGGCGCAAAATTGGCGCAACGGAGAACTAGATGAATACTGTCACCACATTCATTATTGTTTTTGGCTCGGCTGGTCTTATTCTTATCATCTTGTTTGTTGCCTTTATCGTTTATCGCAACAGTATGCGCGAGGCCAAGAACTACGAGCGTGGCCTTAAGATGGTGCCGATCCTCATCCACTTGCCGCCTGCCAGTGACGATATCGACGGTGGTGGGCGCGACAAGCGTGACCTCACGGAGGAAGTGCTATCGCAGGCCCAAGTAATGTACAACATCATTGCGAGTACCAGCACCAAGGGCTTTATGAGCCGGATCTATGGGCAGCGCCATGTGTCATTTGAGATTGTAGCGCGCGAGGGTCTGGTATATTACTATGCAGTAGTGCCAACAGTGCTGACGGACACAGTGCGCCAGGCAATTGCTGCAGCTTACCCATCGGCACGGCTCGAGGAGGTGTCGGAGCACTCAGTATTTAGCAAAGTGGGCAAGGCGAGTGGGACGATTGGTGGTGAGTTTACTCTGCGCAAAGAATTTATTTATCCGATTTCCACCTATATGGAGTCTAAGCGCGATGCGTCGCGGGCGCTGCTCAATGCAGTGTCTTCGGCTGGGCGTGAGGATGGGGTCGGAATCCAATTTTTGATCCGCCCAGCGTATGAGAAATGGACAAAGCGCTCTATCTCGGCTGCCGAGCAGATCGTCAAGAACAAGGGTGAGAAAAAGAGTAGTGGCGGCAGTAGCCTCTCGGCGCGTGATGTTATACAGGCACTATGGAAGCCGCCCGAGGCAAGTGACAAGAAGGAATTCCAAGCTGAGAAGCCGCTCAGTGCAGTGGAGCAGGCTAAGGTTGATGCTATCCAAGAAAAGATTCGCTACCCTGGCTATGAGGTAATGATCCGCGTGGTGGTGTCGTCCAACACGGCGGCGCGCTCACAGGTGCTGCTCAAGAATATTGTGGCGGCGTTTGCACTGTTTGATTCGCCGAGCTTTAATGGCTTTAAGTTTAACCTTACTAAGAATGTCGATGAGCTCGCGACAGCCTTTATCTTCCGATTCTTCCCGCAGGCAAATAGCCGCGATATTCTCAACTCAGTCGAGCTTGCAACTCTCTTCCATTTGCCAGATCAAAATAGCATTCCTACCTCGCAAGTCAAGCGCCAGATGAGCAAGCAAGTCGATGGCCCAACAGAGGTGATGGAGACGGGGCTGTTGCTCGGCTACAATGAGTTCCGCGGCGTGCGCAAGCCGATTCGCCTGGCAGATAAAGACCGTCGGCGTCACATCCATATCATTGGTCAGACGGGTGTAGGTAAGTCGGTCTTGCAAGAGAACTTGGCCTACCAGGATATGCTGGCGGGGCGGGGTTTTGCCTTGGTTGATCCACACGGTGACTTAGCTGAGGCGCTGCTTGCCAAGGTACCGCGTGATCGGGTAGAGGATATTGTCTACTTCGACCCAGGTGATATGAGCAACCCGATTGGTCTTAATATGTTTGAGTTTGATCACCCCGACCAAAAGGACTTCTTGGTGCAGGAGGCAATTAACATGCTGTATGGCTTGTACGACCCAGGCCACACTGGTATCGTTGGGCCACGCCTCGAGCACATCTTCCGTAACTGTGCGTTGCTGCTGATGGCTGATCCTGCGGGTGGAACGTTTGTTGATGTGCCAAAGCTGCTGGTGGATGAGCAATTCCGCAATGCCAAGCTCAAATACGTGACGGACCGGCAGGTGCTCGACTTTTGGACCAAAGAGTTCCCAGCCTCGCAGCGCTCCAACGAAGCTGGTGATTTGATTAGCTGGGTGATCTCCAAGTTTGGTCCATTTATTAGCAACGATGCAATGCGTAATATTATTGGTCAGACTAAGAGTGGTTTTAACTTCCCTGAGATTATGAATAACAACAAGATTTTGCTTGTTAACCTCTCCAAAGGTAAGATGGGCGATCTCAACTCGAAGTTGCTTGGTATTATCTTTGTCATGAAGTTCCAGGCGGCGGCGATGGCTCGGGCTAATATCCCCGAGCACGAGCGCAAGGACTTTACACTCTACGTTGACGAGTTCCAGAACTTTGCCACCGATAGCTTTGAGACGATCCTCAGTGAGGCGCGTAAGTATCGCTTGAGTTTGGTTTTGGCCAACCAGTTTATGACGCAGCTCAAGGAAGAACTGCGCGAGGCTATCCTTGGTAACGTTGGTACAACCATTACCGGCCGAATTGGTACGACTGATGCTGAGATTATGGTCAAGCGCTATACCCCTGTCTTTACTGCTGAGGATTTGACCAAGCTACCAAACTTTGAGTCGGTCTGTGTGGCGCAGATTAACGGTACGCCGTCAGCGCCATTTAGTATGGCGTGGATTCCGCCAATGGGTGAACCAAACCAGCAATTGAGCGGTGCTCTCAAGAAGCTTTCGGCCGCGAAGTATGGTCGACCGCGTGACCAAGTTGAGCGCGATATATCTGCCCGTATTAGTGTGCAACAACCCAGCCAGCCAGCAGCCGGAGCAGGGCGTCCAGGAGGCGCAGCTGGAGCTGGTGGTGGGTCGTCCTTCCTTGATGAATGGCTTGCAAAGCGTAAGCAGATGAATGCAAAGAAGCCACAATCGGCGGCAGCACCATCAAGCGCGCAAGCCTCACGGCTCAGTAGCCCAGCTACTCAACCACCACGGCCACAAACCACACCAGCTTCCTCAGCTCAGCCATTGCGTGCCCAGCCAGCCATGCCGCCAGCTTCTTCATCCTCTCAACCACCACGACCACAGCCAGCTAGCGCTCCTCGCACTATGCCAAATCCAAGCGCATCATCTCCATCGTCGGCTGCTCAGCCTGCTCCACCACCGTCACCAGCGGTGCAAGATGCGCTGGATAGAGCACGTCATGCTGCGCGGCCCAATATCCTTGGTGGCCAGCAGGCCGAGGCGCGTACCCAGCCTACTCCACCAGTTACACCATCGCCCGCTCCCGAGCCACCTATGCCAACGCCAGAAGAGCTGGAGCGCGAAGCCCTGCGCCGTCAAGGCACTCTCAACACGCATGGCGACCTGAGCGGCGAGCCACAGGAAGTGTCGATCAAGCTGCACTGATAAGCACTTAATACAGGTGATAGAGAACACAAGAGGCAAGCATAATATTTTGACGTTCGTTATTGTTCGTATTATACTAAGTCTATGAAAACCCATTATGTTTTACAAAAGTTGTTTCAGGGGCGACGGTATGTCGGCGACGATTGGGAACTGGATTCTGATAATATAACGTGCCGAAACAAGCTCACATCTGCGACGACAACATTCGGTACTGACGACACATGCCCCTGGTGTATTGAACTTGGAGTTGGGTTCACTCTGCAGAAGAATATCGAAATTGGCGACCCGTATCTTATAGAAGGTGATCGTTACGTGATCACCGTTTGTTCACCCTCGTTCGTTGATGATCCACAGGGCACGTGGTACTTTGAGGACGATAATGAAGCAAAGCCCCTGATTATGAATACGCTTGATTATGATGTCGTCTTTGAGTTTGTTCAAACGAAATTAAAAGAGTACGTCTTTACACCAACGCCTGATCGTCCGTATGGAGATGATATAGAATTTCACAATGTCACGAAGCACTGGCTCTTTGATGTAGATTGGGAGGATTATTATCGATAGTTCTTTTGTCAAAGATACTCCTTAGATATTTGAGCTATTCGTTAGAGACTCTGACAGTGATATCATTCGCTCATGACATACGCAGCCACCGTCGTTCAAGTACTTCTCTCCAGTCTGAGTAACCCTCCTCTAGAGCATTGGAGTTTAATCGATAGGGCACTATTTCACATGAGAAGTGTGAGCTATCAGTGATTGAATCATGTTGTTGATCAAGCAGTGATTTGCAGAGGTAAGCTACACATTCCGCCGACCAAGCATCATCATGCGCACAAAGTCGAAGGCAAGGCCGCAGAGCCAGCCGAGGGCGAAGGCGGCAATGGATTCGGCACCGGAGAGTGGGTAGCCGTTGAAGCGGGCGATGAGGTAGATGGCTAGAGTGAGCACGAAGGCGGCAATGGCACCAGAGAGCAGCGCATTGGGCCGGGCAACGGTGCTGCCAGTGACTTCGCTTGCTTTCTCGATGGCTGGGTTGTGGATGACTTTGCTAAAGGCACGGCTTGAGGGCGAGAGCTGGGACTGGACGGCTGCCATGGTTTTATCGAAGCGTTCTTGCTGGGCAGCCGGGCTGGCTTGGCGTTGACGCTCGGCGCGCTGTTGTTCGCGGGTTTCGCGCTGGCGGCGCTCAGCTTCGGCAGTGGCTCGTTCTTGCTGGGCAGCTTGCTCGTAGACTTGCTCGGCTTCGTGGCGAGCGGCCCGAAGGGTTTCGCGACGCTGACGCGTTTCACCCTGGAGGCTGGGATGTTCTAACTGGCGGTGTTCGCCAGATTGGCGCAGGGCAGTCAGCTGTTCGGCGCGTGATTGCTCGATGGTTTGCTCAGTGCGGTGCTCAGGTTGGCGTTTGGTGGTAAATCGTTCTGCCATTGGTTTCTCCTTGGTTAGATTGTTCCGGCGTTAAAGTTGCGGCGCACGAGGCGGATCTCGGTGCTGAGTTGGCGTGAGCGGGCATAGAAGAAGACCACTACCGCAAGGACGATGCCAGCAAAGATGATATTCTCGCTACTACCGGTGTGGGGTAGCTCGGTTACGACTTGCTCAACGACGCGCTTCTCGGCAGGGCAATCTACCTTAGTGCTGAGTGTGTTGCCAAAGGTGTTGTCGATGCGACAATCGTAGGAGGTTGCGTTACTGGTGCCAGTACCCATCGAAGGAATCTGGTCTTTGAGCTGGACGGTAAATTGCCGCTCTTGGCTCTCGCCTGGTTTGATCTCTACAGCTGGCCAACTGAGGATGGTTGCATCGGTGCTGGCGCTTTGATTGGTATCTCTGCCAAGAGTACCGCCGCCAGCGTCAACGACCGTAGCGTATTGAAGGACATCGCCGAGGTTGTCGCTAAAGGTGAATTTCTCGGCGTTGAGACCTTTGTTGGTGACGCTGAGCTTGTAGGTAATGCGGTCGTGGGCTTTGGCAGTGACGGTGGTTGTCTCAGCACTGTTTTGGGTGAGGTTGTGGCCACTCTTGGTCTGGACGAATTTGGCAGTACAGGTCTTATCCTCTAACCAGAGGGTGTTGTTGCCTGGGCAAGGCTGGCAGCGAGCATCATCTTTGAGTAGGGTAGGATTGACCGGGCAACGGGCGGGTGCAGCGATGACGAAGGTCTTGGCACAGGCTTCACTGGTGCGGTCGCCCAGAGAGGTTTTGACAGTGAGGACGACGCGGTACGAACCAGGTATTTTTTCGCTATAGCTGACGGTAGGCGTACTACTCTCGAGTGTTTTGACGAGCTTGCCATCGCGGTAGACGTGGAAGACATAGCCGGTGATGCTAGCACCATGCTGGGCAGATGCCGCAGCGGTGAATTGGTAGGTGGTGTCGTTCTTGTTGATGACAAGGCCACTACAGCTTGCCACTGGCGTTGGCTTGATGACGGATGGCGGTGTGCTGCAGTTTGGATAGGTACCGACCTGGCCGGGTGGGCAAACGGGTGCTGGTGGCACTGTCTGGGTAATGAGGTTACCACAGTTGAGCATAATGGCGAACCAGCCAAACTTTGCTGAGTGGCCAACGAATGCCCGGTAGGTGAAGTTCCCCCATAGGTGGTGTGGCCGGTAGTAGAAGTTGCGCATTCCACCTTGCGCTGCCTTCACAGAATACACGCCTTCACCCTGAGCGGCACTAAAGTGTGGTGTCATTCCCCACGAGTAGGTGTTCTCGGTGCTTCGCCGGGTTTCGAGGCGAGTTGTCGCCTGCTGCAGTTCGGCGCGGGTAATGCCGATGGTACTGTAGAGGTCGCGGATGTTGTTGGTGTTGGCATCGTAGTGCGCCATGAGCTGCGAGCCATTGCTAATCCCACCGTAGATCATATCGCTTGGGTCGGCAGCGTTAGCCGATTCTGGTGGCGCAAGCAGCGTGAACGACTGCACAACGAGTGCCAGCGCAGTAAAGATCAGCCCCAAGCGGCGCGTCGCTTCCTCTTTGCGCAGACGCTTCGCGTAGAAGCCCAGCTGGCCGACGATCGCCGGGCTGAGCGATAAGTTTGATACGAGTTTCCGAAACATGATGTACCCCCATAGACCATCAATGTTAGCTAAATGTTCTATGTATATTCTAGCAATGTGTTGCACGAAATGCAATTGTTTATTGGTCGTGCTGACTAGTACATGATGCAGGCCTGCGGCGTAGCTCGTCTTATTTGACAATAAGCGCCAACCTAGAGAATAATATGGAATATGGCTCGCTCTGCTCGCTCACACCATCCCGATGACTTCGCGCTCGATATTGCGCATAATGAGCTCGATCTCTTTCGCTGGTTCCTGTTGGTGTATCTGCTGGGCAAGCCGATTCAATCACCGGTGGCGGTGCAGACCTGGCGTCTCTTGGTGGAGCACCAGCTTGATACGCCGTGGGCGCTGCTTGCGGTGGAGCGCAAACGCCTCGTGCGGCTGCTGGATGAAGGCAAATACACGCGCTATGATGAGAAAACAGCGGCGGCGCTGCGGCTCTGTGCGCAGCAGCTGATTGATTGGTATGATGGCTCGCTGATGCTGCTGATAGAAAACAGCCCGTGCGAAGCCGAGTGCGCCAAACGCCTGCAAAAATTCTATGGCGTCGGTCCAAAGACGGCGGAGATTTTCCTGCGCGGCGTGGCTGAGTTATTTGCTCAGCGTGTGGAATAAGCGGTTGTCGGATAATAAAAAATAAAGGAGTAATAAATGCTCGATACATTTCGGAAAATAGGACAGAGCGGAGCGCAGTGGAGTCAGCGGCACTGGCGGTGGCTGGCAGTGTGTGGAGTGGTCATTATGGGGCTGTGGCTTAATAACACGAGTCTCTTCATGCCAAGGCAGCACCCACGGATACTCGCTCACCGAGGCCTGGCGCAGACCTTTGACTACAGCAAGGTTGGCAATGATACCAACACTGCAGCCATTATGGATAAACCCGAGCACCCCTATCTTGAGAATACGATCCCATCTATGCGCGCCGCCTTCGATCATGGTGCGGATGTGGTGGAGCTTGACCTCAAGCTCACAAAAGATAAGCAACTCGCGGTCTTCCATGATGCGACACTGGAATACCGCACAGAAGCCAAGGGCGAGATTGGCAAGTACACGATGGCTGAGCTCAAGCGCCTCGATGTTGGTTATGGCTACACGGCAGATGGCGGCAAAACCTTTCCATTCCGCGGCAAAGGGGTGGGCTTGATGCCAACACTGGATGAGGTGCTGGCAGCCTTTCCACACAAGGATCTTCTTTTACATGTTAAAGACGGCAACCACCAGACATACGAAGTGCTGTGGGGTAAGCTTCGAGCAATGGACCCAGAACGCTTCAAGCAGATGACGGTCTACGGCAATGACGATGGTATTGCCTGGCTGCGCCAACAAAGCGCGACGCTGCGCTTGTGTTCCAAGGCGATGATGAAGGCCGGGTTGCTGCGGTACGTGGCAGTTGGCTGGACGGGTTATGTGCCGCACGAGCTGCACAATATGGAGCTGCACATTCCGCGGCGCTATGCACCACTGCTATGGGGCTGGCCAGGTAAGTTTGTTGACCGGATGGCGGCGGTAAACACGCGAGTAATGTTGGTCGAAGGTGATGGACAGTGGTCAGCTGGGTTTGATACAGCGGAGAGTGTGACGCAGATACCGCCACAGTTTGGTGGGTATGTCTGGACGAACCGGATTGACCGGGTGCAGCCAGTGCTCGCGCGGCGGCGCTGAGTTTTATACACTTGAGTGAAATGAGGTAGGATAGGTGACAGACGCGCGCGTCTTGTTCTTGAGTAGTATACTAAACGAATCATTATTGTAATTCATTTACATTAGGTGTAATCTATGCGATAATGTTGACGAAGGAGAAGTATAATGCACACACAATTTGATGCACTAATTATTGGTTTTGGTAAGGCGGGTAAGACGCTGGCGGTAGCGCTGGCTGGGGCAGGTCAGCGGGTAGCGCTGGTGGAGCAATCGCCGCAGATGTATGGAGGGACGTGTATTAATATTGCGTGCATTCCGACTAAAACGCTGGTGAGTGCGGCAGCGGCTGGTCGGTCGATCGACGAAGCGTTTGCGCGCAAGACAGCGGTCGTGACCAAGCTTAATAATAAGAACTACCACATGCTCGCGGATAACCCGGGCGTGATGGTTATTGATGGTGTTGCGTCGTTTGTTGACGCGCACACAGTGAGCGTCCAAGCGGGCGAGCAGCGCATTGAGCTGCAGGCAGATCGGTTGTTCATTAATACCGGTGCAGTGCCGGTGATGCCAGCGATTGCTGGCCTTGAGCAATCGGCCCATGTCTATACTAGTACAGAGGCGCTCAACCAGCAGCTGAAGCCACGGCGGCTAGCGGTGATTGGCGCTGGACCAATTGGCCTGGAGTTCGCCTCGACCTATGCGGCTCTTGGTGTGGAGGTCACACTCTACCATCGCCGGGCGCAGCTGCTTCCGCACGAAGAGCCGTCTGTTGCCCAAGCAGTTGCTCAGTCTCTGGAAGCGCAGGGTATAACACTTGTGTTTGCATCAGATATACAGCAGGTGCGCGATACAGACCACGGCGTTGCTGTGATACGTGGTGGTGATGAACAAGTATATGATGCTGTGCTTGTGGCCGCTGGCCGCCGGCCTAACACCAGTCAGCTTCGTCTTGCCGCCGCTGGTGTGGAGACTGATGAGCGCGGCGCTGTTGTCGTTAATGATCATTTGCAAACTACTCAGCCGCATATCTGGGCGCTGGGCGATGTCAATGGTGGGCCGCAGTATACCTATGTGTCGCTCGACGACTTCCGTATTGTCAAGAGCCAGCTCCTTGGTGATGGGAGCTATACGCGGGATCGGCGTGCAGTATTGCCTCATGTGATATTTATGCAGACACCACTAGCACGCGTTGGCCTGACCGAAGCAGCAGCTCGCGCTCAGTATGGTGACGATGTGAAGTTTAAAGAGCTGCCAGCAATGGCGGTGCCGCGCATGCATGTTGATAATAAAACAACGGGGCTGCTCAAAGCAGTGGTCCAGCCATCGACAGGCCATATTCTTGGCGCGACGCTGTTTTGCCAGCAGGCGCCAGAGGTGATTAATACTATCAAAACAGCGATGGACGCTGGCCTGCCTTATACCACACTGCGCGACCAGATCTTTACTCACCCAACGGTGAGTGAGGCGTTGAATGACCTATTTGCACTTTGATTTTTGTATCTTGTGAAATTTGAGACTTGCGTCGTAGATAATTGACAATACTACCACATATCTCGTACAATAAAATCCTAGACAATAAGGAGAACACATGTCAAATTCAGAGAGAGAGAGAGAGCCTTAACAGGCAATGTTGAGCAGATAGATGCTGGTGAAGCTGCGGTTGAGCATGGCGATCAACAACGAATACGCGCCATAGGAGTGGTGGCGGCAAGAGGAACTGAAACGACAACGGCCATTTCTCGTTTTAGAGACTGGCGGGAAAAAAGGCGGGAAGAAAAGCGGGAGAAACGGGCAGCCGCCTACAAAGAAGCGAGGAGAACTCTTTATGGTCCAATAGTAGACTATGTGTCTTTCGGTCTTCGTGGTGCTCGCCCAGGAACAATGATTAATGTTCCGCGAGTATTCCCCGCTACTCGGACACAAGTAGCCTACGAGGAGAGAATGCGCCAACAATTGATGACTCCAGAGGGGCAAAAACAGCACGACGACCTTATTGAATCTCTCACACAGAAAGACGAAGAAGAACGGCGCTCTTGGGAGTCACAAGATCAAGGCGATGAAGTGCTTTAAAGGTATTAAGTAACAAAATTTCTATAACTCTGAATTGCATCACCGTATGGTGATGCATAGCTACGCCGCCCGAAACTCATATATAAACGCACCCGTCCTTTGTGAGAGACAGATGATATCTAGGTCGGGCGAGCTGTGTTTATCTGGGAGTGTTTGCCCAAGATAATGGAAGCGAATGATACACGAGCTATCTGGGGCAGCGGCCGAGCTTAGCAGAGCACGCGTGTGGCCAGACACCTGCTCTGAAGAATCAAGCGGTAATGTGCGCCCAAGCCGCGAATATGCCATCCATCCCGTGCAACCAAACGCACAATCGCGAAACGGCTGGCTAGCAAGCAGACGCTGACGTGCGGCGTGGTCGGTGATAGTGCCGATGACAATGCCGCCTGGCCCATCAATGTTGATAAACTCACCGCGGCTTAGGGTAATGTCAAGCGACTGCGTAGCCTCGCTCTTTACTCGCTGCGCGAGCTCCTTCGTCGCATTTGTCCAGAGTGGTTCGGGTCGCACTGCGTGCAAGACAGCGCTTATGCCAACGCCTGCCACGATGAGCAGGATAATTACCATAAGTGGCAGCCACATATGGCGGAGAAGAGTGAGAAGCTTGGCGAGTGTATTGCACATGTATTTCATGCATATAGTATATAGCAGGCGCTGGATGCTTGCAATGGGAGCAAAACGATGTAATAGCTAAAGATATGTTGTCGCGCTGCGTCCGTTATTTTGTGCCAGCGAGGTAGATTTCTTGCACCTGGGCATCATTCAGCGCGGTGGTGTGGACAGCCCCAAACTGCATCATGCCAGTGAAGAATGTGTTTGTGCTGTTAATAGGTGTGCCATCGCCATTGCGCCACTCGCTAAAGCGCCCACAGCCAAACTTCCAGTAGCCGCGGAAGTTTTGGGCCTGCGTGACGCTTGGGTCGTGAGCAACCAGTGCGCCATCGGCATAGAGACGCATGCCTTGTGGTGAGAGTGAGGCGGCAACGTGGTGCCATCTGCCATCGGCGTAGTTTTTGCCAGCTGGTGAGAAGATCGAGCGCGTGGCATTGGGCCACACTGCAAAGGCAATGCGCCCTTGCTTGTCGAGAAAGAGGACGCGATCTAAGCTTGGGTCGGCACCATTGTCTGGTGTACTAGCAAAGCCGGCGATGCGCCCATTATTGAGCCCGTATTGATTGGTATTGAACCAGACAGAGAGGGTAAAAGGGTTGGGGTTGTCGACAAGTGTGGGGTAGGCAAGGCAAGTATCTTTGAAGAGGGTACTACGCACACGGTCGCGGCGGCAAGCGTATGATTGTGAACCATGAGCAGCGGCCGTGCGCGTCAGCCAGGTGCCCTTATTGTTATTGCCAGATAGGTCGCGCTCGGTGGTGCCAGTATCGAAGAATGTCATGCCGTAGATGAAGAGCGCCTGCGAGGGGGCAGTGAGCTTGGTGGCATCAGTGCAGTTGTAGAGCACGGGGCGCGCGGTATTAGCACTGTTGTGGATCGTGCCCGAAAACGCTCCGCTTGTTAGATAAAAATTATGAAAGATAATAAAGCATATCCCCACTAGGGTGATAATCGCTGCGACAATGACAGAGGTGATGGGCAGTGGCTGCGGTGAGCTATCTGCCGCGGTAGGCCGAGATAGCTGGCGAAGGCCATAGAGCATGAACCCAAAGGGGATAAGACAAATGAGCATAATGCACAGGATAACCCATGCCGTATAATGAATCGTTGGTGTGAAGAAATACTGACCGTGGCTATTTTGTACCGAGACGGTAATGGTGGCATCTTGGCCGGGGTAGAGCACTGTACCGACTGCGTCAATTGGGAACACTCCGGTATTGACGATGTGCATAGTGGCGCCTTCATTGGCTGGCAAAACACTGAGCACGCTAAAGTTGATCCATGGATGGAACCACAGCGACACAGCGCAGAGCACTAGTGTCATGCCAATAATCCGATAATACCAGCGCCACGTTGGGCGAGTCCGGCGGGTGGCTAGATGGATGATGAGCCAGCCAATCACCACCCATGGCACCATTAGCCATACCCAGCCAAGCCAAGGGTTGATGAAAATTGCTTTGCCAATGATGGCGCTGTGCTCAATAGGAAGTGGGTCGGCCGCATGGTTGAGGTCGCCCTTGGTGAGGATACGCTGGTTGGTGATAGACTGAATCCGATGGGTGTACGTCCGGCCATGGCGCTGAAAGGTGATGATGTCGCCAGGGTGGTAGTTGTTAGCTGGCTGCGTGACTACGAGCGAGCCAACTGGTGCGGCAGTGCCCATGCTCGGTGTTGTGACGAAAAAGATACGCATGCCAAGTGCTATCATCACGGCAACGAAGCCTCCAAGACAGAGGCTCAGGATGGTGATGATAATCATTCGTTGCCGAGGCATGCGTATCGTCCTGCTCCAGAGGAATTACGCGCCAAATGTCCACGTCAGTGGTTGCGAGACCTGCAAGCCTTGGTAGGTTGGGCCAGCACTGGCGTCGAGTGATACCTCAAAGGTGATCGGCACGCTCTCGCCTGCATTGATGGTTGCTTTGCTGAGTTTGGCGAGCAGGTCGATCGCACCGCCTGCTTGCAATTGTGCGGCAGTGCCTGTAAAGAATGTGCTACTGCCTGATTTGATAGCTACCTTAACTTTGCTGCACAAGTCTGTTGCCGAGCCCGCCATTGAAGCACCAGCGACAGACGATTGGCTACATGTGCCAGGATTGAGGCTAAAGGATGTTGCGGCTACGCTTCCGGTGTTTTGCAGGGTAATGTTGGTTGTTTGGGCTGGCCCACCAGCAACAAGTGGTGTGCTTGTACCACCATATTTGTTAATAGTAGAGCAGGTCGCAGAGTTTGTCGCTGCACCAGCGCCATCTGTACTGTTGCAGGTGTAGGTGCCCGATGTTTCCTTCATGGTGAGTGTACCGGTTGAAGCGCTGTTGACGGTGTTTTGGATGCTTGCCGCAAAGCCTGCGAAGGTCGGTGTAAAGGTAAAGGCGACCAGTAGTGCACCGACAATCCCCGTTGAGATAAGGCCAATTCGCTTTTTGCCCTGGCCAGTTTGAGTTGCAATCATAAAAATCCCCCTTATGGTTATATTAGCTATCAGTGTATCAGAAGCATGAGCGTTATACAAGAGAGTCGTTGCCGGATATATAAAGTGAATGCACGACGATTGCTGGCAAGAGCCTCGTGAAGTAGTAATAAATTTTCTCCTCTATTTATGACAGGGGCAGCGAGAGAAAGGTTACTGTGGCAGATCTTTCTTATATAGATATATCGTGTCTGTACCTCTGTTTTTACTATAGACCAGTGCGAGAGAGCTGGTTGCTATACACTGTATTACCAGTCTCGCTGCACAGCCGTTTCTAAACCTGCTATAATAGAATATGAGTAGAAAGTAAAGAGGCGTTATCGTTCAGGATAGCGCGAGCGGAGGTCGGAGCGATATGGCAATCAGTCAGGCGAAACTAATTCAGGCGGCGCGGCGGGTCTTTGCCCAGGATGGCTACAAGGCAGCATCGATCGTGGAGATTGCTCAGGTGGCAGGTATTGCGGTCGGCGGCGTGTATTTGCTCTATCCGTCTAAGCTGGAGCTCTTCCTTGCGGTGTATCGTGCGGAGGACGAAAAGACAAAGAACCGGATTGTTGGGCGGATCGATTGGTCGCAGCCCCGGGCGGCTTTTGCAGCCTATCTACGCGCCACAACGCAAGCAACGCGGCGTAATAAAATCCTGGCTGAGTGGCAGAGTGATGTGCCTGGCGAGCAGGTGCGCCAAGCTTACCATGATGATGCGAAGCAAGCAGGAGCGGGCAGTAGCCTGGCAATGCGTGGTGAGTTCTTTGCCGAGCAGGTGCAGCAGTGGCGGCGCGATGGCGTACTACGGCCAGGCGCGACCGACCAGATAATCAGCGAGCTCTTTACAGTAGTGGCAGCGATTGACGCACTGGAGGATATCGCACCAAAGATGATGCGATTTATGGTTGATGCGGTGCTTGAGCAGTTGTTTGTGAGTGAATAGCTGCTGCGATACGCTGCTGTGACTTCATATGCGACGCAGAACGCGGGAGCGAAATTGACGTAGTATTTGCAATTATGACTGCTTCATCGTATACTTATCACTAGTATGTTGCAATATCTTCGTTCGAGTGAGGCAGATCAGACGATTACGCCGCGTGATACGCTGCGGGTTGGGTCGTGGCTGCGCTGCGAGAAGCCTAGCAGCGAGGAGATCGACAAGCTCCTGGCGCTTGGTATGGACGAAAACATCATCAAAGATGCGCTAGACCCGCACGAGGTGCCACGTATTGAATTTGAGGATGAGTGGACGTATTTGATTGCCCGCTTGCCTGATACGGACGATGATTTTAATGACTTTACGACACCGATATTATTTGGTATTCACAAAAACTATGTGGTGACACTTTCGCGTGATAGCCTGGGCCGGCTCTGGCAGCCTTTTGTCGACAAAACGCGGATGAATACGGCACGGCGGATTGAGCTCGTGGTGGCAATGATCGAGGCGGTGTCGCTGCAGTACCAGCGACGAGTGGCAACGATCAACCGACAAATGCGGGCAGCAACGGACGACCTCCATACGCTGCGGGCGCGCGATATCGTGACGCTGACCGAGTATGAACGCAAGCTCAACGACTACCTCAATGCACTAGTGCCAATGAACTGGGCGATTGAGCGCTTGATGGCAAACCGCAGTCTCCGCCTCAAAGAGGACGATAAGGATGATGTGGAGGATATCTCGATTGATTTGGAGCAGGTGATTGCGCGTTGTAAATCGCTTCTGCGCACCATCACTAATGTGCGTGATAGCTACCGCGCCGTGATGGATACGCGCCTGAACGAGACAATCCGCTTACTAACGGTGATCACGGTGGCATTGACTATCCCAACGATGATCGCTGGGCTTTATGGTATGAATGTGCCTGTGCCAGGGGCGGATGACCCAACGATGTTTTGGAAGATTACCACCGTGAGTGTGGTTGCCGCCATGGCAACCGGGTATTATTTCTTACGCCGGCGGTAGGGGCTATTGCACCCCACCTGCCTTGAGCAATGTCTTCAGTCCGTGCTCGCCACCACCAAAGCCGCTGGTGGTGTAGTCGTTGACGATCATGTAGGGGAGGCCAGTGACGCCGAGTTTGAGAGCGCGGCTGGTGTTTGTGGCGATGTCGTCTTTGTGTTTCTCGTTTGTCACGCAGTCGCGGAAGGTCTCGACGTTGAGTCCAATCGCTTCGGCCGATGTTTCGAAATAGCTGACGGGGAGGAGTGGAATTTCTTTGGGCACGGCAACGCCTTTGACGCCAATGCCTTTGTCGAAGTAGTCAGCTTTGATGCGGGGTACAATGTGGTGCGTGTATTCCCAATACTTATGTTGGTCGGCCGCGCAAAATGCTGCCTCGGCACCACGTTCGGTATTGGGCACGATATCTTTGAGAACGGCAACAATCCGGTGTTCGTAGCGCAGTTTGCCCGACTTGATATACTGCTGGAAGTCTGCAGTGTTCGTGGCAGCCTCGACCTGCGCACAAAATGAGCAGAAATAGTCGGTGTAGTCGACAAAGACATTGGGTGCAGTGTGGCTGCCCTGCGACATGGCGCTCTGCCAGGGCTCACCTTTGCCAATGTGCTTGTTGGGTGGGCGGTTGACGAGATTGTAGGCGAAAAGGCTGATGATTGTGACGACGACAATCCCAAGCATGATATGGATCAAGCTAACCCCTGTTTGTTGTGACTGCATGATGCTCCTCCTGCTGAGCTAATGTTATGTAGATGGCGGCAATCCGGCCCGATCGATAGAGCGAAAAGAGACTTAACCCAAGGGCAATGATAAGCACAATAGTGCTGGCAACCGTCGCGGCCGAAGCGGCGGCGGCTCCCGAGAAAAACACTGCCACGATGGGGAGAATGAGTGATGTACCACAGGGTACGCAGCCCAGGCCAATTGCCGCCGCGATGGAGGCAATACTGCTGAGACCGAGTTGCTGGGTGGTTTGCTGGTTGCGCTTGTTGTGCCGGGCGGTGAAGATAATGAGCGTGAGCGATATCCCTTGCAGCACTGAGACAAGCACAAGCAGTGCACCCGTCAGTGATGTCGCGGCCTGCCGAGCAATCTCCGCGAGCATTGTCCCAATGACGCCAAGTTTATCGACAAGCGGCAAGCGAGACATAAGCAGCGCGCCATAGAATCCACCGTTAGTTAAGAGAAAAATCAACCAGGCAAAGCCGAGCGCGCTAACTAGCGCTCCTGCCGCATAGCGCGGCTGGCGCAGCACCTGACCAATGCCGCTCGAGGCAGTGGGGATAGTATGGCGTAGCGAAGAAAGGCGATGTTTCATCAGTGTCTTTATTATACCACTGAGTGCTGCAAACCTCTGTGGTTATCCTAGTGATAACTACTCTGTAACGCCATAGCCAAGTAGGCCAGTGTAGTTGCGCTGCTGATTGGCAAAGACGCGTATCTTGTTATTCTCATTGCCGCCAACAGTGGTGAGTATGCCATCGTCATTGCGCAGGACAATGTGTGTATGGTCACCAAAGACGGGCGAAGCGCGGTAGATTGCTACGTCGCCAGGGCGGGGCTGGTAGCCGCTATCGGCTGGCTTGAAGCGGCCTACTGACTCGTAATACTCACGCAGCGTAAAGGTGCCTGGGATGCGCCAGCTACCAGTGTGTGGGTTCTTGAGCGGCGCACCAGCTTGCTGCATTGTCCAGCTGACGAAGTCGGCACACCATGCCTCGTGCGCTCCTTGGCTATATTTTGTACCAGCGGGCTGAGCGGCAAACTCTGCCTGGGTAAGCTGGATAACCTTGCGGCGAGTAGGGCTGAGGGCTTGTGTGTTGATCTCAGGAAACTGAGCTAGCCCTGGCGAACGATCGAGCGTGGCCACATGCGACGTACCTTGGAGTTTGTAAAGAATTTTGCGCCAGCCAATCGCTGTGCCAACAATACCGCCAATAACGAGAAGGAGGGCAAGGCAGATGGTGATGATGGTTGCTCGGTGGCTAAGAGGGAATAATCGTTTCATACGTATAGTATACACCGCATGGTGATGAGACGCTTGTTGGTTAATTGCTGTTTGGATGGTAGTAGGGGGCGTTTGGGCTATCAATGATATGTGTTTATTTGCACACTACTTATAACTCGGATAAATCAGTAAGTTCTTGCGCATTACGATACCCGAGCAACCGAGAAACTTCCTCATCCTTGAGCTCTGCGTAGGCCTTATCAGCTTCTCGCTGTCCGATAACTTTGGCCTCTTCTTCTTGCTTTGCTGTTAATTTATCTTTGGCTTGTTTTTCTGCAAGGAATGCATGCTCGGCATAGAATGCGGCAAGGGGTGGGTCGATAGCTTTTGCGAGGTCTTTTTCCAGACCTTCTCGAGCTGATAGTCCTACCCGTGTGATAGGTCGTGCAGCGCGGTCCTCTTCATAGGCAAGGGCTAAGTCACGCGCTTTGCCTCCCATAATATGCTCAATGATTGTTGCAGTAGCCTGGTCCTTTTCTTTGGTAGAGAGCCGATAAGGAGGTTCTGTTGCTCGGTTTTCTGCAGACACACGAAGGGATACTTTGTTATATGTTGCAGTAACATTCTCGTAGTCCGTACCAAGTAGCCTTTTTATACGGAGAGTTTGATGAAGCGCTAGTAAATGTACGAGCGGGTCACAATGCTTAAGCTCAAGACCTTCCCTTGCGAATACTGCGAACATGCCGCCTATACTTCCGATCGTCGCACCAGCCATACTAATAGTAGCAAAGGAGAGGGGGAAGTTTTCCATTGCATAACCAATATCACTTACGCTATCGTATATGACACGATTTACAGCACAAACGCCAAGTGCCATTGATCCTATCATAATCTCTTTAGATGCATTATGCTCGAAATACTGAGTAGCCTCTGGTAATACTCTCCCTTCTTCTAAAAAACACGCGAGAGCATCTTGGTCAACTTTGTCAATTTTTTTCTGAGGGCAGTTCGCCCAATAATGACGAAAGTCTTTCTCGAGATCTCGATCATTGTAGCGAGGGTATGATATAAGTGCCATCGTGGTCTCCTAACGAATAACTATGTAACACTACTATTCTATCGTAGAAGGTGGTTGCGCTACTGTCAAGGTTATATATTGTTCATCTTTCGCTTTCTTCTCCTCTATGCTATAATTCAGCCCAACGGATGGTTGGTTGGCTTATAACAATATAATGCCCTGGGAGTGATTCAAGCAGAGGCCCGTTTGGGTGTGGGGCTCGTAGCATAAGAAAGGAGTTTTATGACTCAAACCAAACCAATTATAACGGTGGATGGCTTGACTAAAGCCTATGCCGGCACGCCAGTGGTGGATGAGATATCCTTCACGGTTAAGACGGGCGAGATTTTTGGCCTGCTGGGGCCTAATGGCGCTGGTAAGACCACGACACTGGAGATGCTCGAGGCGCTGCGGTCAATTGATGCTGGCCAGGCGACCATTGACGGCATTGATGTCGCCAAACAGCCCAAGCAAATTAAGCAAATTATCGGTATCCAACTGCAGTCGACCACCTTTTACGATAAGCTGACTCTGCGTGAGCAGCTGCGTATGTTTGCCAGCCTCTACGGCCAGCGCGTTGATGCTGATGCTTTGCTAGAGAAGGTGCAGCTCAGTGCCAAGGCGGGCAGCTATGTCGAGCAGCTCAGTGGTGGGCAAAAGCAGCGCTTTGCGATTGCTGCGACGCTTGTGAACCAGCCCAAGGTGCTCTTTTTGGATGAGCCGACTACGGGCCTGGACCCGCAAGCACGGCGTAACCTGTGGGAGCTGATCAAGACGATTCGCGATGAAGGCATTACCATTGTGCTCACCACTCACTATATGGATGAGGCCGAGCTGCTGTGTGATCGCCTGGCGATTATGGATGCGGGCAAGATTATCACCATTGATACGCCGCAGCACCTCATCGAGCAGCTGCTGGCCCGTGGCTTTACCAAGCAGCAAACGGTCGAGCCCGCCAACTTAGAGGATGTGTTTATTGATTTAACCGGCAAGGCCATTCGGGAGTAGATGATGCGAGTCAAGTCATATTGGATTGGAGTATATGGGCAGGTGCGCGCCCTAGAGAAGCGCTTTATGCGCGATGGGACGTCGCTGTTTTTTACCTTTTTGTTCCCGCTGATATTCCTGCTGGTGTTTGGTGCGATTTTTAATAACCAAACCACCAGCTTTGATGTAGCGATTATTAACCACTCGAAGAGTGAATTTGCCAAGCAGTTTGTGGAGCGGGCCAAGGCAAATAACGACACGACGCTCAAAGTAAAGGACGTCAAGGATATGCAAGAAGCGCGTGAGAAGCTAAAGCACTCGGAGCTCAGTGGCATCATCGAGCTGCCAGCCGACTTTGGCGAAGCGAAGCCAGCCCAAGCGGGCGCTCCTGGCCAGGGCAGCGGCCAGGGTCAGCAACCTGACACCCCTCAACCCGGGCAGGGGAATGCCACTGGCCAAACTCAAGTGCGTCCAAGCGGCACTTTGCGCGTGCTTTACGCGAAGGGCTCGGAGCAGTCTGGTAATACGCTGACGGCTATTATGGGGCAGATTGTTAATGGTATTAATAAGGGTATGGGTCAGCCCGAGCCACCGCTAAAGGTTGCGGGCCAGGCTGTGGGTGATGAGCAGCTCAAGACCTTCGACTATACCTTTACTGGCCTGCTCGCCTTTAGTTTGCTGAGCATGGGGATCTTTGGCCTGGCTAACCAGATGCCGACGGAGAAGCAAAAGGGTTCCTACCGGCGTCTTCGGGCGTCGCCCTTTACAGCAGGGCAGCTGATTCTGGCGGTAGGTATCCACTACACGATTGTATCGCTGCTGAGTGCCGCTATGATGATAGTGGTGGGGATGAGCGTCTTCCACTTCAACATGCGTGGTGACTGGCTACTGGCCGTGCCGTTTCTTACTCTGTCCGCGCTGCTGATGGTAGGGTTTGGCTTGCTGGTTGGCGGCTGGGCCAAGAATGAGAACCAGTCGGCACCGCTGGGTAACCTGGTAGCCTTCCCGATGATGTTTCTTTCTGGCACCTTCTTCCCGTCCTTTACGTTCCCGGAGTGGCTGCGCACGCTGAGCCAGTTCATCCCAATGACACCTGTGACCGATGGCCTGCGCCTCATTATGACCGAGCATGCCAGCCTGGCAGAGGTGCTGCCATACGCTGGTGCTGTTGGCCTATGGATACTGGTGGTGTACGTAGCGGCGATAAAGTTGTTCCGATGGGAATAACGAGATAACGAAAAGAGGAGGGGGATGCGCCGAAGCACGCAGGTGATAATAACAGGGGTGGTTATTGTTGTAACCATTAGCCTGGTTGGCGCGGCGTAGTATCTTCAGCAGCATCGCCCCCAGCCTGCAAGGCAGACAGACGCTGTGAGGTTTCAGGCAGAATATCCACGGGTTGCAGCGGATAACCGCTTTGTCTACGCACGTGATGTTGCTGTGCTGGATATGCTAGAGCATGGCACGGGCGTGGTGTTTCTTGGCTACCCGCAGTGCCCGTGGTGCCAGCGGCTGAGCGAGCATGTCGACCAAGCCGCTCGTGCTGAGGGTATTGCTACGATTCACTATCTCAACATTCGTCAGGCGCGTGCTAGCAGGAACGAGACATACCAAAAGCTGGTGGCGCGTCTTGCGCCTTACCTCAGCAAGGATGAGAACGGCCAACCGCGGATTTTTGTGCCTGATGTGACGATCGTAAAGCACGGGTCAATCGCGTGGCGCTACAAGGAAGAACCAACTGGCGATAGCGCTATCACTCCTGATCGCTACTGGACTGCAGAGCGGGCTCAGCGGACGGTTGCGCAGCTGCGGCGTGCGATGCAGACAATGAAGCACTAGACTGGGCGCTATGCAGATAACAAAGCGGAAATACTGCTGCTATGACAGAAGAGATAATATGACGTATCAATTCATTCAAGATGCTTACCAAGCGCGGCGCGGTGGGTCGTCGCGGGTGCTTGATGTGTGCTGCGAAGGCTGCGCCAAGCACGTGACGTTTTACCAAAAGGATGGCCCAGGTTCGCTGCGGCGCATGTATGTCGACCGTTTTATCGATATGACTCCAGCTGGTGATGAGCTATGCTGCCCGCACTGCCAGCGCGTCCTTGGCATTCTCATCACGTATGCCAAGGAAAACCGCCTGGCCTATCGACTTTTTGTCGATGCGGTGACGAAGCGGATTGTGCCGCGTCGGCAGGTAGGGTAGTGGCCCTACCTGTGCTGGTGCTATACTGAATACCATGCTACATACCACGCTTTATTTTGTCCGTCATGGTCAGACAGATGCTAATATCGCAGCGGCGCAGAGCAATGAGGCTCATGATAGTAACATGCCACTTAATCGCGTTGGGGTGGGACAAGCTGCTGCAGTTGCGCGTGAGCTGGAGAAACTTACTCCAGCAGCGATCATCACTTCACCACTGCTGCGCGCTCGTCAAACAGCGGGGCAGATTGCGATGTATCACCCGACAGTCCCGCTGATAGAAATGGCAGACTTAGCGGAGCGATCGATTGGCACGGTAGCCAATCGCAGTTGGCATCGGCTGTTTGATGTCGATGAAAATATTCAACCAGAAGGCGGCGAGTCGGTGCGGGATTTTTTGACGCGGCTCTACCGAGCCTATTGCTCAATTGCTACGGACTATGCCGGTCAGACGGTCATCGTTGTGGCGCATGGCGGTGGGCACCATGCCTTGTATGCCTATGCCCATGATCTACCGTGGCGCGGCGCGGCGGTATACAATTTGGCCGCACGCTACGCCAACGTGTAGTAAGCTATGAGAGCCCAAAATGCTTGATCACTGGGCGCGTTCTAACCACTGTTTTAGTACGACTGCCTGGTTATGTTCTGTATCTTTTGCGCCGTATAGTAGCGTCACGACAGGGTGATTGGACCAGGCATTTTTTGCTGCAGCGGCAGCTGGATTGGTATCGAGCTCTTTTTTATAACGCGCTGAAAACTCTGTAAATTTTTCTGGATCATGGTGAAACCAGTGGCGTAGCTCGTCGGTTGGTGCAATGTCCTTTGCCCACTCATCGAGTGCTGCGTGTTCTTTGCTGATGCCTCGTGGCCAGAGTCGATCGACCAAGACACGATAACCATCGTGTGGTGTTGCTGATTCGTAGATTCGCGTAATTTTGTAGGTGGTCATACTACCTCTCATACTATTGTAGCATAGAGGGTAATCTTAAGAAGGCGAGACCGTGATCGTATGGCACGTAAAACGGTATAGGTGATTACTCATCGTCCTTGTTTGCGGTCAAGGTGCGCTGAGGCAAGAAGAGGGCAACAAGGAAGCCTGTGGCCATAAGCGCGGCGCTAATGATGAAAATCTGGTGCAAGGAGTCGCTAAAGGCGTTGAGAATACGCCTCGTGTAGTCGTCTTGCTGCTGGCTCAGCTGCTGCTGGGCACGTGCGCGAGCTGGAGCAGGCAGCTGGGCCATGCCTTTGGCTGCGCCCTGGCTGATGGCGTCGCGCTGGCTGTTGATACGCAGCAGAGTATCGGCGCTCAGCTCGCCATCGAGCTGCTGAGCGGCTTGTGGCGCGCGGCGCAGCGTCTGGATGTAGGGAATCTGATTGACATCGCCAAGGCTGTGCAGAATGCCACTAGTGAGCACGCCCGCAAAGATAGCCGTCCCCACCGTCGAGCCAAGCCCGCGGAAGAGCTGTACGCTTGAGGTGGCAGCACCAAGATCCTGCTGACGGAATTCATTTTGTACGGCAAGGGTGAGGATAGGCATACACATCCCCATGCCAAAGCCAGTGAGTGCCATAATGATCGCCTCGTGCCAGTAGGGTGAGGTGGGCTGAAGCGTGATAAGTGAGAGAATACTTGCTGCGGTGATGGCGCAACCAATGACGATATAGCGCTTGTATACACCTGTCCGGCTGATGATCTGCCCCACACCAATAGAGCTGATCATCATCCCGCCTACCATTGGCAGGAGCATCAGACCAGCTTGTGAGGCAGTCGCACCAAAGACTTGCTGATTAAATTGCGTGAGGTAGAGGATTGCTCCGAGAAAAGCGGCACCAAAGAGCAGGCTAATGAGCATAATCAGGCGGTAGGTGGGGTTACGGAAGAAGCGGAGAGGGAGGATGGGCTGAGCGGCTTTACGCTCAAGCCAGAGGAAGATACCACCGGCAAGGGCGGCAATAGTCAGCAGTACGCTCTTGATGAGAGTAAGAGTAATGCCACGGTCGATGACGCTCTTAAAGACCATCTCCGTATTGTCTACTGCCAAGACAAGCGCCGCCAGGGCAATGGTGATAAAAAGAGCGCCGAGGTAGTCTGGCTTGTGCTTGCTGTCGTGCTTGATTTGTGGGCAATAGCGGATGATGAGAGCGGTAGCGATAATGCCAATTGGCACATTAATAAAGAATGTCCAGCGCCAGTTGGTTGTGACGCCAAAGATGGTCGCACCATCGGTTAGCCAGCCACCAAGCAATGGTCCCACTACCGAGCTCATGCCAAAGGTCGCACCGATGAGCCCTTGCCAGCGGCCCCGCTCCTTAGGCGTAAAGAGATCGCCGACAATAGTAAAGGCGTTGGCGGTGATAATGCCGCCACCAATTCCTTGCAGCGCGCGCCACGCAATGAGCCATTCCACGGTTGGTGCGATACCGCTGAGTAAGGAGCCAATGGTAAAGATTGCCACGCCACTGAGCAAAAGTGGCTTGCGGCCATACATGTCGCTTAGCTTACCGGCTAGCGGCACTGTCACAGTGGTGGTGAGCATATAGGCAGTAACGATAAAGCCAAGAGAGGAGAAGCTATTGAATTCCTTGACGATTGCGCCCAGTGCCGTCGCCACGATGGTTTGGTCGAGCGCTACGAGAAAGAGGGCACTCATCACGGCAAGCATGACGATGAGTTTGTGACGTTGGGGCAGATGATGGAGCATAGAATTCCTTGGTTGGTTACTATAGTTGATATTCCGAAATGTAAATAAGGTTCTCGCTCTCGCTAGAGATATATACTCCTCCTATATGACTTTGAGACACGTCAAGTAGAGAACTGTTAACCAAATATGCTATGATACGCCGAAGAGAACTGTTTGTCAATTTTATGCCAAGGAGCTCAGGCACTGCACTGGCTGATTGCGAGCGATGAGCTGCGCCAGATCAACCTCGGCAAGGAAGTGAGGTAAAATTGGGTACTGCTGCGGGCTAATGAAACCACACTCGGCGACCTCCGCTAAGCCGTGCGTTGTGGCGGCAAGGTCAATTGACTGATAGTCTTGCCAGTTGGTGATGTGAAACAAGAACTCAAGCTGTTCGCGTGGCTCGCCAGCTGCTGGCGCTGCGATAGCAAACTGCTGGACGAAGAGCAGCCGACCAATTACTGGCTCGACGCCTGTTTCTTCGATCATCTCTCGCCGCAAACCATCCAGTACGCTCTCGCCCAGCTCCAACCCACCGCCTGGTGTGCACCAAAAATCTCGGCCGTCGCCAGTGCGCGCTGTCAAGCGCTGGCAAAAGAGCTCGCCCTTGTCGTTAATGATAATTCCGCGTACGTTAATGTGTCTGTACATGGTGCCTCCGGTGATTGATATGAATTATGGATGATGTCCTGTATTTATTTTACGCTAAAAAATGATGTATTGCGTGCTTAGGTAGCAGGCTTATTCACCTCTCTTGATTTTCCCATTAGCACTCGCTATACTAGAGTGCTAGAAGCGCCTTGATTGATACTGGGCGCGGTGATAAGTAGATAAGTATTAAGAAAGGGGTAACCAATGAGTTCACCAATCAAGCCAATGGCGCATTTCGTCGTGGCGGTTAAGGAGAAAAAGCCAGAGAAGACTGCCAGCGGGATCTTTTTGCCCGAGTCGGCTCAGGAGAAGTCGGAAGCTGCCAAGGTGATTGCTGTTGGATCGGCAGTAGAAGATGTCGTAGTCGACGCGCGGGTGGTCTACAAGAACTACGCAGCTACCACCATTAAGCTCGACAAAGAAGAGTATTTGATTATCAAGGACGAGGATATCCTCGCAACAGTAGAATAGGAGAACTAGTCTATGGCAAAAAAAGTATTTTACGATGAAGATGCGCGCCGCCGAATTTTGGGCGGGGCAGAGATTCTTTACAACGCAGTGAAGACAACGATGGGTCCAAAGGGTCGCAACGTTGTCATTGGCAAAAGCTACGGTGGCCCGAGTGTCACACACGATGGCGTGACAGTAGCCAAGGGTATCGACATCGAGGATGTTGATGATGAAACCCTAGGCTTTAAGGTAGGAGCAGAGCTTATCAAGCAAGCCGCTAACAAAATGAACGATGTGGCTGGTGATGGTACAACTACCGTGACGGTTTTGACCTACCACATCCTCAGTGAGGCAAACAAGCTGATTGCTGCTGGTCACAACCCAATGCTGCTGCGCAAGGGTCTGGAGCGGGCTGCGGCAGAGGTAACAGCGGCGTTGAGTGAGCAGGCAGAAGACATTCGCAATGACGAAACACGCGTCGCAGAGGTGGCAACTATCTCGGCGGGTGATGACGCAATTGGCCGGCTGATTGCTGATGTGATGGAGAAGATCGGGCCCAATGGTGTGGTGACGGTTGAGGAAGGCCGCGGCCTTGAGCTAGAGAGCGAAGTGGTCGAGGGCTTTACCGTTCAGCGCGGCTTCGTCAGCCCCTACATGGCAACGGATACCAAGCGAATGGAAGCGGTGTACGATAAGCCAGCTATCGTTATTACCGACAAGAAGATTTCGTCGGCACAGGAGTTCGTCCCACTGCTTGAGATGATTGCGCAAAGTGGGAAGAAAGACCTCGTCTTGATTGCTGACGATGTGGATGGCGAAGCACTTGGTCTACTTGTGCTGAACCGCCTCAAGGGTGCCTTTAATACCCTGGCTATTAAAGCGCCGAGCGATAAAGACGTCCTCTACGATATTGCTGCTCTGGTAGGTGCAACGGTTATTACCGAGGATACTGGTATGAGCTTTGATACGGTTGGCCCTGATGTGGTGGGCTCGGCTCGCAAGGTGATTGCTACTAAGGATTTGACAACGATCGTCGAAGGGGCTGGTGCGAAGACGGCAGTTGATGCTCGGATTGACCAGATTGCCGTTGAGATCGCCAATAGTACAAGCGACTACACCAAGAACAATCTCGTTAAGCGCCAAGCTGCCCTGACTGGCCAAGTGGCGGTGATTAAGGTCGGTGGGGCAACCGAGACCGAGATCGAAGAGAAGAAGTACCGCGTTGATGATGCGGTGGCTGCTGTCAAGGCCGCTTTGGCTGAGGGTGTTGTACCTGGTGGTGGGGTGACGCTGGTCAATCTTGCGACGAGCTACACCCACGCTGGTGATGCCGATGCGTCGGTGACTGCTGGTGAGGACTTGCTCATTCACGCGCTGGAGCAACCATTCCGTATTCTGCTGACCAACTCTGGCCTCAATGCCGATGAGTGGCTGCCACAGGTGAAGGCAGCGCAGCCTGGCTTTGGTATTAATGTCAACACACCGGGCGAGCTGATCGATCTCAAAGCAGCTGGCGTGGTTGACCCTGTTCGCGTTACCAAGGAAGCACTGCAAAATGCGGCGTCTATCGCTGGCACCGCAATGACGATGGGTGCGCTCGTCGTCGACTTACCTGAGAAGGAAGCGGCAAGCCCAGCTGGTATGCCTGGCATGGGCGGCGGTATGGGCATGTACTAAGCCTCGTCCTGCCTTGTTTTGCAAAAACCCACCACGTCTGTGGTGGGTTTTAAATTCGGGAGAGAATCGGTTGACATATACCCCTAGGGGGTATACCATAGGAACATGAGCAAAGATATTACCAGACGAGCACTACACCGTATCAAAATTATGAAGGGCCAGCTGGAGGGGTTAGAAAAGCGTGTGGCTGATGATGCCTACTGCATGGACATCATCATCCAGAGTTTGTCGATCCAGAAGTCACTAGCGTCGCTGAATAAGCTGATGGTCAAGCAGCATCTCGAGATGCATGTGGCTGAGATGTTGGCGTCAAGCGATACGAAGCAGCGCGATAAGGCGCTCAAAGAGCTCGACCAGCTCTACGACCTGACGAACATCCGCTAGCAGCAAGCGGATATAAGAATGGAAAGGATAATGCGGTGCGCAGCACCGAGGGGTTTATTATGGATACAAAACAGTCACAGCACCATCATATGACTCATGGTGAGCATACTCACCATGAGGGGCATGGACAGGGTGGCCATTGCGGGCATGATGCGGCCCAGTTTCGGCAGCGGTTTTGGCTATCGCTGCTGATAACGATCAGCGTATTGGTGTGTTCACCGCTGCTGCAGCAATGGCTTGGCTATACACTACCTGAGGTGGTAAGCCGGTATGTGCCGGCCATAAGCGGGACGATATTGCTGTGGTATGGTGGCCGAGTTTTTATCCGGGCAGGGTGGCAGGAGCTACGCCAGCGCCAGCCTGGTATGATGCTGCTGATTGCTCTCGCGATTAGTGTGGCCTATGGCTACAGCCTGCTGGTAACCAGTGGCGTGGTAGCAGGGATGGATTTTTGGTGGGAGCTCGCGTCGCTCATTACCATTATGCTTCTCGGGCACTGGCTCGAAATGGCAGCGATTAAGCGGGCAACGGATGCCGCTCATACCTTAGCCCAGCTCTTGCCTGAGACGGCAGAGGTTGTGACGGAGCAATCGATTAATACAGTGCCGCTTGATCATCTGGCTGTGGGGATGACCGTGCTGGTGCGCCCGGGTGGGCGTGTGCCAGTGGATGGCCAGGTGATATCTGGCACGTCACAGGTTGATGAATCGATGCTCACGGGTGAGTCGCGCCCTGTTGCCAAGCAGTCAGGGAGTCTTGTGACGGCAGGCACGATCAACGGCACTGGTGCGCTTCATGTTACGACTCAGCGCATTGGTGATGATACAACGTTGTCGCATATTATGGAGCTGGTGCGCCAGGCTGAGCAGCGTCGGTCACGAACGCAGGTGCTGGCGGACCGGGCAGCGGGCTATCTTTTCTATGCGGCGCTTGCTACTGCGCTGGTGGCGGGCGCTGGCTGGGCACTGACTGGTGCATCGCTTGATGTAGTGCTGCAGCGGGTGGTGACAGTGCTGGTGGTGGCGTGCCCACATGCTTTGGGCTTGGCGGTGCCGCTGGTTGTGTCGATCTCGACTGGGCTTGCGGCGCAGCGCGGTATTGTGGTGCGTGATCGCCGCGCTTTTGAAGCTGCGCGGCAGGTTGATGTGGTGTTATTTGATAAAACAGGTACGCTGACGACTGGTCACCTAGCAGTGGTCGCAGTCCATGGTGGGGACGACGCGGCTGTTCTGGCATTAGCGGCAGCGGCTGAGCATGAGGCAGAGCACCCGATTGCAGCAGCGATTCGCCATGCGGCAGCCGATCGCCATGTCACGATACCTGCTGCGCGCGACCTTCAGACGGTGCCAGGTTATGGTGTGCAGGCTGTGGTTGATGGCGTACCGACGTTAGTTGGCAATGCAGCCTTTATGCAGCAGCATCAGATTGATCGAGACGAGATAACGACGGACCATACAGTGGTTTATGTTGCCCAGGCTGGGCATGTCTGTGGTGCGATTGAACTTGGTGATGCGCCGCGCCCTGGTGCGGCAGCGGCAGTCGCAGCGCTTCAACGCCGCGGTATAACAGTCGCCATGGTAACAGGAGATGGTGCGCGGCCAGCCGATGCAATTGCTCGCCTCGTTGGTATCACTGAGGTTCACGCTGAGGTAAGGCCAGCTGAGAAGGCGGCGATTGTCATGGCGTACCAGCAGCAGGGGAAGCGGGTGTGCTTTGTTGGTGATGGTGTGAATGATGCACCAGCGCTTGCCCAGGCCGAGAGTGGTGTCGCGATTGGGACGGGGACTGATGTTGCCGCAGCGTCAGCCGGGATTATGCTGGTCGGTGATGATCCGCAGGCAGTTGTCCGGCTGATCACGCTGGCCCAGGCGACGTACCGTAAAATGGTACAGAACCTCTGCTGGGGAGCGGGCTACAATGTGCTGATGCTCCCACTCGCGGCTGGGGTGCTTGCACCAGTCGGGGTAGTTATTTCGCCTGCGATCGGTGCGGTGGTGATGTCACTTTCGACGATCATTGTTGCAGCAAACGCACAACTCTTACGCCGCACGGTAGTGTAAGTTACTAGCCTCGTTATTGACAGATATGAGCTATCTATGTCATACTAGCGCGCAGTATGCTTTCGTTCTTAGGGAATTTTACCGCGTCGTTTCGGGTGGCGCTTGTGATGTGGCCATTTGCTGCACTTGTGTTGACACTGCCACTGTTGTTGGTACATTATATTCGCTTTCGCCGAGTGGCATTTGGCCGGGTGGTTATGACATATCTGGTGGTCCTCTATGGCTTGGCACTAGCCGCCTTTACGCTTTACCCGATGCCAGATAATGCGGCGCGCTTTTGCGGGAGTCATCATATCCAGCCGCAATTAGTGCCACTGGCGTCGATTTTTGATATCTCGCACGAGGGTGTGCGGGCGTTGCTGCAGGTGGTGCTTAATGTTATTTTCTTTGTGCCACTGGGGGCGTTTTTGCGAGCGATGTATCGGGTGCGCTGGTGGACGGTGGCGGCGATTGGCCTTATGACGTCGGTAGTGATCGAACTGACGCAGCTCACGGGGGTGTTTGGCGTGTATCCGTGTAGCTATCGGCTGTTTGATGTCGATGACTTGCTGCTCAATACGAGCGGGGCACTGCTGGGCTTTTGGCTGGGTTGGCTATTGCCAAATCTTCGCGATACGGAGCGTGGAGCAACGATGATTCGCCAGCCTGGCCTTGTGCGGCGTATCGTTGCCTTTGTTGTTGATATGACTGGAGTGGCGATTGGCTCAACGATTGTGATGGTAGCACTTACACTCTTCAATGTGTTGCATTCACGGCAGTGGACTGAACAGATGCAGATGCTGACGCAGATCGTTCCGTATGGCTTTATTGCGCTCGTGCATGCCATCCTTCCGCTGGTGGCACAGGGAAGGACGTTCGGTGGCTGGCTAACGGGTATTTCTCTCGATGATCGGCCGCGAGGGTGGTTCCACCGCGTGGTATTCTATGCGGTGCGGCTGCTCTATATTGCGGTGCTGTCGATGGTGCATCTGCCGTTTGTGTCATTAATGACGCTGTTTGTTACGATCGTGCTATGGTATCGGTATAAGCAGCTGCCCTATGTAGTGCTTGATCGGTACTGGCCAACTCGTCACACGCCAACCACTGATGACAAGTAACCTATACCACCTCACACTTTACCTATTCTGGCAAACGATATAGACTAGAAAGAGACAGGTAGCAAACAGCAAGGAGGCGATATGCGGACGGCAATGGTGAAAAGTGTGCTCAGTGTCATGATGATAGCAGTCGGATGCCAGCTGATGGCTCCAGTGCCAGCTCAGGCTGCGGAGCGGAAGATAATCTCGGTCTATGTCAGTGACGAGAATCTCCCAAAGGTGACTGATGACCATCTAAAGATGATCGATCGGCTTATTGTCCATTTTGGGCGTATTGCGGCCGATGGACACCTAACGCTTGACGCGTTGCCGCACCTTACGCAGGCGGCTACGCTGCAGCGGATTCGGGCGGTTAATCCGCGTATCTCTCTTATTCTCTCAATTGGTGGTGGTAATGATGCTGCGCGAAGTGAGTTCGATGCGATGGTGCGCCAGGCAAGTACCCGGCAGGCCTTTGTGAGCTCTGTCAAGGAGGCGCTGCAGGCTCATCAGTTAGACGGGGTGGATATCGACTGGGAGTTTCCAAAGGGGAGCCAGCAGACTGACCTAATTGCTCTCTTGCGCGAATTGCGCGCGGCAACGACCACTAGCGGACGCCAGCCGAGTATTTCGATGACCGGTGCACCGGCCAAGTGGTATGCCGAGCAAAATAAGTTTGCTGAGTACCAGCAGTATCTTGACCAGATTGCGATCATGACGTATGACATGCGGGGGTTTGGCTCGTTCAAGACGCATGCTGGGCACCATGCTGGGCTCTATACCGCGCCAGATGACCCGCTCGACCAGAGTGCTAACTCGGCGGTGCAGCACTACCAAGCTCACGGTGCGCCAACAAACAAATTGATGATTGGAGCGGGGTGGTATAGCCGGCGGTTTACCTCGGTTCCTGAGGTGAATCATGGGCTGCACCAGCCTGTGGGGGATACCCAAAAGGCTGGTGAATACCACACCACGTATGACCGGCTCGGGCGAGAGTATATTAATAAGAATGGCTACACTCGTTACTGGGATGACGCAAGCAAAGCACCGTATCTCTATAATGCTGCGCGGCGTGAGTTTATTAGCTACGACGATGCGGAATCGATGAAGTACAAGGCAGAGTATGTCCAGCAGCACAACTTGCAGGGGATTATTGTCTGGCGTTATCTCTCCGACCCGCAAAGTAATGATGCGTTGTTGCGGCAACTCGACCACACGCTGCATGGCAGCGCTGCGCCATCGTCGACTCAGCCGCAATCAAATCAGTCACAGAATACCACGCTGCCACCGAAGGTTATGCATGTCTCACAGGCCGAACAGCCACAACCAAGCCAGCCACCGCACGAGGGAGCATTGGCAGCTACTGGTGATAATGTGCCGCTGCTATACTACGGTGGCGCGACGTTGGTTATGTTAGGCGTGCTTGGTGCGGCAGTGTATGCTTGGCGCCGTCGGCATATAAAAAGGTATTGACAATGAATAGTTTAGGCAGTAAACTATTCATTGTATGAAGGTAAAAGCAAAGTCAGGTGCACAGCCGCAGCGCCAAGTATGTATTGAGAACATCACGAGCTACTTATTTCAGCTCAAGCAGCGCCTGGCACGCGCTCAGCGCCAGACGGATCAGCAGTTTGGTTTGGCGCCTGTTCACTGGCATGTGCTGGGCCTATTGCATAGTGGGGCAATCGAGACGATGGGTGATGTGGCCGCAAAGCTGTGCGTCTCCAAGGGTGCGGCGACGCAGATTCTTGACGTGCTGGTAGCAAAACAGCTCGTCCAGCGCACGCCAGACCAGCACGATCGACGGGTGGTGCGCCTGCAGTTGACTGCGCAAAGCCAGCAGATAACCGATCACTTCCAGCAGTATATGGCGGAGACTGTTGCCGATCTTTTTGCAGTGCTGAGCGATGCCGAGCTAGCGCAGCTCGACCAGCTTATTGATAAAGTGGCCCAGGGCCACCGGGCGGAGCAAACATGACGTATATCTGGCGACTACTCTGGGGATATTGGTGGCAGCTCGGGCTGCTGGTTGCTGCAACGTATGGTTCGGTGATGGCAACGCTGAGTTTGCCAGACTTTATGGCAGCGATTATTAATAATGGTATCGTTGGCACTGATATGGTCGTTATATGGCATAATGGCTGGCAGATGATTGCCGTGACGCTGGCGGGTGCAGTGGGGACGATTGTCTCAGTTTTCTTTGCGACGCGGATTGCGACTGGTCTCAGTCAGCAGCTGCGCGACCAGGTGTTTGCCCGGGTGGAGGATTATGCTGTGGCGGACTTTAACCGTTTTTCGACAGCATCGCTTATAACTCGCTCAACCAACGATATCCAGCAGATCCAATCGACAGCGATTATGCTGCTGCGCATTGCCTTGATGGCACCGATTATGGCTGTGGCTGGCCTACACAAGGCGCTGGCTAATGCACCGAGTCTGAGCTGGATTATTGCCCTGGCGGTTGCGGTGCTTTTGGTGGTTATTATTGGCTTGTTTATTGCGGCGATGCCTCGCTTTCAGCGGCTGCAGAGCGTGGTGGACACGCTGAACTTAGTCGCCCGCGAGAACCTGACGGGTCTGCGCGTCGTGCGCGCTTTTCATACCGAGGCAGTCGAAGAAGCAAAATTTGATGCCGTCAACCATGAGCTGACGAGGCTCAACTTGGCAGTCAATCGCCTGATGATGGTGATGGAGCCAGTGATGATGCTAGTGATGAATCTTGCGAGCGTGGCGGTGGTGTGGTATGGCGCGCTGGCAATTGGTGATGGGCATCTGGCGATTGGCAATATGATGGCCTTTTTGCAATATGCTTTGCAGGTGATTATGTCGTTCTTGATGATTTCGATGGTGTTTATTATGGCACCGCGCGCGGCTGTGTCGGTGCGGCGAGTGGCAGAGGTGCTCGATACTAAGCCATCGATCACTGACCCGGCTAAGCCTCAGCCGCTCACGCTGGGTGGCACGGGGCGGATTGAATTTCGTAATGTTACCTTTGCCTATCCAGGGGCAGACGAGCCAGTGCTCAGTAACATTAGCTTTGTGGCGGAGCCTGGCCAGACGACGGCGTTTATTGGCAGCACGGGCTCGGGCAAGTCGACATTAGTCAATTTGATTCCGCGGTTTTATGATGTGTCGGCCGGGCAGATTTTGCTTGATGGGGTGGATATTCGTCACCTCAGGCTGACTGACTTAGCCAGCCAGATTGGCTATGTTCCGCAAAAGGGTGTGCTGTTTCGGGGTAGTATTGCCAGTAATATTGCCTATGGTGCGCCTGAAGCAGATAAGGCGGCGATTGCTCATGCGGCAGAGGTGGCCCAGGCGAGTGACTTTATTGCTCAGCTTGATGATGGTATGGCAAGCGCGGTCGCGCAAGGCGGTAGCAATGTCTCGGGTGGGCAGCGTCAGCGCCTCGCGATCGCCCGGGCGTTGGCGGCGCAGCCTCAGGTGTATATCTTTGATGATTCGTTCTCGGCGCTTGATGCGCGAACGGATGCCGCGCTGCGCCAGCGCCTCACGCAGGAGGTGGCGGGCAAGACGGTGCTGATCGTTGGGCAGCGGATCAATACGATCGCCCAGGCGGATACAATTATTGTCCTTGATGAAGGCCGGATCGTTGGCCAGGGGCGGCACCAGGAGCTGATGAAAACCTGTGCGGTATACCAAGAGATCGCCGCGTCGCAGCTCAGTGAGCGCGAGCTGGCTGTGCTTGAGCGGCCTGCTCCGCTCAGTGCTGCCATGCAAGGAGGGGCGTTATGAGCCAGCAATCGTCTGCACGGCCGCGCTCGGCAGGAGTGCGCCGCGGCCCAATGGGTGGGCCAGTCGCTGGCGGCGGGACGGAGCGAGCTAAGGACTTCCGTGGGACGGTGCGCACGCTGCTGCAGTATCTGCGCGCCTTTCGTTGGCAGCTGATGCTGGTGATTGGTTTGACGATTGTCAGTACACTGTTTGCGATCGTTAGCCCCAAACTGCTCGGCAACGCGACCAACCAAATCGTCGATGACTACACGCGCCTGCGTACCTACGACGCTATCCACGAGAAGCTTCCTGCCGGTGCAGCGATCCCCGCGGGTATGACGGGTGAGCAATTTATGGCATCGCCCCAGGGTAAGCAGCTGGCGCAGGCGCTACCTGCCTCGGCTCGCGAAGCCGCCAAGACGCTCGATCTTGGTACGCGTCCCACCTTCCATTACGATGCGATCTTGCAGATTGTCCTCTGGCTAGTGGGGCTCTATGTGATCAGTGCACTGTTTCGCTATGGGCAGGCGTGGCTGATGACGAATATTACCCAGAAGCTGACGTACCAGCTGCGTCGTGATATCTCAGAGAAGATCAATCGTTTGCCGCTGCGCTACTTCGACACACAAACGCATGGCGAAGTTCTCAGCCGTATTACTAACGATGTCGATACGGTGAGTCAAACGCTTACCCAAAGCCTGTCGCAAATGATGAGTGCAGTGGTGATGCTGGTTGGGATTATGGGGATGATGCTGTCGATTAGTTGGCTGCTGACTGTGGTGGCGCTCTTGGTTGTGCCACTGTCGATGGGGTTGATTGTTATGATTACCAAGCGCTCACAAACGCAGTTTATCCGCCAGCAAGATGAGCTAGGCGAGCTCAATGGCCATATTGAAGAAATGTATGCTGGCCACCAGGTGATGCGTGCTTTTCGTGGCCAGGAGCGTTCGCTGAAGACATTTCGGCAGATTAACCAGCGGCTTTTCTCGAGCGCGTGGCAGTCGCAGTTCCTCTCTGGCTTGATGTATCCAGTGATGAATGTGGTGGGGAATATTGGCTATGTTGGCGTGGCGGTGCTCGGTGGGTGGCTGGCAATCGAGGGGCGGATTAAAATTGGCGATATTCAGGCCTTTATCCAGTATATGCAGCAGTTTAACCAGCCGATTACCCAGACAGCGAATATTGCTAATGTGCTGCAATCGACGGCGGCTGCGGCTGAGCGGGTTTTTGAATTTCTTAAAGAACCAGCCGAAGCGCCCGACCCGGTGCCTGCTACGACGCTGCCAGTGGTGCGCGGCGAAGTGGAGTTTCGCGATGTTGTCTTTGGCTACGACACAAAGACGCCAGTTATTAAGCACCTTTCGGCTCATATTCGCCCTGGCCAGCGAGTGGCGATTGTTGGGCCAACGGGTGCGGGTAAGACGACGCTGGTTAATCTGTTGATGCGATTTTATGATATTGATAGTGGCCAGATCCTGATCGATGGGGTGGATATTGCCCAGATGACGCGTAGCAGTGTTCGGCAGCTCTTTGGCATGGTGCTGCAAGATACGTGGCTTTTCCATGGGACGATCCGCGACAACCTGCGCTATGGCAACCCCGAGGCAAGCGAAGCCGAACTGCTGACGGTGGCATGTGAGGCGCATGTTGACCATTTTGTCCGGTCGCTGCCGGGTGGCTATGATATGGTGCTTGACGAAGCGGCGACTAATATGTCGCAAGGAGAGAAGCAGCTACTGACAATTGCCCGCGCTATGCTTGCCAAGACGCCGATGCTCATCTTGGACGAAGCGACCAGCTCGGTTGACACCCGCACTGAGGTACTCATCCAGCAGGCGATGGATAAACTGATGCAGCACAAGACGAGCTTTGTTATTGCCCATCGCCTGAGCACGATTCGTGACGCCGATCTTATCCTTGTGGTAAAGGATGGTAATGTTATCGAGCAGGGTACGCACGACGAGCTACTTGCCCAGAATGGCTTTTACGCGGAATTGTACCAGACCCAGTTTGCGGAAGACGTCGATAAACCGACAAAGTAAGCTGTCTAGAGCTAACTGCGTTTGGGTCGCTTGATGCGGGCAAGCAGGACAGCCCAATCGCCATCAGTTCTTTCGAAGACTCCAAGAATTGTATAATGACCGGTGTTTAATTTCTGATTAAGCTCTGGCAGGCCTCGACCATCCATGTCATCGCGTGTGCCGTTAATTTTTCGGATAACTAATTCCTCGATCTCGTAGATGACGCGACTTTTGTGCCACGATATCACTGCAATCACAGCAGAGATGATTGATATAATCATAGAGAATAGCGCGATACTATCAGACAGAGACATAGTTATTACCGCAAATCAAATATATCCAACGCGCCAAATTTCCCTGTCAGCATGGTGCGCTCGATGATGTGTGGGGCGATTGCTTTGGAGAATTTCTTAGGGCGTGTTTTGGCAGGGAGGTCGAGCACGGTATTGAGTGCATAGACAAAGAATTGGTAGCGGTGTGTGCCAAAGGTAGGGTGTGGGCCACCCCAGCCTGGCTTACCCCAGGTGGTGGTGCCTTCGATGGCGCCGTGAGGGAGGTAGTCGCTGCCGATTTCTGTGGTAGTAGGCGGGAGGTTCCAAACAATCCAGTGGTAGAAGCCGCCAATGAAGGGTGCGTCGGGGCTATAGCACACCACGGCGAGGCTCTGGGTGCCATCAGGGACGTCGCTGATGGCGAGAGGTGGTCGCTGGTTGCCGCCAAAGCGCGAATAGATCTTTGGTATTTTGGCGTTGTTTTTGAAGGCGGGGCTGGTGACTTTCATGTCTATAGTATACCGTATACTGGTCATGCTCGCCAGAATAATTTCGATCAAATGGCATACAAATGGGATGTGCACGGGAGAAAGCACCAAAAATAAGCCAGGCAATAGCATCATAGGCAATTATTTGCTATAGTGGGCCAATAATGATCACCGACCAACTTCTCCGCACTTACCCAATCATCTCCGACCAAGTAGACGAGCGTGAGCTGCGGGTTTTGCTGCGCGAGCTCGAGCGGCTTCTGAGAGCTGGCTGCCAGGGGTCGGTTGTTGAGTTTGGCTGTTATGTGGGGACGACGAGCTTGTTTATCCGGCGCTTGCTTGATGCGTATCAGCACGCGGGAGTCTTTCACGTCTATGATTCGTTTGCCGGCTTGCCAGAGAAGACGGCGCAGGATGCGAGCGCAGCTGGTGAGCAGTTTGTGGCAGGGGAGCTTGCTGCAACGCGCAAGGGGTTCCTCCAGCAGTTCAAGAAGGCCGGGCTGCGCCCACCAGTGGTGCATAAGGGCTGGTTTGCTGAGCTTATGCCGCACGATGTGCCGGAGGATATTATGTTTGCCTTTCTCGATGGCGACTACTACCAGTCGATTATGGACTCACTTCGGCTCGTGACGCCGAAGCTAACTCCTGATGCAGTGCTGGTGGTGGATGATTATGCCAATGAAGCGCTGCCTGGTACAGCCCGGGCGGCCGATGCGTGGCTGCAGGCGCACCCTGAATTTCGCTGCCGGGTGGAGGCGAGCTTGGCGGTTATGACCGCAAAAAATAACCAACGGCTGGTATGCAGTTGGTAGAGTGATGATGCTATCAAGATAGGGGTGTCGTCTCCGCAGAACCACGGTGACGTCACCCCGTGTCTAAACCGTAATGGAATGATGCACTGATGTCAATAGTCTTCTTTGACTCCAGGGTCACAAATAATATACTCAGGTTGATGAATCGCAACCTAAATGCGCGCTGAATAGCGCGCGGACTTTGGCCGATTGGACATTGCATATTCCACCGTGTGTTTCACATTCGTGACACCTGTTATCCATTGCACTTACCTCAGAACATGCTACAATGAAAGCATCAACTATAAGCCACACAGGGGGAAAAGGTGGACGATCCAATTCATATTACATCAGAGATTGGCCGGTTGAAGACAGTGCTCTTGCATCGGCCGGGTGAGGAGCTCGAGCATCTCACGCCAGAACATTT
Organism: uncultured Candidatus Saccharibacteria bacterium; assembly: GCA_938036785.1. Taxonomy (GTDB): domain Bacteria; phylum Patescibacteriota; class Saccharimonadia; order Saccharimonadales; family Saccharimonadaceae; genus Saccharimonas. Next base: position 14,105 of record CALHWE010000013.1, on the reverse strand, counting down.
GCAGCGCCTATTGTTTGACGATATTCCGTATCTCAAGGTTGCGCAGCAGGAGCATGATCGCTTTGCAGAGCTGCTCCGCTCGCGTGGGGTCGAAGTGTTGTACTTAGATGAACTTGCCGCCGAGGCACTCGCTGACGAAGCGGTGCGGCGGCAATTTGTTGTTGAGATGCTGGTGGCGTCAAAACAAGACAACCAGCGGGCATCGCGGACACTGGCTGAGTATTTGCTTGGTATGGAGCCACGCCAGATGGTGCGCAAGCTGATGGCGGGGGTGCGTAAAGACGAGATTAGCCTGCCACCCGAGCAGCAACAACTCCACACGATGGTGGCCCATGAGCAATACCCGTTTTATCTTGACCCAATGCCAAACCTCTACTTTACGCGCGACCCAGCAGCAGCGATTGGCCAAGGTTTGACGATCAACAAGATGCACTGGCCAGCTCGGCGGCGTGAGTCGCTCTTTATGCGCTATATTATCGATTTCCATCCACGCTTTGCTGGCAAGAACGTACCGGTTTGGTATGATCGCAGTCAACCATTCTCGATTGAGGGCGGTGATGAGCTGGTGCTTAATAATCACACGATGGCGATCGGTATTAGTGAGCGCACCTCACCAGAGGCGATTGAGCTGATGGCGACAAAGCTCTTTGCCGAGTCGAATTTTGATACGGTGATTGCCCTTGAAATCCCCAAGAGTCACGCCTTTATGCACCTTGATACCGTCTTTACGATGATTGACCATGACAAATTTACTATCCATCCCGAGATTCGAGGCTTTGAGGGGCGGATGAATATCTTCGTCTTGCATAAGGCAGACGGGCAGGCCTACCCAACTATTACCAAAGAACATAATCTTGAGCAGGTGCTCAGCCAAGCCCTTGGCGTACCGTCGATTACCTTGATCGAATGCGGTGGCGGTGACGATATCGCTGCAGCACGCGAGCAGTGGAATGACGGTAGCAATACCTTGGCGATTGCTCCTGGGGTGGTGGTCACCTACGACCGCAACTACGTCACCAACCAAAAACTGCGTGAGGCAGGCGTCGAAGTGCTGGAGATTACTGGCTCGGAGCTTGGCCGGGGCCGTGGCGGGCCACGCTGCATGAGTATGCCATTAATACGAGAGGATGTGTAAATGAACCTACCAACCAATCTAAAAAACCGCTCATTCCTCGCCCTGAAGGACTTTTCATCAGAGGAGATCCGGCAGATGCTCGACGTGGCGCACGAGCTTAAGAAGCTCAAGCGCGAGGGTGTGCCGCATCGCCTGCACGAGGGCAAGCAAGTCGCCCTCTTGTTTGAGAAGAATTCGACCCGTACCCGCTGTGCCTTTACGGTCGCGGCCAATGACCTGGGCGTTGCGCCGGAGTTTCTCGGCAAGGATGATATCCAGCTTGGCAAAAAGGAGTCGGTTGAGGACACCGCAAAGGTGCTGGGTCGAATGTTTGATGGGATTGAATTCCGCGGCTTTAAGCACTCGACGGTGGAAGACTTGGCCAAACACGCTGGCGTACCAGTGTGGAATGGCCTGACCGATCAATTCCACCCGACGCAGATTCTGGCCGACTTTATGACGCTTGAGGAGCACATTGGGCCGCTGGCTGGCACGAAGCTGGTTTTTGTCGGTGATGGGCGCAACAATATGGCCAATAGCCTGATGATTGGCTCGGCCAAGATGGGTGTTGACTTCCGCATCTTAGCGCCAGCTGAGCTGCACCCGAGCAGTGAGCTGGTTGATCTCGCCCGGGCGATTGCCGCCGAGACTGGCGCGCAGATTACCGTGACGGATGATCGCGCCGCGGCCCTTGAGGGAGCAGACGCAATCTACACCGACGTGTGGGTGTCGATGGGTGAGGAGGCGCAGTTCGCTGAGCGGATTGCTTTACTCAAACCCTACCAGGTAAATCGCGCGATGCTTGACGAGACGCACAATCCACATGTTAAGTTCTTGCACTGCTTGCCAGCCTTCCACGATCTCAACACCGAGACGGGGCTGAAGATCTACCAAGACTACGGCCTTGAGAGTATGGAGGTGACGGACGAGGTGTTCCGGAGCGAGCACAGTGTGGTCTTCGATGAAGCGGAGAACCGCATGCACACGATTAAGGCAGTGATGGCACTGACGTTATAACAAGTAACTGAGGCATAGGGGGCCTCACGTATGACAACACAACAAACACAACAAGAGAGCAAGCTGGGGTGGCGATCGCTCACCGGGCTTGTTATTGGCAGCATGATTGGGGCTGGTATCTTCAATCTTGTCCGTAATACCGCAGAGTCGGCTGGGCCACTGGCGACCATCATTGCTTGGCTTGTCACTGGGGTGGGGATGGTCTTCCTCGTCCTGAGTTTTCGTAACCTTGCCGAGAAGCGCCCTGACCTTGATGCTGGTATCTATAGCTATGCCGAGGCAGGGTTTGGCAAATATGTTGGGTTCAACTCGGCCTGGGGGTATTGGATCTCGGCCTGGATTGGCAATATCGCCTATGCGGTAACGGCCTTTTCGGCACTTGGCTATTTCTTCCCGCAGCTGTTTGCTGACGGCCAAAACTGGGCCTCGGCGATTGGTATGTCGATTTTGCTCTGGGGCGTGCACTGCCTGATTCTCAGAGGTGTGCGCACGGCGAGTGTAGTGAACTTGCTCATCACGATTGCCAAGATTGTCCCGCTGATGGTCTTCCTTGTGGCGATTATTGCTGCCTTTAAGCTTGGTATCTTCTCGAAAGATCTCTGGGGCCTGGCTGGCAGTAATTTCAGTCTTGGGTCGGTGCTCAGCCAGGTGCAGAGCATGATGATCGTTACCGTCTGGGTGTTTATTGGTATCGAGGGTGCAGTTGTGTTCTCGGGCCGGGCTAAGCAGCGCAGTGATGTCGTCAAGGCGACCTTCATTGGTTTTGCCGCCGTGCTTGCGCTCTATGTCTTGATGACCGTCCTCGCCTTTGGCGTGGCAACGCAGCCGGAACTGGCTGGTCTCAAAGACCCAGCGATGGCACTCTTGCTCGAGAAGGTGGTTGGGCCGTGGGGTGCCTGGCTGGTCAATAGTGGCTTGATCATTGCGGTGCTTGGTGGCTGGCTGGCCTGGACGATGTTTGCAGCTGAGCTACCCTACCAAGCGGCAAAGGTTGGCACTTTTCCGACGTTTTTTGCCAAAGAGAACAAGGTTGGCGTGCCAAAGAACTCGCTGCTGGTGACCAACGCTTTGGTGCAGTTCTTTATCCTGACGATACCGCTGACAAGTGGCTCGGTGTATAACATTGGTATTGCGATTGCGACATCGGCAATTCTTGTGCCTTATGCCTTGACGGCCTTCTATCAGCTGAAGTACTCGGCTCTCGAGAAGCCAGAGACGAAGGGTCGGGCGGCCAATATCTTTGTTGGTGTGATGGCTAGTGTGTATAGCGTCTGGCTGGTCTATGCCGCGGGAGTAGAGAACTTACTGGTGACGGTGTTCTTGTATGTGCCGGGTATTGTGGTCTATGGCCTGATGCGCAAGCAGCAAGGCAAAAAGTCGTTTACGGCGCTTGAGTGGCTGCTCGTCGCAGCACTACTGGTAGCGCTCGCCTATGCGCTATTCCAGCTGCTGACTGGTGGGCTGGATAAGACACTTGGTATTACAATGCCCAAGCTGTTTAACTAACAAGTAATCATGCGGTGCGCCGAGAAAGGCGCACCGCATTGCATAAGAGAAAGGAGTGTGATGTTTCATTACGCGATTACTCGCCGGCCAAGCCGTAGTTTGATCAACGGCATTAGCCAGACGCCGGAGAAGGGGAAGCCAGACTACGAGCGAGCAATACAGCAGTACGATCAGTACGTTGCGCTGCTCCGCCAGTGCGGTCTTGAGGTGACGGTCTTGGAGCCCAATGAGGAGTATCCGGATAGCGTCTTTATTGAGGATAATGCTCTGTGTACGCCGCATGGAGTGGCGATTTTGTCGCGGCCTGGGGCAGTAAGTCGGCGTGGCGAGGCGAGCTTGCCCGATTTGCGCCAGGCGCTCAGCCAGCATTATGATATTATCGAGCAGGTCGAGGCACCCGGCACCGTCGACCCTGGCGATATTATGATGGTGGGAGACCACTACTACATTGGTCTGAGCCACCGTACGAACCAAGCAGCAGCCGAGCAGATTACCGCTATTCTCGAGCGCTATGGCATGACGGCCGAGACGGTTGAGGTGACAGGGATTCTGCACCTGAAGGATGATGTGGTTTACTTAGACAACAACAACCTGATCGTTGCCAAGGCCTATGAGCACCACCCAGCCTTTGCAGCATTTAACAAGCTGGTGGTAGATGACGATGAGTACTATGCGGTGAATAGCTTGTGGATTAATGGCACAGTGATTGTGCCGCAGGGCTTTCCGAAGATTGAGCAGCAGATCCGCGACTGTGGCTACCACGTAGAACTAATCGATACGAGTGAATTTGAAAAAATAACTGGCAGTTTGACCTGCATGTCGTTGAGGTTTTAGGATGAGTACAATTGTGATTGCATTGGGCGGTAACGCCCTCCAAAGACAAGGTGAAGCAAGTGCGGCTGCCCAGCAGCGAGTAGCGAGCGAGACGGCGGCTCAGCTGGTGCCGCTGATTGCGGCTGGGCATCGGCTGGTGATCGTCCATGGGAATGGGCCGCAGGTGGGGAATATTGTGCTCCATGAGGAGGCGATTAATACCCCTGAGGTGCCGACAATGCCGCTTGATACGTGCGGCGCGATGAGCCAGGGAGAGATCGGCTACTGGCTACAGCAGGCACTGACAAATGAGTTTACTCGCCGTGGTATGCCAAACCACGCGGTGACGATGGTGACGCAAACGGTGGTTGATGCGGATGACCCGGCGTTTGCAAATCCTACGAAGCCAATCGGGGTCTTTTATGCCTCCGAGGCTGAGGCGCAACAGTCGGCGGCGGGGCGTGATTTCGTCTTCAAAGAGGATGCGGGGCGAGGCTGGCGCCGCGTCGTGCCATCACCTCGACCGCAGCGCGTGGTGGAAGAAGGCGCGGTGCGTGCCCTGCTTGATGCTGGCTTGACCGTCGTGACAGCGGGCGGTGGCGGCATTCCGGTGGTTGATAATGAAGCGCACGGTATGGCCGGCGTCGAGGCGGTGATCGACAAGGACTTTACCGCTGCGGTGGTGGCTGATGCGATTGATGCTGAAGCTTTGGTAATTCTTACGGCTGTCGATAACGCGATGGTCGACTATGGTACGCCGCAGGCTCGTGCGATTGGCCGGACGACCAGCCAGGAGATGCAGGCTTATGCCGAGCAGGGGCAGTTTGCGTCGGGTAGTATGCTACCGAAGGTGCAGGCCGCGCTCAATTTCGTGGCAAAGCCTGGTCGGCGCGCCATTATTGCCAACCTAGAGCACGCCGCTGCCGCTGTGGCCGGTGAGCAAGGGACGATTATTGTGTCGTAAAGCGTCGTAAGGAGCAAGATAATGAGATACTGGCATAGAAGCCGGTGTCTCATTTGATTTAGTCGTGCGTGGCGCTTGTGCTAGGCGGCTTGAGAGGGCTGCTCTAACCGGTCGTGGTCGATGCTGCGTGTCACCTGGCGTGAACCCTCGGATCGAACTATCCGGAATTTCCGGATAGTTGCCTCACGCTCCAGCTCACCAGAAGAGAAGACGTTCCCGAGGTGCTCGCTGATGGTGCACACATCGACGTCGAACAGCTCGGCCATCCGGCACTGCGTTAGTCGGGTTAAAGACGTATCAAGACGACGGATGTAACGATCTGTACCTGGTATGAACAAGATAAAGAACTTGCTGAAATATATAGGTGTGAAACAAGAGCGTTTAATCAATAGGTAAAAAGAAATAATAAAAAAATTTGATGAAGATTTTATATTCCAATTAACTGATGAGGAAGTGGACGAACTTTCAAGATCACAAAATGTGACCTTGAACAAAGGAATAGGTAGAGGAAGCAATATAAATACCCTGCTCCGTAAAGGCATTTGGTAGGTACCTTGGACGACCCCAACTTGAGGTGAAATTTTTGCGCCTCAAGTTTTCAAACTCATTCGCGGCATACAATCTTCGCCTTCAAACTTCTCAATATTGTTTTTCCTGTCTATTAATCTCCATGATAAAAGTGGTAGAAACTATACAGGTTAAACAAAAAAAGATAAATGTTGAGAAAATTTCGAAGTAAAGTCGGACAGAAATAGATAGTTTTGATTAAAAGATCCTTGACGAGTCGTAACAGGATCAGCGCGCTTATGTGGACGTGAATTCCAGAGTTGCTGTTGACAATGATACCAGGAGGCATATAATTTTAGGCAGACACAGGCTAACGCTGTGTCACTCTAATCTCCGGCGAGTGGTTTTCAGGTCACACAGCGGGAGATTTTGTTTTAGAGTGATTATCGTGGTTTTCTGTCAAAGACTTTGCGGTTTGTGCTGTTGGCTTTCAAATAGTCAATGCGGCTACTTCGCCTACCCGACACAGAGTACTGGCTGATACATCACAGTCACAAGAACTCTACTGTTAGCCTCCTGGGTTCTTGCGTACTTTAATGTACGTTCAGCGAGACGGCGTGTCGAGAAGGCCTGGAAGAAAAGAAACGGCGGAGAGTCGAATGAACTCACCTCTTAGGTGCAGGGAATTGCTACACTCCCGTCGACTCAACGTAAATTCTAGCTAGGCTAGCGAATCGGAATCGCACATAAGTATGAATACGCCGGCGGCACTCATCACAGCTGCTGTAACAGCAAATACGAGAGCGCGTACGACCGGGAATTCGACAGCTGAGGCACGGCCAACAACAAGACCGATGCCAAAAAAATACGGTGTGCTCAAAACCGCAGTAAGAGCACATACGCTCTTCTTGCTCATGGTTTCCTCCATTCCCAGGAGTGTAGCATCTTTATTGTATAATACTCAGCGAGATATGCCTAGGGTTGGTTTCCCACTGACCTATGCTTTTTATACTCTCTGTTATGCGATATCAGAAAGATTCGTGTCAGGGTCTTTTGCTCTATAAGCTTACTATAATAGGGGACATAACCTCTTAGAGTAAGGACTGTGGTAGATGATGTAGCTTGATGAAGAGTTTATGCGTTACACTAACCCACGAATAGTTAAGGATAGTATGATACCGAGTGGATGGTGAGCTAAAATAACTGAGTGCCCAGTACTTTATTTCTCAAACTACTTGACATTTCAATATACCTTGTATAGCATAGTACCAGGCAATAACAATAATATCGTAAGGAGTATCGAATGAGGAGAATCGATATAATCAAGCGAGCGGGGCGTAACTTGCGCCAAGCCAAGGCTCGCACAGCACTAACAGCACTGGCAATGTCAGTGGGAGCATTTACAATTGGTCTGGCGCTGATGCTGGGCAATGGCGGCCGGGCTTTCTTGACCTCGGTGATTGATAGTGCCGGTAGTGCCTCAACGGTGTATGTGACACACGCCCGTGACGAAAAGAAATTACCTGAATATGGCAAAGATAAGGCAGTGAATGAGAGCGGCGCCCTCGTGCTGAGCGATGATGATGTCGCCAAGCTCAGCAAGCTGGATCACGTCAAGACGGTGCGGCCGTACGCGAATGTGACCCAAGTGGTGCGCTACGTAGAGAGCCCAGCCAACCACAAGCGGCTGATTGCCTCGATTAACGTCAAGAATGAGGGCAAATCATCGAAGATTGTGGCTGGTGAATTGACGAAGACTGATGACGGTACAGACCTCGTGCCTGGCCAAGCGATCCTTGCCAAGGAATATCTGGCCGACTTTGGCTTTGACTCGGCCCAGGATGCGGTTGGCAAGACGGTTACGCTCCATGCTCAGGGGCCGGGCGGGACGCATGATGCCCAACTGACTATTGTGGCGGTCGAAACAGCCGGTATGGCCTCAATTGGCTACCAGCCTGGTGTGACGATTGCGACCGATGATGCACTGCTTATTAACCAAAAGACCAAAGCCCCCGGTGCGGCCAACCAGTACCCAAGCGTCGTGATACGAGCAGACAGCGATGATCATGCTGCTGCCGTGAAAGACGCGGTCGTGAAGCTCGGTGGTGGTACCTACCAAGCTCAGACCTTCACTGAAGCGAAGGAAGGTATGCTCAGTATCATCAATGGGGCGCAGTATGCTCTGCTCGCCTTTGGTGCTCTCGCCTTGCTGGCTAGTATGTTTGGGATCATTAACACCATGTACATCTCGGTGCTGGAGCGAACGCAGCAGATTGGCCTGATGAAGGCGCTGGGGATGCGCAGCCGCGATGTTGGTAAGCTCTTCCGCTACGAGGCTGCGTTGATCGGCGTCATCGGTGGTGCGATTGGTGCGGGCGGTGCCAGCCTACTGAGCCTGCTTAACCCCTGGATTGTTGAGAAGCTCAAGTTTGAGGAGGGTATGCAGCTGCTTCTACCGGAAGCCTGGCAGATGGTCGCCCTCGTGGCACTACTGGCCATCCTCGGCATTATTGCCAGCTACCTACCAAGCCGCAAAGCGACGAAGCTTGACCCAATTGAGGCATTAAGGACAGAATAGAATAAGGAGAAGGACATGATTGAACTACGGCATATTACCAAAACCTATGGCAAAAAGCACAACCAATTTAAGGCACTCAATGACATCAACCTCACCATTCCTGGAGGCGCGAGCGTAGCCATCCTTGGCAAGTCCGGCTCGGGTAAGTCCACCTTGATGCATGCGATCTCTGGCCTCGACCGGCCACAGACGGGGCAGGTGGTGATCGGCGGGCGAGATATCCTGCAGATGAAGCCGCGGCAGGTTGATGCCTTCCGGGCACGGACGATTAGCTTTATCTTCCAGAGTTTCTTTGTCGAGGGTAACGATAGCGTGGTGAGCAATGTGATGCTGCCGCTAGAGATCGCTGGTGTGCCGCGGGCGCAGCGCAGCGCCAAGGTGAACCAGGCGCTCGAGGCGGTTGGCCTGGCTAGCAAAAAGCACAATAAGGCCAAGGATCTGTCTGGTGGGCAGAAGCAGCGCCTAGCGATTGCCCGGGCAATCGTGGGTGAGCCGAAGATCCTGTTTGCTGATGAGCCAACTGGCAACCTGGATAGCGAGACGGGTACCCAGATCGAGGAGTTGCTCTTTCGCCAGCAGCGTGAGCATGGCACAACGCTGATTATTGTGACGCACGATGCGGATCTGGCTAAGCAATGTGACTACCAAGTGGTGATCAAAGATGGGCGTGTCACACGCCATAACATCCCAGGAGGGCACTGATGAATGCAACTGACTATGCCGAGGCGCTGACGACGCAGCTGCGCAAAGGCTTCTTATCGTACTGCGTGCTGGTGGTGTGTGCCAAGGAGCCACGCTACACCAGCGAGATCATCCAGCAGCTCCGTCAGGCTGACCTGATGGTGGTGGAGGGGACGATCTACCCGTTACTGAGTCGCTTGCAAAAGGACGGGCTCTTGCAACACGAATGGAAAGAAAGTGAGCAAGGGCCACCGCGCAAATATTACACGGCCACATCATTTGGCGCAGAGGTAACCAAGCAGCTCAAACACAATATTGCGGCACTAAGTAGTACAATAGAGAAGTTGTAAGGAGGACATGTCATGAAGGAAATTACCAATATCCACCTCGCCAAGACGCCATTTCGTGTTGAGGTCGAGGCGAAGCACGCGCTGGGAGCGTATCTGAAGTCGATTCAGCAGCGGATGCATGCCGAGCCAGAAGCAATGCGCGAGATCGAAGCGCGGATGGTTGAGCTGCTCGCCGAGCGCGGTGTGACGCGTGATGGCGTGGTGACTACTGAGGATGTTACGGCACTGCGCGGTCAGATGGGTGAACCTCGGGAGTTTGCCAGTGAAGCCGAGGCAGGAGACGACGATGCTGCGCTGCGAGATGCAGCTGAGGCAGCTCTCGCGGATGGGGCACCCAAGCAGCTGATGCGCGATACAGATCATGCGTTGATTGGTGGGGTGTGTGCTGGGGTAGCGGCATACTTTGGAATTAGCCCGCTGTGGATTCGCTTGCTGGCAATCGTCTCACCTTTTATGACGTTTGGGACGGCGCTGCTGATCTATATCGTGATGTGGCTGTCTATTCCACCAGCAGTGACGGCGTCGGATAAGCTGCGCATGGCCGGTAAGCCAGTGACGTTTGATAGCTTAAAAAAAGCCGCTGCCGAGCCTGCCAGCGGTAGCCAAGCGGCCCAGACTGCTGCGAAGGTGCTGCGCATTATGATTGGCTGTGGGGTCTTGATGATGGCGCTGGGTGCACTCGTCGCACTGATGGTCGGTGGTGTCATGAGCGCGACTATGGTCTCAAACATGGGCGACTTTGCTGCGCAGAGCTGGCTGTGGTTGGCGTATGGCTGTGCAGTGCTCGGCGGCGTGGCGCTGACTGCTTTGCTCTCACTTGGCGCATGGAGTATCTTTGCCTGGCGACTGAAGCGGCCGGTTGGTATTGCGATGCTGGCGATGCTCCTCGTCGGGGCGGTTGCTATCTCTGGCCTAGCGGTTGGTGGAATGAATGCGGGGATGAGTCTTGACCGCCAAATGCGCGACGTGCAGCGCACTAAGGTAGTTGACGTGGCCGATGCCACTACGGTGCGCGTCGATGGCACTGCCAGGGTGAGTTATGGCGGCTATGCTGAAAAGCCGCGTGTCGAGATAGATTACCTGCAGATGAAGGGTGTCAAAGAGCCAACAACGACGATTACCAAGGAAGGCAGCCGGGCTATTGTGACCGTGCAGCATGATGCCTGCCGTGATCGCCATGGTCTCTTCTCGACGTGTACCTACTCACCCAAGGATTATGTCAGCATCCGCGTTTATGGGCCATCACCACAGATGATGGAGGTGGACCATCGCCCTGATGTGGTGACCGATCGGTCGTAGCTGCGGTGAGGATAGACACTAATGACCCGCTTGGATGAGCGGGTTTTAGTGTGTTTTTGTTTTTTTGGTAGAGGGGAAGCAGAGAAGCATGCGATGGACTGCGTTTTGGTCGGTATGGCGATTTAGAGCACCTTTGCTATACTAGAGGTATGAGTCAGCCGTCGTCTTCCCAGATTTTGAGTCCATCGGCGCTTGCGATGGTAGCGCAGCACTGTAAGGTGGCGCGTGATCAGGTGCGGGTGGTGCCGATTGAGGGCGCGTCAACCGGGTGCCGACGAGCTGTTGCACTGGCTGGGACGCAGGCGGTGTTTGTCAAGGAGGCCGATCCAGAAGCTTCGAACCACGCTGCACTAGCGGCGGCTCTGAGTAAAGATGATGCGGTGATTCGGGCGCTGCAGCAGGCCGGTTCGCCGCTGGTGACGGAGTTCGTTCAGTATGATGATGAGCGGGTGATCATGCTGAGCCAGGCGTATATTGCTAAGGATGGCTGGCAGTGGCAGCCGCCTGATGCAGCGGATACGCTGGCTCGTCAGCGGTATATAGCGGCGGTGCTGCGGGCGATTGCTCAACTTGAGCAGACCAAACTGCCTGCAGCGGCAGCTGAAACACTTGCGCTGCATGCCACGGCGTTTGACAGAGTGGTGCAGTGTGAAGGGCTTCGGCTGCTCCGTGATGATGCGACGCGGCGTGAAGAGCTCCAGCAGACGTATCGCTCCTGGGCCGAGCAAGCCAGTAAGCCAGTGATTCGTCGGCGCTACGAGCAGTTTTGCGCCGTGCTTGATAATACCGAGCGCTTAGCTGATCTTGCGGCGCTAGCTCAGCAGGTGGCTGACCAGCCATGTGATCGCTTGAGCCACGGCGATGTGCGGAGTGAGACAATTGCCTACCATGCTGCTCAGGATAAAGTGAAGCTAATTGATTGGCAGTGGGCAGCTTATGTGCCAAAGCAGTGGAGTGCAACCGAGTTCTTGCTCGATATGGCGCGCCGCGGTTACGATGTGCAGGCCTGGCAGGCCGAGCTGAACCGGCCGCTACTTGCTGGCCTAGTAGGGTATTATGCCGTGTGTAGTGCTCAGCCCGCTCCTGAGGCGGCTCAGGCAGTGCGGCAGCTCCAGGCGTATATGGCAGCCACAGCGTATGATATGCTAGGTTTGAACAGCTAAGGACTATTCGTGGATGCTTATGGTTGCTGCAAAAAGGTTACTTGTGCATATCACGAGTGTCTATGGGTGTCATGTTAGATGATAGGAGGTGAATATTCCATGGGAAAGACGGCGCACAGTAGTCTTGGGACTAGTCCAGCCACCAAGCAGAGAGAAGAAGGTGAGATTTCGTCTCAGAGTATGCAGCCACGGTATAACCAGGAGACTGAACGCGCGATTGCTCAGGCGCGTGCTATGATGGATGGCACGCAGCCATCGCAGCAGTATACGTCTTTTGCTGCACTGGTTGCAGCGATTGATGCAGAATCGTGATGTGAACCCTTTGATATGCTATGAGACGACGACGATTCATGAGCGGCGCTAGAGAGATAGGTCAGGCACGTCAGAGAGGTGATAACGTGTGTCGGTTATAGCGGATAGTGGAATACTGAAGCATGTCTTCTTTTTCTTCATCTCCTGATGCAGTATATGGCTTAGATAAACGAGCTTAGGTTAGTTGTTCATGAAAATATAATCACGTCAGAGTGGTACGAGTAAGGGGAACATCTACTGGTGGTTTGGTTACTTTGCTCGCTTGTTTTATACGTGCTTTGTCATGGGAAAGAGGGTAGCCGTGCAAGGAAGGAGTACGCCGTATGACCTATACGGGATGGCGTGGCCACGAGAATATGGGTTGTCTTGTTTATGTAGGGTATATGACAAACGATGAGGAATGTCATGGTGTAGTAATTAGTCTATTTGTTGTGCAGTGCGATGAGCGTGAGTATGAGTACGCTGAGCGGTGTACGTTTTTAATTTGCTAGGCTCCTGATGATAGCTAGACAAAAGAGTTGCTCTTGTACTGAGCGGTATTTGCGTGGAAGGGTTTAATGTGCAGGAGATTGCTTAAGGCACCCGCTCGAGGTACTAGTGTCGTGGGCACGACACAAGGACCTAGCGCCATAGTTCTTCAAGTGAGTAGGAGTGTTCTGGTTCGTCAAGCGGTGTCCATAATGGTGCTCGGTTTTCTTGGGCTAGTGCTTGATGTGTGATAGCTATCTGCACGGCAGTGTCACAATCGATGCGCTGCTCTACTGCTCGAATGGCTCGCTGTAAGTGTCGTTGCTCTCGATTCGATGCCACAACGAAGAGTAGGGCAGGTAATGGCTGTCCTGTGACTGTCCAGCCGCCATGACGGAAGTAGGAGAGGTACTGGGCAATTGTTTTGGTGATTGCTGCTCGTGGCGTATTCGCCGCAAAGATATCGAGAAAGAAGCAACGCGTCTCTGAGGCTGTTTTGAGTGACCCGAAGGCATCGGGCAGCTTTTGAGGAAAGTAGTGGTAGTGCACCATCTCCCGCGGCAAAAACACCCGCAGTGCTGGATGGCATTGCTGCAGTTGATAAGTCCACTGGTATACGGCAAGTACGTGGTCCACAAACGATTGGCTGACCTGGGCATCTCGATAGCTTGCTTTGATGAGCTGCGCTGTCACTCGAGGTCCGTTATCGATCTGCTGCAGCACCCGCAGCCCTCGCGCTGTCAAATAGTAGGCTGCTGGTTTGCCTTGGAGCTTCATGTGGCTAGTATAGCGGCGTGCTACAAGACCATGGTTACATAGAGCAGTAAGACGGGTATGTAGGCTTGATCCGGCAGCAACTCCGAGGCTCTTGGCAAGTAACTGCCGCGTTCCAAAACGGTATCGGTACAGTGCAATAAGAATAGAATGCTGTCGTTCTCCTAACACTGAGCGCTTATCTGCACCAAGTTGAACACGATTCCATTCATTCTCTTTCTTACTCATATACACTCATTTCTCCTTGCCTCCTCATAATCTTTCTATCTCTCTAACTACCTTTATATATTCATCTCTCTTGATCTATATTTATCTCTATTTCTATCTATCTATTTCTCTATCTTTATATCTATATATCTCTTTCTCTATATTTCTATCTATTTCTCTACTTATCTCTATCTCTATCTCTATCTCTATCTCTATCTCTATTTATTTATCTATCTTTATATTTCTTTATTTATCTATTCTTTATCTTTATCTTTCTCTCTATACATCCATACATCCATACATCCATATATCCATATCGATTTCTCTCCTATTATATATAAATATATAAAAG